>NZ_JBQQBV010000010.1:0-290723 GCF_052246355.1 Streptomyces sp. 3N207 | reverse complement strand
TTGGGGGGGGGGGGTGGGGGGGGGGGGGGGAGTCCCCTGTTCTCTGGGTGCCCTCCCCGCGACGACTACTTACGGTAGCCAAGCACCGTCATCATGCCTGCCTCACCGTGGTAGACGTTGTGGCAGTGGACCATCCACAGCCCCGGATTGTCCGCGTCGAAGTCCACCTCCAGCGTCTTCCCCGGCAGCACGATCGCGGTGTCCTTACGGGGTCCGCCGTCCGGCAGTGCGTAGGTGTGGCCGTGCAGATGCATCGGGTGCCACATCTCCGTCGCGTTCACGAAGCGCAGCCGCACCCGCTCACCCGCAGTGACGGCATGCCGCTGCCGCGGGTCGTACCGCTTGCCGTTGAGCCCCCAGTCGTACTTCGCCATGGAGCCGGTCAACCGCAGCGTGACCGTACGGTCCGGCTTGCCCATCTCCAGCCGCGCCGAGCCGGCCGCCTTCAACTTCTCGGCGGTCAGCGGCGTGCCCGCCAGCTCCTTCGGACGGACCGAGGGAGAGGGCGCAGCCCCTGAGCCGGTACGCAGCAGCGCCCGGGCCGTCGCCTTCTTGCCCTCGGCCAGCGCGGTGAGCGGGAAGACACCGTCCTCCGCCGTCACGAGCACGTCGTACCGCTCGCCCATACCGAGCAGCAGCGCGTCGGTGGCGGCGTGCTCGACCGGATAGCCGTCGGCGTGCGTGACCGTCATCCGATGGCCCCCGAGCGCCACCCGGAAAGCCGTGTCACCGCCCGCATTGATGAAGCGGATCCGGATACGGTCACCGGGCTTCGCCCGAAAGGTCTCGGGGTCTGCCGGAACCCGGCCGTTGACCAGATAGTGCGGGTACTTCACATCGCCCGCGTCCCCGCCCAGCACCTCACTGGCAGCCCCCATCATCATCCGCGAGGGGCTGTCCTTTCCCGGCGACGGCTCGGAGCGGCCACCCATGCCGTGCATGCCGTGCATGTCGTGCCCGCCACTGTCGTCACCGCCCCCGTGGTCCATGCCGCCTCCGTGGTCCATGCCCCGACGCAGTTCGGCCAGGACCGAGTCCGGCGTCGACCCGTCGACGCCGTCCACCCAGTCGTCGAGAACGACCACCCACTCCTTGTCGTACCGCAGCGGCTCCTTCGGGTCCTCCACGATCAGCGGCGCGTACAGCCCGCGGTCCTGCTGGACGCCGGAGTGCGGATGGAACCAGTACGTGCCCGGCTGCGGGACCGCGAACCGGTAGGTGAAGTCGGCGCCCGGCCGGATCTCCCGCTGGGTGAGTGCGGGCACCCCGTCCATATCGTTGCGGAGGGCGAGCCCGTGCCAGTGCGCGGAGGTCGCCTCCGGCAGGTGGTTGGCGAGGGTGAGCGCCAGTGTGTTTCCCGCGGTGACGCGGATCTCCTTGCCGGGCACCCGATCGCCGTACGCCCAGGTGGGCACGGTGGTGCCGGAGCCCAGTTCGAGACGGGTACGGGTCGCGGTGAGCCGCACCTTCTCCGTCCGGCCCTCAGGCCGTTCGGCCTCGGCGGCCCGCACCTCGGACCCGCCGGGCTCGACGTAGCCGTCCGCCGCCTTGTCGTTGTGGCCGCCGTGGCCGTCACCGGAGCAGGCTGTCAGCAGCCCGCCGCCGGCCAGTGCCGCGCCGGTTCCGAGCACGGCCCGGCGCGTGGGAAGGGAACGCATATGTGTACCTCACGGTGTTGTCGCTCGATTTGCGGATACGCGCCCACGTCCTCTCGCCCTGAGGCCCTCGGCCGACAGGGAGCTTGAAGAGGGGACGTGCGGCCCTCTCAGATCCGCAGGATCGACAACTGCGCAAGCCGCAACGCCGTACGCGGCGGCGGCAACGGCCACAACACCCGCAGCCGTTGGTCCCGCAACGGCGCCAACGGCTCGGTACGCCACACCAGCAGCACTGCCGCACCCAGCAGCGCGGCGGCCGTCCACACCCCCAGCACGGCCAGACAGACCGAGAGCGGGTCCGTCCCCGTCCCGTGCCCGTTGTCATGAGCCGGGGCGTGGCCCTCGGAGGACATGTGGTGGCCCATGGCATGGTCCGCGACCGCGCCCGGAGCGTCGACCGCGGCCGGAGCGGGAGCCGGAGCCGGGGCCGCGGCGACGTGCTCCTCCATCGCCGGGCGCTCGGGTACAAGGTGCCCGAGGGTATGCATGGTGACGAGCCCCAGCAGCAGCGCGGCAAGCAGCAGCGCCCGCCCGCACCACACGGTGCGGGTGCCGGGTGCGCGCTCGCCGGTCAGCATGCGCTCACCCTAACCGGATGCCCGGCGGGGGTATGCGGCGACCCCGTGCGGCCCCGCGCGGCACCGCGCCGGGGTGGGCCCCGTCCGCGCCGCGGTGGCCGACTCCGCGCCGGGGCCGCACGGCCCCGCACCGGCGCCCGCGTCGGATTCCACAGGCTTCCTCCGTATTTGCCGATGACCTGGCGGTGTTCGGTCATTGACGTGAACTCGCCACCGCGCACAGGATGCCCAGCATGTTGGAGGCTCTTGATCTCGACCCCGTCCAGCAGCAGGTCTACGAGGCGTTGGTGGACGGTGCCGTGACCGTCAACGAGCTGCGTGCCGCCGCCGGAGTGAGTGCCGCTCGCGTCCGCGCCGCACTCGCCTCCCTGGAGAAGCTCAACCTGGTGGGACGCTTCTCCGCAGACGGCGCCAGCAAGGCGGACGGCGCCAAGGCGGACGGCGCCGGCAAGCCGGACCAGGGCAGCCGGCCGGACCAGGGCGGCAAGGGAGCTGAACGCTACCTCCCAGTGGCCCCCGAAATCGCCTTCGAGTCCCTCCTGCTCGCCCGCGAGGAGGAGATCCACCGCACACGCCGCCACATCCAGCATCTGGCAGCCCGCTTCCGGGCGCACACCGCGGGCCGCGACCCGCTGGAGCTGGTGGAGATCGTCACCGGGCGGGCCGCCGTCATCCGCCAGGTCGACCAGCTCCAGCGCAGCGCACGCGGCGAGATACGGGGCATCGACCGACCGCCCTACGCCAACAGCGACCCCGACCGCCTCGACCCGAAGACCGGCATGATGCCGGTGCAGGCCCAGATGATGCGGCGCGGCATCAGTTACCGGGTGATCTACGACACAGAAGGGCTCACCACCTTCCACCGGTTCGACAAGGACATCGGCGCAGCGGCCGAACTGGGCGAGGACGCCCGGGTGATGGCGGACACCCCGACGAAGATGCTGATCGCGGACGACCGCATCGCACTGATCCCGCTGCGCGCCGCGCCGAACGAACTGGCCAGCAGCGTCGTCGTACACCCCTCCGGGCTGCTGGAGGTGCTGTGCGAGTTCTTCGAGGTGCTGTGGGGCAGGGCGCTGCCGATCTCGGAGTATCTGTCGGGCCGCCGCCCGGGGGCACCGGACGGGCCCAGCCCGCAGGAGGCCAAGCTGCTGGCGCTGCTGACGACCGGTATGACGGACCAGGTGATGGCCCGCCAGCTGGGCATCAGCTACCGCACCTTCCAGCGGCGGCTGCACGGGCTGATGGAGCGCCTCGGCGCAACGACCAGGTTCCAACTCGGCGTCCGCGCGGCCAGCCTCGGCTGGCTCCCCCAGACGCAGTCGCAGACCCAGACCCAGACCCAGTCCCAGCCCCAATCCCAGACCCAGCAGACTCAGCCGTAACAGGCCCGGACCCAGCCGCAGTCGCACCCGCCATCGCCTGCCAAGGCACCGCCAAGCCCTGCCCGAACCGCCAAGAATGGCCCCTTGTACGGCAATTGACCGTCTACCCGCGTCACCCGGGCCCCCTTGTCCTGCTCGGTACAGGCGCCTAGCGTTCCGATCGCGCACCCCACAGGCGCATCCCCCACACGAGGAGGAACCCTCCCCATGGCAGTGACGCGCAAGAAAGTTGCTCTCGGCATATCGGCGGCGGTGGCCGCGGCAGCCATCGGCACCGTCTCGGCGCTCCCCGCGAACGCGTCTCCGGAGGCGCAGACGGAAGGCACCGTCGTCGGGGCGAACTCGGCGAAGGCCGTCAAGGGCAGCTACATCGTCACGATGAAGAAGTCGGCCGTGAGCACCAAGTCGGCCGCCGCGAAGGGCAAGTCGGTCATTGCCGACCACGGCGGCAAGGTGCGCAAGACCTTCACCAAGGCCCTCAACGGCTACTCCGCGAAGATGTCCGCCGACGAGGCCAAGAAGCTGGCGGCCGACCCGGCGGTCGACAAGGTCTACGCGAACCAGAAGCACTCCCTCGCCGGCGAGCAGGCCAACCCGCCCTCCTGGGGTCTGGACCGGATCGACACCCCCGAGCTGAAGCTCGACAAGAAGTACACCTACCCGGACGGCGCGGGCGAGGGTGTGAACGCCTACATCATCGACACCGGTGTCCGCACCACGCACAAGGACTTCGGCGACCGCGCCAAGAGCGGCTTCGACGCGGTCGACGGCGACGAGGACGCCAACGACGGCAACGGGCACGGCACGCACGTCGCCAGCACGGTGGCGGGCGAGGCGCACGGCGTCGCGAAGAAGGCCAACGTGGTCGCCGTCCGCGTCCTGGACGACCAGGGCTCCGGCACCACCGAGCAGGTCGTCCAGGGCATCGACTGGGTCACCAAGAACGCCAAGGCCCCCTCGGTCGCCAACATGTCGCTGGGCGGCGGCGCGGACGAGGCGCTGGACAAGGCCGTGCAGAACTCCATCAAGGCCGGTGTCACCTTCGCGGTGGCCGCGGGCAACGAGTCCACGGACGCCGGGAACAGCTCGCCGGCCCGGGTGAAGGAAGCCATCACGGTCGGCGCGACCGACAACAAGGACGCCCAGGCCGACTTCTCCAACTACGGAGAAGTACTCGATGTGTACGCCCCCGGCGTGGACATCACCGGCGCCTGGAACACCGGCGACGACGCCACCGACACCATCTCCGGTACCTCGATGGCCTCGCCGCACGTCGCGGGCGCCGCGGCGGTCTACCTCTCGGGTCACAAGGACGCCAAGCCGGACGCCGTCTCCAAGGCGCTGACCGAGGGCGCGTCCAAGGACGTCGTCGGCAACCCGGGTCAGGGCTCGCCCAACCTGCTGCTGAACGTCGTCAAGTGACACACAACTGAACAACAGCGGGTGACGAGGGACGACACTCGTCCAACACCCTCACCTTCCGCGGCCCGGTGCCCCACACACCGGGCCGCGGTCCTGTGTGCTCCTGCCGGTGGTGTCAATTCCGCTTGCTGGCCAGCATCAGCGTCCACCACGGGCCCCCGGGTCCGTCGCTCACCCCTACACCGGCGTCTCGGTAGGCGCAGTTGGTCAGCGCTGCGCGATGCTTCGGGCTGCGCATCCACGCCCTCACCACCTCGACGGCGTTCCCCTGGCCCCGCGCGAGGTTCTCTCCCACGCGCCGGAACCGGTAGCCCTTGGCGGCCGCCCGTCGGCCGGGGGAGCCACCGGGCCGGGTGTGGGAGAGGCGCCGGGCATGTGCCATACGCGTGCTGTGCTGCTGCGCGGCCCTCCGCAGCGCGCTGTTCCCGGCGACCACGGGGCAGCCGGCCCGGACCCGCTCCGCATTGACCAGTGCGAGGACCTCGGCGCGCCCCGGCGCGGCACCGGCCTCCCATCCTGTGGCGGTCACCAGCGCCAAGGCGAGACCGAGGACCGCGCCGCGCCGGGCGAACCGGCTGAACGCGAATGCCATACGTCCCTCTCATTTCTCGTCGGCTCCGAGGCACCCTTAACGGCACCTTAGAAGCAATTTCCCGAAAATCTGCTCATTGCTGCTGTGTGCGGCGATATGGGTCGACCGCTCCGGGACGCTTCCAAGTGCTGTTCCAGGGATATGGACTGGCGATCTCCAGGTCGACATCCCGGACGACGAGCGGGAGGACCTCCGTCTCGCGTCCCGTGAGAGCGGCGACGCGCTCGATGAGGCGAGATCCGGCTGTGAAAGGTGCTGCGCAGGGCATTGACGCCCCATCTGCCTCGCCCTATGTTGCGTTCGGCAGATGGGATGACGTCCGATATTTCGAACGGCTCAACCGGGTTCGGACGCCGTCCCTCTCCGACCTCCCACGGCGCGCGCATGCGTGTCCCTGGCCTCCGTTCCAGCCGCACACCGAGAAGGCACTGAATCTCCGGGATGTCGAACCGGTTCGGCACAGCCCTCGACTGTGTCGAACCGGTTCGACAGCCCTCCGACATCTCGCAGGAGCCGCAACGATGGTGCTACCGAGAGCGCGACAGATACGTGCGAGAGCACGGCAGCGACGCCCGAGAACGGGACAGGTCCGTGCGGGCCTGTCCGCGGCGCTGGCCGTCGCGCTGGGGATCGGCCTGCTGGGCGCGGGCCCACCGAAGCCGGCGTCCGCCGCCGAGGGGGAGCTCACCGTCGACCTCGGCAAGGAGACCGGAGCGTTCCATGGCGGCGCGTCCGGATCCCTGTACGGGCTCTACGGGCAGGACGTGCCGACGAACAACCTCATCGAGGGAATGAATCTGCGCACCGTCTCCACCAAGGCGCAGGACGGACCGCAGCACCCGGGCGCCGACGCGCTCGAGGTCGTCAAGCCGATCGCGGACAGTACGGACGGCGATGTCTACATCTATATGACCGACATCCACCGCGGCTTCCCCTACCAGTGGGAGGGGGACACGCCGGCGGAGAAGATGCGGATCTACCAGGAGAAGATCGCCAAGCAGGTCGACCAGGTCCGGAAGCTGCCCGCGAAGTACCAGGACAACATCGTCTTCGTGCCCTTCAACGAACCCGAGGGCAATATGTTCGGCACCGGCAAGTGGAGCTACAACGGCACCAGTTGGCTGGACAAGCCGGACGACTACTTCGCCGCGTGGGACGACGTGAACCGGCTGATCAAGGACAAGATGCCGGATGCGCGGATCGCCGGACCCAACACCAGTGTTCTGTTCAACCAGGTCGAGGGTTTTCTGAAGCACACGGTGCAGGCCGGCACCGTCCCCGAGGTCATGACCTGGCACGAGCTGAGCCACCCGGAGCAGATCCGCACCAGCGTCAGAAAGTACCGCGGCTGGGAGAAGAAGGTCTTCGCCGGTACTGCGCACGAGGGCACCGAACTGCCCGTCAACATCAATGAGTACGCGTACAACTACCACACCTCGGTCCCCGGCCAGATGATCCAGTGGATCTCCGCGATCGAGGAGTCCAAGGTCGACGCCGACATCGCGTACTGGAACATCGACGGCAATCTGTCGGACTCCGCCGTCCAGTCCAACCGCGGCAACGGCCAGTGGTGGCTCTACCAGGCGTACGGCAGCATGACCGGCCGTACTGTGCAGGTGAACCCGCCCTCCCCCGGCGAGAACTACACCATGCAGGGCGTGGCGTCCCTGGACCGGAAGAAGCGCCAGGCGCGGACGCTCTTCGGCGGCTCCGACGGCGGCGGGCACATCACGTTCGACCATGTGCCGGACGAGGTCTTCGGGGACGAGGTGCACGCCTGGATCCGTGAGATCCCGTGGACCGGGCAGATCGGCGACTCCGCCCGGCCGCGGCTGATCGCGGAGCGAGACGTCAAGGTCCGCGACGACGGTTCGGTGGCGTTCGACTTCGGCGACGACGGCATGCCGGCGCTGAAGGAGTCGTCGGCGTACGAGATCGTCCTCGCCCCGGGCGGCAGGGACACCGGGACCTCGGCTCCCACGACCCGGTGGGAGGCCGGTTACGAGGCCGAGGATGCCGCGCACACCGGCTCCGGCTACAGCAAGAACGGCCCCGAGGGCTCACCGTCCGACGTGGCGAAGTTCTACACCTCGGGCGGTCACGACGTCGGGGGCCTGCGGACGGGCTCCGATGTGAAGCTCGACTTCACCGTCGACGTACCCGAGGACGGCACCTACGACCTGAGCGTCTTCGCCAACTCGCTCAACACCTTCGACAAGGTCAAGGAACAGGGCCCCACCAATGTGTTCCTCACGGTGGACGGCGGCGCCGAGCAGGAGCTGTCCCTGCCACTGGGCTACAAATGGGTGGTCTGGGACCACACCGACACCACCGTCAAGCTGACCAAGGGCAAGCACACCCTCTCGCTCGCGGCCAAGAGCCTCGACGGCAAGCGGGCCACCAAGGGTGACGCGATCGTCGACCGGCTCAAGCTCAGCCGGCCCGATCCCAAGGCCCAGAAGGCGGTTTACGAGGGCGAGCTGGCCGCGCTGGACGGCGGGCGCCCCGTCTACGACCAGGGCGGCATGACCGGCGCGGGGGCTGCGGAGATCAAGGAGGGCGACAGCGCGACCTTCTGGGTCTACTCGCCCGCCGACACGGAGTCCACGCTCTCCCTCGCCACCCGAGGTGCCGGGCAGGCGCAGCTCAGCGTGAACGGCCAGGACGCACTGCACGTCACGCCGTCGGCCAAGAAGGTGGCCGCCTCCCTGTCCGGCGGCATCAACAAGGTCACCGTCACCGGGAAGTCGGGCACGACGCTCATCGACCACCTCGCCGCCGAGCGGACCTCCAAGGCCCTTCAGCCGACCGTCTACCAGGCCGAGGACGCCGAGCTCGCCGGTTCCGCCGAACCGGCGAAGCTGTCGCTGGCCGACGACGGCTCCGCGGTACGCGGCATCGGCGGCAAGCCGGGCAACGGCAACACCGCGACCTTCCGGGTCAAGGCCGATGAAGCGGGCCTGTACGCCATGCGCGTGCGCTACTCCAACCCCGAGCAGTCCGAGGCCACCCACTACAACCCGGATCCGCTCGCCCGGCCCGCGGACATCTCCGTCAACGGAGCCGAGCCGCGCCGCACGCTGTTCCCGCACACGTTCCACGAGAACAACTTCTGGGAGCAGACCGTCCCCGTGCGGCTGAAGAGGGGCAGCAACACGATCCGGTTCTCGGCCGAGGAGCTGCCCAACTTCGACGGCACGTCCTACGCGTCCGACACATTCCCGGGCATCCTGCTGCGCTCGCGGCACGCACCCGTGCTCGACAAGATCACGCTCGCACGGTTCGCGAAACGGCCGTAGAAGCCGTCGGCGGCCCTCGGACGAGGGCCGCCGACGACAGCCGGCTGTTGGACGTCAACGGCCCGAGAGAGAAGGCAGCATGGTCACCATCGGCGATATCGCCCGCGCCGCCGGAGTGTCACGCAGTACGGCGTCGTACGCGCTGTCCGGCAAGCGCTCCATCTCCCAGGAGGTACAAGAACGCGTCCGGGACGCGGCCCGGGAGCTGGGCTACACGCCCAACGCCGGTGCCCGGGCGCTGGCCACCGCGGAGACGCGGGTGATCGGGCTGCTCGCCCAGTTCTTCGAGGACGAGTTCGCCCCGGCCATGCTGCAGTACATCCGCGGCGTCAGCGACACCGCGCGGGCGCTCGGCTACGACACGCTGCTCGTCACGGAGGCCGACGGCGCCCGCGCACTCCGCCGGATCACCTCCTCGCGGATGGTCGACGGCGTCGTGCTGCTCAACGTGGCGCAGGACGACGCCCGGCTGCCCCTGCTGCGCACGGCCCCGCAGCCCGGCACGCTGGTCGGACTGCCCGGCGACTGCTCCGGAGTGGACGTCTTCGACCTCGACTTCGAGGCGGCAGGGCGGCTGATGGTCGACCACATGTACCGGCTGCACCACCGCGAACTGATCCTCGTCTCGCAGCCCGCGCACGTCGTCGAGCGGGGCGGCGCCTACGTCTGGCGGCTGCAGAACGCGGTGGCCCAGCAGGCACGGGCCCGAGGGATCCGGCTCCACGCATCCTTCGGCGAGTCACAGCAGCCTCAGGTCGGGCGGTCCCTGCACGCGCTGCTCGACGCCCATCCGACCGCCACCGGCCTGCTGCTGGGCAACGAGGCCGCCGCTGCGGCGCTGCCGTCGGTGCTGCACGCACGCGGACTCGCGGCGCCGCGGGACCTGTCGGTCGTCGGCCGGTACTCCGACGAGTTCGCCCGCACCTTCTCGCTGCCGTTCTCCTCGATCGAGAGCGCGCCGGACCGGCTCGGCGAGCTTGCCGTGACCCAGCTGGTGCGCCGCATCGTCTCGCCGGAGAACCGCGCGGAGCCGCACGTCCTGCGTCTCCTCCCGCCCGAGCTCGTCGACCGCGGCAGTACCGGGCCGCCTCCCGCGATACCCAGCACCTCATCTGTTCAAGGAGGAACATCATGAGCAGCGCATCGAAGCCCGCCCGCGCGATAGCCGTCTTCGGGGCCGCCGTCCTGGCCGTGACCGGATGCGCGTCCAACACCGGCGGCGCCTCAGGCGCGCAGTCCGGCGACACCTACACCTGGTGGGACCCGTACCCGCAGCACAAGAAGTCGTCCGACTGGGCCAAGCGCGTCGCCAAGTGCGGCGACAAGGCCGGCGTCAAGATCAAGCGAACCGCGTACGACACCACAGCGCTCACCAACCAGGCGCTCCTGGCGGCCCAGGAGAACACGTCGCCGGACCTCATGCTGCTCGACAATCCGGCCGTCTCCACCCTCGCCGACACCGGCATGCTCGCCACGATGAAGGAGTTCGGCCTCGACACCTCCGGCATCGACAAGAACCTGCTGGCGGCCGGTGTCGTGGACGGCAAGGAGTACGGCATCCCCGTCGGCGCCAACACGCTCGCGCTCTACTACAACAAGGACGTCCTCGACGACGCGGGTGTCGACCCGGCCTCGGTCAAGGACTGGGACTCTCTCACCGCCGCGCTGAAGAAGGTGACCGGAGCGGGCAAGAAGGGCATCACCTTTGCCGGGATCGGCACCGAGGAGGGCTCCTTCCAGTTCCTGCCGTGGTTCTGGGGGGCCGGCGCCGATCTGCACGACCTCGACTCGCCGGAGGCGGCCGACGCGCTGAAGCTGTGGACCGGCTGGCGGAACAAGGGCTACGCCCCCGAGTCGGTGATCAACAACTCCCAGAACACGACCTGGGAGGAGTTCCTGACCGGCAAGTTCGCCTTCGCCGTGAACGGCACCTGGCAGGTCAACAGCGCCGCGAAGGCGAAGTTCGACACCGGCGTCATCCAGATCCCCGGCAAGAACGGCGGCGTGGCCCCGACCCCGACCGGCGGCGAGTTCATCACCGCGCCCGTCCAGAAGGACACCGGCCGCTACAAGGTCACCAAGAAGATCGCGAAGTGCATGACCACCCCCAAGGGGATGGTGGAGACGGCCAAGACCTTCGCGTACTACATCCCGCCGACCAAGGCCACCCAGGAGCAACTCCTCAAGGACGAGCCCAGGTTGAAGCCGTGGGTCGAGGCAGTGCGTACCGCCAAGGGCCGCACCAGCGGCAACCTCGGCACCGACTACCCGAAGATCTCCGAGCCGCTCTGGAACGCCGTACAGAAGAGTCTCAGCGGTTCCAAGAGCCCCAAGGAGGCTTTGCAGGAGGCGCAGTCGACCGCGAAGGACAAGGTCGGCTGAGCGCCGTCCGGAGGAAACCGATATGAGAGTGACCACCAAGCCGGTCGCGCTCGCCGAGCGTGCCACCGGCGGCGAGCCGCCGCCCGTCGCCCCGCCACCGCGGCAGCGCCGGCACCGGCGCATCCGCTCCACCCAGTGGGCGGGACTGGCGTTCCTGGCCCCGCTCCTGGCCTACCTGCTGATCTTCTACGCCTATCCGCTGTACCGGAACCTCGAACTCAGCGTGCACGACTACACGGTCCGTGCTTTCGTGCTCGGCGACGCCGAGTTCACCGGCCTTGCCAACTACCACGATGTCCTCACCTCCGACACCTTCGGCCTCGCGCTGGGCAACACGCTGCTTTTCACCTTCGTCTCGATCGCCGCGCAGTACGCGATCGGCCTCGCCCTCGCGGTGTTCTTCCGTGCCAACTTCCGGCTCTCCGGAGTGCTGCGCGCAATGTTCCTGGTGCCGTGGCTGCTGCCGCTGATCGTCTCCGGCTCCACCTGGGCGTGGATGCTGGCCGGCGACAACGGCATCGTCAACGCGGCCCTGGAGGCGTTCGGTATCGGCCAGATCAACTGGCTGACCGATCCGGACTGGGCCCTGACCTCCGTGATCACCGCGAACATCTGGCTCGGCATCCCGTTCAACCTCGTCATCCTGCACGCCGGGCTGCAGAACATCCCGGAGGACCTGTACGAGGCGGCGGCCCTGGACGGGGCGAACGCCTGGCAGCAGTTCTGGCGCGTGACGTTCCCACTCCTGCGCCCCGTCTCGGCGATCACGCTGCTGCTCGGCCTGGTCTACACGCTCAAGGTCGTGGACGTTGTCTGGATCATGACCACCGGCGGCCCCGGCAACGTCTCCACCACCCTGGCGGTCTGGTCCTACCGCGAGGCGTTCGGCACCGGGCAGCCCGACTTCTCCCCAGCGGCCACGGTCGGCAATCTGCTCATCCTCATGGCGCTGGCCTTCGGCTTCGTCTACCTCCAGCTGCAGCGTCGACAAGACCGCCAAAACATGGACGAAGGGGAGGAGCAGCCATGACCACCCGCACGGCACCGCCCGCACCCAGGCGCCGCACCCGGTGGAAGACCGCACTGGGCGTCTTCCTCACCGCGCTGATGCTCTTCCCCGTGTACTGGATGTTCAACGTCTCCCTCACCAGGACCGAGGACATGCGGGCCGACCCGCCGCACTGGTTCCCCTGGAACCCGACGTTCGAGGGGTACGGCGACGTCCTGCGGGACCAGCTGCCCGCCCTCGGCACCAGCCTCGGTATCGGCCTGGGCTGTGTGGCGCTCACCCTGCTGATCTCCGCACCTGCCGGGTTCGCCCTCGCCAAGCTGCTCCGCCGGGGCAGAGGCACGGTCAGCTTCGTCCTGCTCGTCGCCCAGATGATCCCCAGCGTGGTCATGGCGATCGGCTTCTACGCCGTCTATGTGCGGCTCGGCTGGATCAACTCCGTATGGGGGCTGATCGTCGCCGACTCGACCATCGCCGTCCCGTTCGGCGTGATGGTCCTCGCCGCCTTCATGTCCGGCATCCCCTCCGAGCTGATGCAGGCCGCCCGGATCGACGGCGCCGGCACCTGGCGGACCTTCGTCTCCGTGGTGCTGCCGCTGGGCCGCAACGCCGTTCTGACGGTGTCGCTGTTCTCGTTCCTGTGGGCGTGGTCGGACTTCGTCTTCGCCTCCACCCTCGACCGGAACGGCGAGGCGATCCCGATCACTCTCGGTATCTACGCCTACATCGGCAACAACACCACCGAATGGAACTCGATCATGGCGACCGCCGTTGTCGCGTCCGTGCCCGCGGCCGTGCTCCTCGTCGTCGCCCAGCGCTTCGTCGCCGGCGGGGTCACCGCCGGCGCTGTGAAGGACTGAAACCCATGGTGACCTTCCACCCGTCCACCACCGCCCTCGAAGTCCGACACCGGCACGAGGTCCTGACCATCCAGGCGTGGGGCGCGGACAGCGTCCGGATACGCGCGGCGCAGTACCGCATCCCGGCCGAGAGCCACGGCGCGCTGGACGAGGTGCCTCCGCCGTCCCCGGCGCCACGGATCGACGTCGCCGAGGACCACGCGACGATGGTCCACGGCGAGCTGACCGTGACGGTGGACTTCGACCGCTCCGCCGCCCACCCCGAGCCGCTGTTGACCTTCACCCGCACCGGCACCGGAGCCGTGCTGCTGTCCGAGAGCCGGGAGCACTTCTGGCTGCCCGGCGCACGGGTCTTCCACGGCAACCGCTCCGGCGCCTACGAGGTGCACCAGCAGTTCGCAGCCCACCCCGACGAGCAGCTGTACGGCATGGGCCAGCGCACCCACGGCCGGCTCGACCTCAAGGGCCTGGCCCTGGATCTCGTACAGCGCAACGGCGAGGTGTCGATCCCCTTCGTGCTGTCCGACCGCGGCTATGGACTGCTCTGGAACAGCCCGGCACTCGGACGGGTCGAGTTCGCGCAGAACGCCACCCGCTGGCAGGCGGGCCAGGCCCGGGAGATCGACTACTGGTTCACCGCTGCCCCCACGCCCGCGCAGATCCTCGCCCGGTACGCCGACGCCACCGGGCACGCCCCGGAGCTCCCGCAGTGGGCCAGCGGTTTCTGGCAGTCCAAGCTGCGCTACCGCGACCAGGACGAACTTCTCGCCGTCGCCCGCGAGCACCGTCGCCGCGGCCTGCCGCTGTCCGTGATCGTCACCGACTACTTCCACTGGTCGGCAATGGGCGACTACCGCTTCGACGCGAGCGAGTGGCCCGACCCCCGGGCCATGGTCGACGAACTGGCCGAACTGGGCGTCGAGCTGATGGTCTCCATCTGGCCGACCGTCTCCCCGCTGTCCGAGCACTTCGCCGACTACCGGGACCGCGGCCTGCTCGTCGGCACCGACCAGGGCGCCGAGTTCCACCAGACCATCCAGGACAAGCACATGGCCGTGCCGATGCCGGTGGCCTTCTACGACCCGACCAACCCCGAAACCCGCACCTACGTCTGGGAGCTGGTCCGGAAGGGCTACCGCGACCTGGGCATCAGGGTCTTCTGGCTCGACGCCTGCGAACCCGAGCTGAACCCGGCCCACCCGGCGAACCTGGCCCTGTACGCGGGCCCCGGCGCCGAGGTCGCCGGCATCTACCCGCGGGACAACGCCCGGCTGTTCGCCGAGGGAATGGCCGCCGACGGCGAGGCCGGAACGACAGTTCTGCTGTGCCGCTCGGCATGGGCGGGCGCGCAGAAGTACGGCGCCGCGGTGTGGTCCGGGGACATCCCCGCCACCTGGGAATCCCTGCGGCAGCAGATCCGTGCGGGCCTGAACGTCGCCGTCTCCGGCATCCCGTGGTGGACCACCGACATCGGCGGCTTCCACGGCGGCGACGCACGCGACGCCGCCTACCGAGAACTGATGATCCGCTGGTTCCAGTTCGGCGTGTTCTGCCCGCTGTTCCGGCTGCACGGCGACCGCGAACCCCGCACCCCCACCTCGTACGCGCAATCGGGCGGACCGAACGAGGTGTGGTCGTACGGGGACGAGGCGTACGAGATCATCTCCGGTCTGCTGCACCTGCGCGAGCGGCTGCGCCCCTACATCCACCGGCAGATGCGTACCGCCGCGCAGACCGGGCTGCCGCCGATGCGGCCCCTGTTCGTGGACTACCCGGACGATCCGCGCGCCTGGCAGAGCGACGACGCGTTCCTGTTCGGTCCGGACATCCTTGTCGCCCCCGTCGCCCAGGCCGGGCAACGCTCACGGCCGGTCCACCTCCCGGCCGGCACCCGCTGGACCGACACCGCGACCGGCGAACTCCACGACGGCGGAACCACCGTGGAAGCCGCCGCACCCATCGACCGCATCCCCGTCTTCATCCGCGAGGGAGCGGACGTGCCGCTGAACGAGTACCAGGGAGGAGCCGCGTGACGGCCGAGGAGAACGCGACGACTGCGGTCGGTCCGAACGGCGGCCGACCGGTCGTCCCGACTCGGGGCGCCCGCCGGCCACTCGGCATGGGAGAGGTGGCGCTCACCGGCGGCTTCTGGGCGAAGCTGCAGGCCACCAACGCCACCGCGACCCTCGCGCACTGCGAGGAGTGGATGGAGCGGCTGGGCTGGCTGGCCAACTTCGACCGCGTCGCGGACGGCACCACCGGCCCCGAGCGGCCCGGATGGTCCTTCTCCGACTCCGAGGTCTACAAGCTCATCGAGGCCCTGGCCTGGGAGTACGGCCGCTCGGGCGAGCACGCGTACGACGCCGCCGTACGGCGGCTGACCGCGCGTGTCGCCCGCGCCCAGGACCCTGACGGCTACCTCAACACCGCTTTCGGCCACGCGAACCACCCGCCCCGCTACAGCGACCTGGAGTTCGGGCACGAGCTGTACTGCACGGGCCACCTGCTGCAGGCGGCCGTCGCCCGGCTGCGCACCTGGGGCGACGACGAACTGGTGGCCGTCGCCCGCAGGGCCGCCGACCACGTCTGCGCGACCTTCGGCCCCGACGGGCTGCCGGGCATCTGCGGCCACCCGGAGATCGAGGTGGGCCTCGCCGAGCTGGGGCGCGCACTCGGCCAGGAGCGTTACGTGGAACAGGCGCGGCTGTTCCTCGACCGCCGCGGTCACCGGACCCTGAGGGTCCCGTTCGGTATCGGGAGCGGCGGCTACTTCCAGGACGACGAGCCGATCCGCAAGGCCGCCACCTGGCGCGGCCACGCCGTACGCCAGCTGTATCTGTCGGCCGCCGCGGTCGACGTGGCCGTGGAGTGCGACGACGCCGAGCTCCTTGCCGCGGTCGAGCGCCAGTGGACGAACGCGGTGGCGCGGCGCACCTACCTGACCGGCGGCATGGGCTCCCGCCACCAGGACGAGGGCTTCGGCGAGGACTGGGAGCTGCCCCCGGACCGCGCCTACTGCGAGACCTGCGCGGGCGTCGCCTCGGTCATGGTGTCCTGGCGGCTCTATCTCGCCACCGGACAGCTGCGGTACGCCGACCTCATCGAGCGCACCGCCTTCAACGTGATCGCCACCTCGCCGCGCTCGGACGGCCGGGCCTTCTTCTACGCCAACCCGCTGCACCAGCGGGCGGTCGGCGAGGAATCCGACGACGAGGAATCCGACGACGGCGAGGAATCCGACGACGAGGTGAGCCCGCGCGCCGAAGGCGGCGCCCGCGCCGCATGGTTCGACGTATCGTGCTGCCCCACCAACGTCGCCCGCACCCTGGCCACCTGGCACACCTACCTGGCCACGGCGGGGGAGCGGGAGCTGACACTGCTGCAGTACGCCGCGGGACAAATCAGCGCCCAACTGGGGGACGGTCGCACCGTCGAGATCGAGGTCGACACCGCCTACCCGCACGACGGCCTTGTGACCGTACGTGTACTGCGCGCGCCCGCGGGCCCGATGGCGCTGCGCCTGCGCGTCCCCGCCTGGGCCCGCGGCGCGGTACTCGACGAGGGCGGCCACCAGCACCCCGCAGCCCCCGGACTGGCCGTCGTTGACCGTCAACTCGTCGCGGGCGAGGAGATCCGGCTGAGCATCCCGGTATCCCCGCGCTACACATGGCCGGACCCTCGCATCGACGCCACCCGCGGCTGCGTGGCCGTCGAACGCGGCCCCCTCGTCTACTGCGCCGAATCCCTCGACCTCCCGCCCGACACCACCCTCGAAGCCCTGACAGTGGACGCCGCCACCGCGCCGGTGGAACGCGACGGCCAGGTCCTCGTCCGCGCGTTCACCACCCCCCGCCCCGGTCCCGGACCGGCCTGGCCCTACGGACCGGCCCCCGCCCCGCACACGCCGGACGGCGCCCGGACGGTCGAGCTCCCCCTCGTTCCGTACCACCAGTGGGCCGAACGCGCCCCCTCCGCCATGCGCGTCTGGCTCCCCGCCCGGCACCCATGAGACGACGCCAGCGACCACGGCGCCGACCGCAAACGTGCCGACGACCCCGATGAGCTCCAGCCTCAGCTCCAGACGGTCGAGGTGCGCCTGGCTGCCGCCTGGTTGGATGAGTACGTGACGGATTGGGCGACGCTCAGCGATGCGTGCGGTTCGGCAGAGCACGTTCCAGCTCTGCTGGACCGGTTCGAGGCCGACCCGAGCGGCGTCTGGTCCGAGCTGATGGATCACCTGTGCCCTCAGCTGGACACCGCCTTCCCGGCCGCCTTCGCAGCCCTTCCACGCCTGGCCCGGATCGCGACAGCCTGCGGCCCCGAGAGCCTGGCCGACGTACTGCTGGCCGCCGGGGCGATCGTCGCCTGCGTACCGGGCCCCACCGGCCCCCTCAGCCCCTGCCGGGCTCCCCTCGCGACCCTGCACCGGCTCACGGACCAGCACTTGAGCCGGACGACAGCCGCGGACGAGTACGTGTGCTTGCTGCAGGCCCTGCTCGCCTTCGAGGGGATCGGGGTCTGGGCTCGCTGCCTGGAGGGCCTCCACACCGGGGAGTACGAAGTCGACTGCCCGCACTGCGGCGTCGACGTCTTCGTCGTGATCGGAGAGGACGAGACCTTCTGCTCCACCGACGACTACGCCTTGAAGGCCGCCGCCAAGTCCCCCCTCCGCCCCCTCCCGCCGAACGAACTGGAGCCCCTGGCAAAGCGCCTGCACGATCGGGCCCTCGCCGACAGCCAGGACAGCGTGGCCCGCGCCGTGCCCTACCTCTTCGGACGGGCCGCTTGCCCGGACTGCGGGGCAGAGTACCTGGTGGCGGATCGAGTGGTCGCCAGGTGGGGCGGTACGGGACGGAGTTGGTCGCCATAGCGGTAGACGACGAGGGGTGAACGACCCTCACGCACCATGAGCCGGTAGATGAACGGCGCGGGCCCCGTCACCTGGATGATCTCGCCCGTCATGCCGGTCTTCCTGTCCTGCGCCACGTCGCCCACGGCCCACATCTCACACACCCCGCGACCGCCGCTGCGCGCTTTGCGCCTCCGGCGTGTGCTTGCGGTGCAGATGGGCGCCGAAGAGCGCTTCGAGGTCGGCCCGCGGCTCCGGGTCGAATGCCGCCCGACTGATCATCGTGCGGAACCACCCACAGTCCTCGCAGGCCCACCGCTCCTGCGGAGGGCTTTCTTGCGGGTCGTCGTTGGTTGGTTCGGGGTGCTCCATGCGTCTCACCTGCCGCGGTAGTTGCTGGTCACTCGCTGTGGTGAGAACAACACGGGTGGACCTATGATGGCTCGCTATCAGCGCCATCTTTTATGGCGCTGATTTCAAGCTGGGCAGCTTTGCGAGTAGTTGGGGCTTGTCAGTATGGGTACGTCGCGCAAGCGCTTAGGGGGTATTAATGTCCCCCCGGGACTCGGCGCTGACGTTCAACGAGTCCGGACAGCGCGGAAGATCTCGCAGACGGCGTTTGCCTCCGCCACCGGGTACACCCAGAGCTACGTGAGTCAAGTGGAGTCGGGGAAGATCCTGCCCTCCACGAAGTTCGCTGAGGCGTGTGACCGCACGTTCGGCACTGGCGATCTGTTCGCCCGGCAGCTCCGGCGAGTGGTCAAGGGGGAGTATCCGGAGTGGTTCGCGCCCTACGTTGATGCAGAGCGGGAAGCGACCAGCATCCGGGACTTCTCAACGACACTCATCATGGGCTTGTTCCAAACTCAGGAGTACGCGCAGGCGGTCCTGCAGAGCGGTCGGTATTTGTCGCCGGAGCTCGACCGGGAAGCACTGGTCGTCACCCGTCTGCGACGCCGGGAGATCCTGCACCGCCGTAATCCGCCTCGGGTATGGGTGGTGCTGCACGAAGCGTGCCTCTGGACGCAGATCGGTTCTCCGCGAGTCATGGCGGAGCAACTGCTGCATGTGGAGGAGGAGGCGAGACGTCATCCTACGTTGGTCGTGCAGGTGCTGCCCTTCGATGCGGCAGGCGTTGCACTCACCGCACCGTTCAGCATCCTGGACTACTCGGGCGGCAAGACTGTTGTGTACGTCGAGGGCCCGCAGGGCGGGCGGTCCTACGAGACGCCGGATGTCCTCTCCAGAGCGTCATCCTTCTACGACCAGTTGCGAGCCGCAGCGCTGGGGCCAAAGGCTTCTGAGTCCCTAATCAGCAATGTAAGGAGCGCACATGAGCGCAATGTGGATCAGGTCCAGCTACACCGACCAACAGGGCGGACATTGCGTCGAGTGGGCCCCGGGTCTCGTGTCCGGCGGCGGGGTCGTCCCGGTGCGTGACAGTAAGGACACCACCCGAGCGCCGCTGTCCTTCTCACCTGACGCTTGGCAGACATTCATCGACGGCGTGAAGCGCTGCGGAGCAGAGGGACGCTCATGAACGAGAGGCCCGCATGGATCAAGTCCAGCTACAGCGACGGCCAAGGGGGCAACTGCGTCGAGTGGGCCCCGGGACTGCATCGGTGGCCGCGTACACAGCGGTCGGCGCCCCGGCCCTTGAGCACCGGAGGGGCTTCGCAGGCCGCGTAGGTACCGTCTGAGGCATGAGCCTTGAGAAGCTGACCTCCTTGGTGCCTCCGCCGGCCCACCCTGTGGGCGCAGATGCCGACTGGACGCAGACGGAGGCAGTGCTCGGCCTTTCGCTGCCTGCGGATTTCAAACAGGTGGTCCGGCTCTATGGGGCCGGGCAGTTCTGCGATGAGCTCAGCACTTGCCCACCAGAGCGCATCATCGAGTACAACCAGGAGCTGTTGACCGCCTGGGGGCCACTTCGTGAAGAGCACTCCGAGGAATTCCCGTTTCCCCTCTACCCAGAGCCCGGTGGGCTGTTGGTCTGGGGGCTGGATTCCCTTGGTGGCGTGCTGTGCTGGCTTACCGAGGGAAAACCGGACGAATGGGAGGTTGTGAAGTGGAAGCAAAGGGATGGTGAATTCCACGAGTGGGACTGCGGTGCTGCCGAGTTCCTCACGGCACAGATTGAACTCCGAGTCGAAGAGGCGGAAGAGGAGGGGGAAGCATTCGACGCCCCATGGTTCACGCCCGACCGAGACCTCGTCTACGTATACGTGGAGTTGTCCGAAGGGCCGCTGCCCTACGCGGAACGGCTTGGCATCCTGCGCGAGCGGCTGGCCCCCACGGCAAGCCGCGGCAGTTGGACGGATGATGATGCACACCAGGACCACTTCGTCGCCACCGAGTCCGATTGGGAAGTGACCTACGAAACGGCGTACGGACATCAGATACGCGTCGGCTATCCGCTCGCTGACGAAGAACGGGCACGCACCGAGATACTCGCCGCTGTTGAGGCCATGGGGTGCCGAGTCCTGTCCACTCACGGCGACTCGGCGTGGGACCTTCCGTCCTGTCCGACCGGGGCGCTGGATCCTGACAGGATGAGTCTGTGAGCACCGATAAGACTGGAGCCAACGAGGCTCTCGTGCACCAAACGCGCCGCTACGTCCTGCGGCCGGACACCACGGCGGACGACGTCGAAGACTATGCGCAAGTGTATGGGTGGCCGGTGGTCCACCAGAATGATCGAGACCGGGAGAACCAGGTCGACGGCCAGATCGTCTGGGCGGCCGAAGGAAATCCCTTGTGGGAAAGACACTTGGGAGCTCTCGCACTGCATTACATCGTCGACGCCACTGCTGGCATCGGATACATTGTCGTCACCGGGGAGGATCAGGACTATTCGGATTCGCTTGCCATGGCGGTGGCAAGGTATCTGAATGCCTGGACGGTGGAGGAGCTCTACCGAGAATACGACGAAGCCGACACCGTGCGGACAGTCGGGCAATCAGTGCTTCGCCTCGGCCTGGCAGCGCCGCCAGAGTTCGACGGAGGAGTATTCGATCGCATCACGGATGCTATGTCCAGCGGAGACCCAGCGATTCGCTACTCCGCCCTCTGGGGAAGCAGCTACACGGGGTATTGGCAGTTCGTCGAGCCCCTATGTGAACTTGTCGAGCACGAACCGGAAGACTGGATACGCCGCCGAGCTCAGTCGGTTATCGATGCATTCGATTCGGCAAGAAAAGAAGGGCCCTTGCCTCGTGCCGCCACCCCCGGCTGACGGCGATGTGCTGCGGGTCGCCTCGCCCAGGACGTCACCCTTCTCCTGACGCGCTGGGGGTGCGGCCGGGGGCGCTCGGTCACTCCTCCACCCGCAACGCCGCCAACTGCTGCTCGAAGGGGATCACTTCGGGCTCGCCCGAATGCGCGGCCCCCGCATTGGCGCGCGGCGCCACCAGCCCCGCCAGCTCTCCGCCCGCGCGGGCCATCCGGCGGGGCAGCGACGGGGTCACTCCGTCGTCCGGGGCGGCCCAGTCATCGGTGGCCGCGTACACAGCGGTCGGCACCGTGATTGCTCGCAGATAGGCGAACAGCGGACGCATGGCGTGCTCCAGGACCAGGGAGTGACGCGGGGTACCGCCGGTGGCGCCCAGCAGTACGGGCTTGGCGGCCAGGGTGCCCTCGTCGAGGACATCGAAGAAGGACTTGAACAGGCCGCTGTAGGAGGCACTGAACACCGGTGTGACGGCGATCAGTCCGTCCGCCTCCGTCACCCCGGCGATCGCCTCGCGCAGCGCCCCGCCGGCGAAGCCGGTGGTGAAGTTGTGGGCGATCTCGGTTGCCACGTCCCGCAGTTCGACGGTGGTGACCTCGGCCTCGATGTCCTCCTCCCGCAGCGCGACCCGTGTCGCCTCCGCGAGCCGGTCGGCCAGCAGCCGGGTGGACGAGGGCTCGCTCAGCCCCGCAGAGACGACGGCCAGCCGCACCGGCCGGGCACCGTTCACATACGTCATACGGCAGCTCCCTCCCGCTCCGCGACGCGGGCCGCATGCGTCGGCGCATCGGCCGTACCGGCCGGTCGGTCCGCTGCCATCTCCTTCCGCAGCACCGGAACGACTTCCTCACCCAGCATGTCCAGCTGCTCCAGCACGGTCTTGAGCGGCAGCCCTGCGTGGTCCATGAGGAAGAGCTGGCGCTGGTAGTCGCCGAAGGACTCGCGGAAGGTCAGCGTCTTGTCGATGACCTCCTGCGGGCTACCGACGGTCAGCGGCGTCTGGTCGGTGAACTCCTCCAGGCTGGGGCCGTGCCCGTAGACGGGCGCGTTGTCGAAGTAGGGGCGGAACTCGCTGACCGCGTCCTGGGACCTGCGCCGCATGAAGACCTGCCCGCCCAGCCCCACCAGGGCCTGCTCGCGGGTGCCGTGACCGTAGTGCTCGAAGCGGTCGCGGTAGAGGTTGATCAGCCGCTTGAAGTGGTCCTTGGGCCAGAAGATGTTGTTGGCGAAGAAGCCGTCGCCGTAGTACGCGGCCTGCTCGGCGATCTCCGGGCTGCGGATCGAGCCGTGCCAGACGAAGGGCGGTACGCCGTCCAGCGGGCGGGGGGTGGAGGTGAAGCCCTGGAGCGGCGTACGGAAGCGGCCCTCCCAGTCGACCACGTCCTCCGTCCACAGCCTGCGCAGCAGCGCGTAGTTCTCGATGGCCAGCGGGATGCCCTGCCGGATGTCCTGGCCGAACCAGGGATAGACGGGCCCCGTGTTGCCGCGGCCCATCATCAGATCGACCCGGCCGTCCGCGATGTGCTGGAGCATCGCGAAGTCCTCGGCGATCTTCACCGGGTCGTTGGTGGTGATCAGGGTGGTGGAGGTGGAGAGGATCAGCCGCTCGGTGCGGGCCGCCAGATAGCCGAGCATGGTCGTCGGCGAGGACGGCACGAACGGCGGGTTGTGGTGTTCGCCGGTGGCGAAGACGTCGAGCCCCACCTCCTCCGCCTTCGCGGCGATGGCCAGCATCGCCTTGATCCGCTCGTGCTCGGTCGGGGTCCGCCCCGTGGTGGGGTCGGGCGTCACGTCGCCGACGGTGAAGATCCCGAACTGGAGGGGGGCCGTCGGGGTCGGGGTGGCCGTGGCCGTCATGATGCTCGCCGTCCTCGGTGGAGTGCTCATCGATGGAGGTAGTTGATTATTGAACTATGCCCCTCTCAATGCCTCCGGGTCCCGGAAAATTCCGGCCGCACGGGCACACGGTGCTCACCGGCGGCCACTGTGAAACGATCGAATCAGGGTGCGCGGAAAGCGTGCCTGGAGGCGATCGCCTCCGGCCATGCAACCTGGCGGAAACCCTGTGGTGGAATGCTGATACGGCCCCGTGTGCCGGGGGACCCGAGCGAACCCTCTGACCTGCAAGGATAGGCCCATGGACAAGCAGCAGGAATTCGTCCTCCGCACGCTGGAGGAGCGCGACATCCGGTTCGTCCGGCTCTGGTTCACCGATGTCCTCGGCTTCCTGAAGTCAGTCGCGGTCGCCCCCGCCGAACTCGAGCAGGCGTTTGATGAAGGGATGGGCTTCGACGGCTCGGCCATCGAGGGGTTCGCCCGCGTCTACGAGTCCGACATGATCGCCAAGCCCGATCCCAGCACCTTCCAGATACTGCCGTGGCGGGCCGAGGCCCCCGGCACCGCGCGAATGTTCTGCGACATCCTGATGCCGGACGGGTCCCCCTCCTACGCCGACCCGCGCTACGTCCTCAAGCGCGCGCTGGCCAAGGCGTCGGATCTCGGGTTCACCTTCTACACCCACCCGGAGATCGAGTTCTATCTGCTCAAGGACAAGCCGGTGGACGGCTCCCGCCCCGTCCCCGCCGACTCCTCCGGATACTTCGACCACACCCCCCAGAACGTCGGCATGGACTTCCGCCGCCAGGCCATCACCATGCTGGAGTCCATGGGCATCTCCGTGGAGTTCTCCCACCACGAGGGAGCCCCCGGCCAGCAGGAGATCGACCTGCGCTACGCCGATGCACTGTCCACGGCCGACAACATCATGACGTTCCGCCTGGTCATGAAGCAGGTCGCACTGGAGCAGGGCGTCCAGGCCACCTTCATGCCCAAGCCGTTCTCCGAATACCCCGGCTCCGGCATGCACACCCACCTCTCCCTCTTCGAGGGCGACCGCAACGCCTTCTACGAGTCCGGCGCCGAGTACCAGCTCTCCAAGGTCGGCCGCTCCTTCATCGCCGGGCTGCTCACCCACGCGGGCGAAATCTCCGCCGTCACCAACCAGTGGGTCAACTCCTACAAGCGCATCTGGGGCGGCGCCAACCGCACCGCCGGCGAGGGCGGCGAATCGCCCTCGTACATCTGCTGGGGCCACAACAACCGCTCCGCGCTCATCCGCGTACCGATGTACAAGCCCGGCAAGACCGGCTCGACGCGTATCGAGGTGCGCTCCCTCGACTCCGGCGCCAACCCCTACCTCGCGTACGCCGTGCTGCTCGCCGCGGGCCTCAAGGGCATCGAGGAGGGGTACGAGCTCCCCGCCGGGGCCGACGACGACGTATGGGCGCTCTCCGACGCGGAGCGGCGCGCCATGGGCATCGAGCCGCTGCCGCAGAACCTCGGCGAGGCGATCAGCCTCATGGAACGCAGCGAGCTGGTCGCCCAGACGCTGGGGGAGCACGTTTTCGACTTCTTCCTGCGCAACAAGAAGCAGGAGTGGGAGGAGTACCGCAGCGAGGTCACCGCCTTCGAGCTGCGGAAGAGCCTGCCTGTGCTGTGAGGGAGCCGCCTGGGCTGCGAGGGAGCCGCCCGTGCTGCGGCGGTTCCGGCCCTCCCCCCAGCTCCCCGGCCTCCGGCCGAAGGTGCCCTCAGGAGGGGCTAATTTGTAGTCCCTCCTGAGGCGTGGGATGCCTCCGGCGAAAATGGGCAGGGGCGGGGCTGGGGAAAGGAACACAGGAGTGAGCGTGACACCAGACGGGCGGCGGGGCACCCGGTACGGGCGGCTGTTGCGGCACGGTTTCACCGACCCGGAAACCGCGGCGCGGCTGCTCGACAGCCCGCCACTCGCCCCGGTCCGTGACGACGCCCTCTTCCTCGACGCGCTCGGCGCCACCGCCGACCCCGACCTGGCCCTCTTCGGCCTCGTCCGGCTCATCGAATCCCTCGAAGCGCTCGACAAGGACGCGCAGCCGCTCCTCGACACCCTGCTGACGGCCAAGCCGCTGCGCGACCGGCTGCTCGGCGTCCTCGGCGCCTCCGACGCGCTGGCCGACCATCTCGCGAGCCACCCGCACGACTGGGAGGCGCTGGTCACCTACGAGTCGTCCGACCTGCACCCGGGGGTGGCGGAGTTCGAGGTGGCGATGCAGGACGTCGACGGGCCCGACGCGCTGCGCGTCGCCTACCGCAGGGCGCTGCTGTCCATCGCCGCGCGCGATGTGTGCGGCACCAGCGATGTCTCGCAGACCGCCGCCGAGCTCGCGGATCTGGCGACCGCCACTCTGCGCCGGGCGCTGACCATCGCCGAGACCGCGGCACCGCAGGATGCCGCCGCCTGCCGGCTGGCCGTCGTCGCCATGGGCAAGGCGGGCGGCCACGAGCTCAACTACGTCTCCGACGTGGACGTCATCTTCGTCGCCGAACCGGCCACCGTCGGCCAGGGTGCCGAATCGGGCGAGGAGGCCGAGCAGGCGCTCAAGGCCGCCACCCGGCTGGCAGCGCACTTGATGCGGATCTGCTCCGCCACCACCGCCGAGGGCACCATCTGGCCCGTCGACGCCAACCTGCGCCCCGAGGGCCGCAACGGGCCGCTCGTCCGTACCCTCAGCAGCCATCTGGCCTACTACCAGCGCTGGGCCAAGACCTGGGAGTTCCAGGCGCTGCTCAAGGCCCGCCCGGTGGCGGGCGATGTGGCGCTGGGCCAGGAGTACGTGGAAGCCGTGGCGCCGATGGTCTGGCAGGCGGCCGAGCGGGACAACTTCGTCACCGACGTCCAGCAGATGCGCCGCCGCGTGGTCGCCAGCATCCCCGCGGCCCAGCTGGACCGCGAGCTGAAACTGGGCCCCGGCGGGCTGCGGGACGTCGAGTTCGCCGTCCAGCTCCTCCAGCTCGTACACGGCCGCAGCGACACCTCGCTGCGCAGCTCCACCACCCTGGAGGCGCTCGACGCGCTGGCCGCGGGCGGCTATGTGGGCCGCCAGGACGCGGCGGCGCTGGATGCCGCCTACCGCTTCCTGCGCACCATGGAGCACCGCATCCAGCTGCACCAGCTGCGGCGTACGCATCTGATGCCCGAGTCGGAGCCCGACCAGCGCCGCCTCGGCCGCTCGCTGGGCTACCGCAGCGAGCCCGTCACCGAGCTGCACAAGGCATGGCGGCGGCACGCCACAGCCGTACGCCGCCTGCACGAGAAGCTGTTCTACCGTCCGCTGCTGGACGCCGTGGCCCAGCTGGAGGCCGGGCACGAACGCCTCTCGCCGAAGGCGGCCCGGCAGCGCCTCGAAGCCCTCGGCTACGCCGACCCGGCTGCCGCGCTGCGCCATCTGGAGGCGCTGGCCTCCGGCGTCACCCGCAAGGCCGCCATCCAGCGCACCCTGCTGCCGGTGCTGCTCGGCTGGTTCGCCGACTCCGCCGACCCGGACGCCGGACTGCTCGGCTTCCGCAAGGTCTCCGACGCGCTCGGCAAATCGCCCTGGTACCTCCGCCTCCTCCGCGACGAAGGCGCCGCCGCGGAGAACCTCGCCCGCGTCCTGTCGGCCGGCCGGTTCGCCCCCGATCTGCTGCTGCGCGCCCCCGAGGCCGTCGCCCTGCTCGGCGACGAGAACGGGCTGCGCCCCCGGTCGCGGCCCGCGCTCAGCCAGGAGACCCTGGCCGCCGTCGGCCGCGCCGAGGGAGCCGAAGCAGCCGTCGCCGCCGCGCGCGGGGTGCGCCGCCGGGAGCTGTTCCGTACCGCCGCCGCCGACCTGATCGGCGCGTACGGCACCGAGGACGTGGCCCAGCAGGAGCCGGGCGAGGCCCTGGACCGGGTCGGCAACGCGCTCACCGACATCAACGCCGCCACGCTCGCCGGAGCCCTGCGCGCCGCCGTCCGCGAGCAGTGGGGCGACGAGCTGCCCACCCGGTTCGCCGTCATCGCCGTCGGGCGCTTCGGCGGCCACGAGATGGGCTACGGCTCCGACGCGGACGTGCTCTTCGTCCACGAACCCCGGGAGGGCGTCAGCGAGCACGAGGCGGGCAAGGCCGCCTTCGCGGTCGCCACCGAGATGCGGCGGCTCCTCCAGCTGCCGACCTCCGACCCGCCGCTGGTCATCGACGCCGACCTGCGCCCCGAGGGCAAGTCCGGCGCCCTCGCCCGCTCGCTGAGCTCCTACGCCGCCTACTACGACCGCTGGTCCGTCGTCTGGGAGAGCCAGGCGCTGCTGCGGGCCGAGTTCGTGGCGGGCGACGCCGGACTGGGGGAGCGGTTCATCGAGCTGATCGACCCGCTCCGCTACCCCGCCGGGGGCCTGGCCGACGACGCCGAGCGCGAGATCCGCCGGCTCAAGGCCCGTATGGAGAGCGAACGGCTGCCGCGCGGTGCCGACCCCACGACCCACGCCAAGCTGGGCCGCGGCGGGCTCACCGATGTCGAGTGGACCGTGCAGTTGCTGCAGCTCCGGCACGGTGCGCAGGTGTCCGCCTTGCGGACCACCCGGACGCGGGACGCGCTGACCGCTGCGCGCGACGCGGGCTTGCTCGGTGCCGATGACGCCGATGTCCTCGACGAGGCGTGGGTGCTCGCCTCGCGGGTCCGCAACGCCGTGATGCTCGTACGGGGGCGGCCCGGGGACACCTTTCCCTCCGAGTCCCGGGAACTCGCCGCCGTCGGGCGCTATCTCGGCTATGAGCCGGGCCACGTCGGCGAAATGCTCGACGACTACCGCCGCGTCACCCGGCGGGCCCGTGCCGTCGTCGACCGCGTCTTCTACGCCGCGGAGTGAGTCGCCCCCACAACCTCACCCCTCACGCCGGAGCGGCGGCCAAACGGGGGAGGTGATAGGAGACGCGGCCGTACCAGGCATAGGAGAGGGCGAAGCCCAAGGCGAGGCAGAGCAGCCCTCCCACGGCGTCGAGCCAGAAGTGGTTGGCCGTGCTCACGATGACGGTCAGCGTGGTGACGGGATACAACACCCCGAGCACCTTCACCCACACAGGCCGAGCCAGCATCGCGATGGTGATCCCGCACCAGACGGACCACCCTATGTGCATGGAGGGCATGGCCGCGTACTGGTTGGACATCTGCGCGAGGTTCCCGGACGCCATGGAGCCCCACGTCTGGTGCACCTGCACGGTGTCGATGAAGTGCCCTCCGCCCATCAACCGCGGCGGCGCGAGCGGGAAGAGGTAGTAGCCCAGCAGCGCGCTGCCGGTGGTGGCGAACAGCACCAGCCGCGTCGCGGCGTACCGCCCCGGATGCGCGCGGTAGAGCCACACCAGCACACCGATCGTCACGATGAAGTGCAGCGTGGCGTAGTAGTAGTTCATCGTGACGATCAGCCACGTCACGCCGCCCACCGCATGGTTGATGGAGTGCTCGACGGCGATACCCAGCGCATGCTCGGTACGCCAGATCCAGTCGGCGTTGCGCAACGCCTCCGCACGCTGCTCCGGGACCGCGTTGCGGATCAGGGAGTACGTCCAGTAGCTGACCGCGATCAGCACGATCTCGAACCACAGCCGGGGGTGTCGGGGCGAACGCCACCGTGCCAAGGTCCCGCGGCCCGCGGCCTGCGCTCCGCCGACTTCCGCATCGTCCCTCTCGGCATGTGCAGCGGTCTGCTCAGCCGGGGCTTCGCTCGTCTCCTGCGGGCTGGCGTCTTCGGTCCTCGTGGTCGGTACCCCCATAGGGCGACAGTCTGCCAGACAGGGGCCCCCGCCCGATCATCCTGCGGTCGGGTCTTGGACACCTGACGTCGTACCGTCGGTGGACTTCCGACGACCACTTCTCCTACGGGATGCGGTGGAGCCGCGTACCACCAGTTCCGGCAGGAAGACGAACTCGCTGTGCGGTGCGGGAGTGCCGCCGATCTCTTCCAGCAGCGCCCGTACGGCGGCCTGCCCCATCGCGGTGACGGGCTGCCGGATGGTGGTCAGCGGCGGATCGGTGAAGGCGATGAGGGGGGAGTCGTCGAATCCGATGACCGAGACATCGTCGGGCACCGACAGCCCGCGCTGCCGGGCCGCGCGGATCGCGCCGAGAGCCATCATGTCGCTGGCACACACCACGGCGGTGCAGCCCCTCCCGAGCAGCGCACCGGCCGCGGCCTGACCGCCTTCGAGGGTGTAGAGGGAGTGCTCGATCAGCTCGGCGGTATCCCGCCGGAAGTGCTCGCGCATGGTCCGGGTGAAGCCCTCGATCTTGCGCTGCACGGGCACGAAGCGCTCCGGGCCGAGGGCCAGCCCGATGCGTTCATGGCCGAGCGAGGCCAGATGGGTGACGGCCAGCCGCATGGCGGCGCGGTCGTCCGGCGAGACGAACGGCGCCCGCACCCCCTCGGAGAAGCCGTTGACGAGGACGAAGGGGACACCCTGGCCGTGCAGGCGTTCGTACCGCCCGATGTCGGCCGTGGTGTCGGCGTGCAGCCCGGAGACGAAGATGATCCCGGCGACGCCCCGGTCCACCAGCATCTCCGTCAACTCGTCCTCGGTGGAGCCGCCGGGGGTCTGGGTGGCGAGGACCGGGGTGTAGCCCTGCCGGGTGAGGCCCTGTGCGATGACTTGCGCGAAGGCCGGGAAGATCGGGTTCTCCAGCTCGGGGATGATCAGCCCCACCAGGCCCTCGCTGCGGCGGCGCAGCTTGACGGGGCGCTCGTAGCCGAGCACATCCAGCGCGGCCAGCACCGATTCGCGGGTGGTCGCGGCCACTCCCGGCTTGCCGTTGAGCACCCGGCTGACGGTGGCTTCGCTGACCCCCGCTTGTGCTGCGATGTCAGCTAGCCGCGCGGTCACAGGACTGGACCTTACCGGCCCCGCTTCATGCTGCCCACCAGGTGCAGGAATTCGCCGGGATCCGCAGCTCTCCGGCGGGCGCCCCGGCCTCCATGGAATCGCGCGATTCCTCGGGCACGGAGGAGAGCAGCAGCTCGCCGGGAGGGGCCATGTACACCGCTTCGGGCCGGGTGTTGAGGAGGCAGACCAGACCGGGGCGGGAGAGCGCGAGCACGCCGTCGGGCGCCTGCAGCCACTCCATCGCGCTGTCACCGAGCCCCGGCAGCAGCCGGCGCAGCCGCAGCGCCGTCCGGTACAGCTCCAGGGTGGAGAGCGGGTCGCCGGTCTGCGCCTGTACGGACAGCTCGTGCCAGTCCGGCGGTTGCGGCAGCCAGCTTCCGCCGGTCCCGAAGCCGTACGAGGGCCCGTCCGGCTCCCACGGCATCGGCACCCGGCAGCCGTCGCGCAGCCCCTCCTGGCCCTCGGCCGTGCCCGGTACGGCGCGGAAGAACGCGGGGTCCTGGCGTGCCTCGTCGGGCAGTTCGGTCACCTCCGGCAGCCCCAGCTCCTCGCCCTGGTAGAGGTAGACGGAGCCGGGCAGCGCCAGCATCAGCAGCGCGGCGGCGCGGGCCCGCGCCAGCGAGCCGAGCCGGGTGCGGTGGCGTACGACGTCGTGGTTGGAGAGCACCCAGGTGGTCGGGGCGCCGACGGAGGTGGTGGCCGCCATCGACTCCTCGATCACCTTCCGCAGCTCGTCGACGTCCCAACCGGCCTTCATGAAATGGAAGTTGAACGCCTGGTGCAGCTCGTCGGGGCGTACGTAGAGCGCCAGCCGCTCCGCGGTGGGTGCCCATGCCTCGGCAACGCCGATCCGGTCGGGGCCGTAGGACTCCAGCAGCCGGCGCCAGGAGCGGTGGATCTCATGGACCCCGTCCTGGTCGAAGAACGGCAGCTGCTGCGCGCCGATCATGCGGGCCTGCTTCGCCGAGCCGATGTCGGGCAGCCCGTCGGCCTTGACCATGCCGTGCGCCACATCGATACGGAAGCCGTCCACGCCCATGTCCAGCCAGAACCGCAGCACGGAGTCGAACTCCTCGTGGACCTGCGGATGCTGCCAGTTCAGGTCCGGCTGCTGGGGGGCGAACAGGTGCAGATACCACCGTCCCGGCGAGCCGGGCACCTGGCTCCAGGCGGGGCCGCCGAAGACGGACTCCCAGTCGTTGGGCGGCAGCCGGCCGTGCTCGCCGCGGCCGTCGCAGAAGTGGTAGCGGGCCTGTGCCTCGGGGTCACCGGCCAGCGCGCGCAGGAACCAGGGGTGCTGGTCGGAGGTGTGGTTGGGCACGAGGTCGAGGATGACCCGCAGTCCGAGCGCATGCGCCTCGGTCACCAGCGCCCGGGCGTCGGACAGCTCGCCGAAGCGCGGGTCGACGGTGCGGTAGTCGGCCACGTCGTAGCCGCCGTCGGCCTGCGGTGAGGCGTAGAACGGCGTCAGCCATACGGCGTCCACGCCGAGTTCGGCGAGGTAGGGCAACCGCTGCCGCACACCGGGCAGATCACCCACGCCGTCGCCGTCGCTGTCGGCGAAGGAGCGGACGTAGATCTGGTAGATGACAGCGTCCCGCCACCAGCCCAGCGAGGGCTGCGGGGCGGCGCGGGCGGCGGGTGCGGGGTCGGAATCGACGCTCTGCTGCGAGACGGCGTGCTCGGTGGTGGCGTGCGGGGTGGTGGCGTGCTGGGTCACAAGTCTTCCCCATCGGGCGGGACCCGGAACGGGTCGCGAAGTGCGGCAAGCCAGTGTCAAGGGTGACAACGCGGACACGCCCCCGGGGTTACGTGCGGCGCCGGGCCCCTCGCATCCTTGCAGAAATTTGCGGCAAGGTCTTTCCATCGGATGTCGACGCTGTTACGTTCCTCCGCAGCCGGGCGCCGCCACAGGCCAGCAGTTGTCGATGCGTGCGCCCTTTCACCTTGCGGAGGGATCGGACATGCGGCGTGGCATAGGCGCCACCGCGCTGATAGCGGGGCTGGCACTTGCGGCAACGGCTTGCGGCAGCGGTTCGGACGGCACCGACAACGGGGCCAACGGCAAGATCGAAGGCACCGTCACCTACTGGGACACCTCGAACGACGGCGAGAAGGACACCTACAAGAAGATCGCCGAGGACTTCGAGAAGAAACACCCGAAGGTGAACGTCAAGTACGTGCACGTCAACTTCGGTGATGCCAACCAGAAGTTCAAGAACGCCGCGGGCGGCAACTCCGGAGCCCCCGACGTGATGCGTACCGAGGTCGCCTGGGTCGCCGACTTCGCCAACCTCGGCTACCTCGCCCCGCTGGACGGCACCCCGGCGCTCGACAACGAGTCCGACTACCTCAAGACGGCGGCCGGCTCCACCAGGTTCAAGGGCAAGACCTACGCGGTCCCGCAGGTCACCGACACCCTCGGCCTCTTCTACAACAAGCGGCTGCTGAAGAAGGCGGGAGTGGAGGTGCCCACCTCCTTCGCCGACCTGAAGAAGTCCGCCAAGAAGATCAAGGACAAGACCGGCGCCACCGCGCTCTATCTGCGCGGCGACGACCCCTACTGGTTCCTGCCCTACCTCTACGGCGAGGGCGGCGATCTGATCGACGCCAAGCGCAAGAAGGTCACCGTCGATCAGAAGCCCGGAGTGCGCGCCCTCGCGACGATGAAGGACCTCGTCGACTCCAAGGCGGCCGTCACCGACTCCAGCGACGGCCAGGAGAACGGGATCAAGGCGTTCCAGGACGGCAAGGTCGCCACGATCATCGACGGTCCCTGGGATATCGCCCTCGCCCGCGAGGGCAAGGAGTTCAAGGGCGCGAACAAGGACAACCTCGGGGTGGCCCCCGTCCCGGCCGGCAGCAAGGCCCAGGGTTCGCCGCAGGGCGGCTGGAACCTGTCCGTGTACGCCGGTACGAAGAACATGCGGGCCGCGCAGGAGTTCGCCAAGTACATGAGCAGCGCTGAGGTGCAGGCCCGCACCACGAAGGAGCTGTCGCTGCTGCCGACCCGGAAGTCCGTCTACGAGCGGCCCGCTGTGCGGGGCAACGAGATGGTGAAGTTCTTCCGGCCCGCCGTTTCCAAGGCCGTCCAGCGGCCTTGGATCGCTGAGGGCAACTCGCTCTTCGAACCCATCCGGGTGGGGGTCGACGGGGTCCTCGCCGGCGGCAAGTCACCCAAGGACGCCGCCGCCAAGACCGGTGCCGAGTTCCGCAAACTCCTGAAGGACTACAAATAACGAGGGCCCAACCCTGGGCCACCCCGCTTCAACCCCGGATATGGGCGCCACGCGCGGACAAAGGGCGGCAACCCCCGGGCGGAGCTCCCTCACGTCAATAGATCAAGGTCGTGCGGAAGGGGGGTCCTAGGGGGGCGAAGCCCACCTGGCGGGGGGCCGTTGGGGGGCGGAGCCCCCCGACACGACCTGTCGGCGGCAGCCGAAACCCAACGAGGCGTGCCCCCACAAGCACCGGCAGGCAGCCGAAAACGAAACGAGGCGTGCCCCCACAAGCGACGGCCCCCTCATGCGTGCCCCCACAAGCGACGTACCCCGCAAAGGCGGAGCCGGAGAGAAAAGAGGAGACCTTCAAAATGACGCGGGTCAGAACGTGGGCGGCGAGACATTGGTACGCATGGGCCATGGTGACCCCGGTGACCCTGGTCACCGGGCTGATCATCGGCTACCCCCTGGCCCGCGGTGTCTACCTCTCCCTCACCGACGCCGACGAAGCCAACGTCGAACGCACCATAGGCGTCAACCACATCCCGGCCACCTACGAATTCATCGGCCTGGACAACTACAAGGCAATCCTTTCCGACAGCGTCTTCTGGGACCGCCTGGGCTGGACGGCAGCGTGGACCATCGGCTGCGTCGGCGTCACCTTCACCCTCGGGCTGACCCTCGCGATCATGCTCAACCGCAAGGTGAAGGGCCGCTCCTTCTACCGGGTCGCGATGATCGTGCCCTGGGGAATCCCGGCCTTCGTCTCCGTCTTCGCCTGGAAGATGCTCTTCAACGAGAAGAACGGCCTGCTCAACAAGGTGCTGGACGGTGGCGGCATCGACGGCGTCGCGTGGCTGGGGGACCCGACATGGGCGAAGGTCTCCGTGATCGCGGTCAACGTATGGCTCGGCGTCCCGTTCATGATCGTCGCCATGCTGGGTGCGCTGCAGGCGATACCCGGTGAGTTGTACGAGGCGGCCGAGATGGACGGCGCCGGGCCCTGGCAGCGGTTCCGCAACATCACACTGCCGGGCGTTCGCTCGGTCAGCAGCACGGTGATCCTGCTGAGCACCATCTGGACGTTCAACATGTTCCCGGTGATCTTCCTGCTCACCAAGGGCGGGCCGGAGGACTCGACGGAGATCCTGGTGACGTACGCGTTCCGGCTGTCGTTCGTCAACAGCCCCCGCGACTTCGCCACGTCGGCCGCCTGGGGCGTGCTCATCCTGTTGTTGCTTTCCCTGTTCACGGTCGTCTACCGGCGGGCGCTGCGCCGCCAGGGAGAGGCGTGGTGACAACCATGAGAACAACGAAGAGAAGCCCACTCGCCTCCGCCGGACTGCACGCGGGCCTCCTGCTGGGCACCGCATGCGCGCTGTTCCCACCCCTCTGGCTGCTGGTGACCTCGTTCAAGCCGAAGAGCGAGTCGTTCACGACGGCGCTCGTGAAGAACTTCACCTTCGCCAACTACCAGCACGTCATCGCCGACACCCATTTCCTCACCTGGTTCGGCAACTCGCTGATCGTCGTGCTCGGCACCACCGTCGTCGGTGTCCTCATCGCGGCCACCACCGGATACGCGCTCAGCCGGTTCCGGTTTCCCGGTATGCGGCCGCTGATGTGGGTGCTGCTGATCACGCAGATGTTCCCGATGGCCGTGCTGATCGTCCCGCTGTACAACACGATGGCCAGGCTGGGGCTGCTCAACCAGCCGCTCGGGCTGATCATCACGTATCTGACGATCGCCGTGCCGTTCTGCGCCTGGATGATGAAGGGGTTCTTCGACACGATCCCCGTCGACATCGACGAGTCGGGCCGGGTGGACGGGCTCAGCCCGTTCGGCACGTTCTGGCGGCTGATCCTGCCGCTGGCCAAGCCGGGCATCGCCGTCACCGGCTTCTACACCTTTGTGACCGCCTGGGCGGAGGTCGCCTACGCGACGGCCTTCATGACCGGCGAGGAGAACCTGACCCTGGCGGGCGGCCTCCAGACCTTCGTCAACCGCTACGGCTCCGACTGGGGCTCCATGACGGCGGCAGCCGTCGTCATCGCCGTACCGGCCGCGGTGGTCTTCGGCTTCGCCCAGCGCCACCTGGTCGGCGGGCTGACCGCCGGCGCGACGAAGTCGTGACCGCCCACGGGAGGGCACCCCTCCCTTCCGGACGAGAACACCTCAACTCTTCAGGGACGACATGACTCAGCACAGCAGTGCACCCCAGGCCGAAGGCACCATGGAAGAGGCGACCCGGGACGTCCCGTCGGCGCTGCCCGGCGCGGCCGGCTGGTGGCGGGACGCGGTGATCTACCAGGTGTATCCGCGTTCCTTCGCGGACGGCAACGGCGACGGGATGGGCGACCTGCCCGGCATACGGCAGCGGCTGCCGCACCTCGCCGAGCTCGGGGTCGACGCCGTGTGGCTCAGCCCCTTCTACGCCTCGCCGCAGGCCGACGCCGGATACGACGTCGCCGACTACCGCGCCATCGACCCGATGTTCGGGACGCTGCACGACGCGGATGCCCTGATCCGGGACGCGCACGCGCTCGGGCTGCGCGTCATCATCGACATCGTCCCCAACCACTCCTCCGACCAGCACGAGTGGTTCAAACGCGCCCTGGCGGGGGACGCGGCGGCCCGGGAGCGCTACCACTTCGCGCCGGGCAAGGGCGCCGCGGGCGAACTGCCGCCGAACGACTGGGAGTCCGTCTTCGGCGGTCCCGCCTGGAGTCCGGTGCCCGGCTCGCCGGGGCTGTGGTATCTGCACCTGTTCGCGCCCGAACAGCCCGACTTCAACTGGGACCACCCCGCGGTCCGCGACGAGTTCCGCTCCGTACTGCGGTTCTGGCTGGACATGGGCGTGGACGGCTTCCGGATCGATGTGGCACACGGCCTGGTCAAGGCGGCCGGACTGCCCGACATGGGCAGCACCGAACAGCTGAAGCTGCTGGGGACGGCCGAACTGCCGTTCTTCGATCAGGACGGTGTCCACGAGATCTACCGCTCCTGGCGGCAGGTCCTCGACGAGTACCCGGGGGAGCGCGTCGGCGTCGCCGAGGCATGGACGCCCAGCGCCGAGCGCACCGCGCTGTACGTACGCGAGGACGAGCTGCACCAGGCGTTCAACTTCCACTACCTCAACACCGGCTGGGACGCCGCGGCACTGCGCGAGGTCATCGACGCCTCCCTCGCCTCGCTGGGTGCCGTCGGCGCGCCTGCCACCTGGGTGCTCTCCAACCACGATGTCGTACGCCACCGCACCCGGCTCGGCGGCGGCCACGCCCGCGGGCGCGCGGCCTCGCTGCTGATGCTGGCGCTGCCCGGCTCCGCGTATGTCTACCAGGGCGAGGAGCTGGGGCTGCCGGAGGTGACGGAACTGCCCGACGAGGCGCGCCAGGACCCCTCGTTCTTCCGCTCCAGCGGGCAGGACGGGCTCCGCGACGGCTGCCGGGTGCCGCTGCCCTGGGCGGAGGAGGAGACGGCGGACGGCGGCAGCTCCTACGGGTTCGGCAGCGGCGGCAGCTGGCTGCCGCAGCCGCCCGGCTGGGGCGCGCTTTCCGTCACCGCCCAGACCGGTGACGCCACTTCCACACTGGAGCTCTACCGCACCGCGCTGCGGATGCGCCGGGAGCGGCCCGAGCTGGGCGACGGCGAGCCGCTGGAGTGGCTGCCCGCACCCGAGGGCGTGCTGGCTTTCCGGCGCGGCGCTTTCGTGTGCGCGGCCAACACCCGTACGGAGCCGGTACGGCTGGACTTCGAGCCCGGCGAACTGCTGCTGGCCAGCCGCCCGTTGCCCGCGCAGCAGCCAGCAGGCGAGGCCGAGCTGCCCGGCGACACGACCGCCTGGTGGGTCGCCGGATGACGGGTGCCCTCACCGCCCGCCTCGCCGACATCGCCGCGCAGGCCGACGTCAGCGAGGCCACGGCGAGCCGCGTCCTGAACGGCAAGCCGGGCGTGGCAGCGGCCACCCGGCAGCGGGTGCTGGCCGCGGTGGACGTGCTCGGCTACGAGCGCCCCGCGCGCGCCCGGCAGCGCAGCGCGGGGCTGGTCGGGCTGGTCATCCCGGAGCTGACCAACCCGATCTTCCCGGCGTTCGCGCAGGTCATCGAACAGTCCCTGTCCGGCTACGGCTTCACGCCCGTACTGGGGACGCGGATGCTGGGCGGCGCGACCGAGGACGAGTTGGTCGGCCAGCTCGTCGAGCGCGACGTGTCCGGCATCATCTTCCTCTCCGGCCTGCACGCCGACCTGACCGCCGATCCCACCCGCTACACCAGGCTGGCCGAACGCGGGGTGCCGTTCGTCCTGATCAACGGCTACAACGACAGCATCAGCGCGCCGTTCGTCTCCCCCGACGACCAGGCCGCCGCCGCCATGGCCGTCGACCACCTGCGCCAGCTGGGACACCGGCGCATCGGGCTGGCCGTCGGCCCGGAACGGTTCGTACCCACCCGGCGCAAGGTCGCGGGGTTCACCCGGGCCGTGGGGGAGGAGCGACCGTACATCCAGCACACCCTCTTCACCGTCGAGGGCGGTCATGCCGCTGCCGGAGCCCTCATCGAGGAGGGCTGCACCGGCATCGTCTGCGGCAGCGATCTGATGGCACTCGGCGCCGTGCGGGCCGCCCGGCAGCGGGGCCTGGCGGTGCCGCACGAGGTGTCGGTGGTGGGCTACGACGACTCCGAGCTCAACGCCTTCACCGACCCGCCCCTGACCACCGTCCGCCAGCCGGTACGCGCGATGGCCAACGCCGCCGTGCACGCCCTGCTGGAGCCGATGGGCGGCAGCCCGATGGCGGACACGGAGTTCGTCTTCCAGCCGGAGCTGGTGGTACGGGGATCCACGGCGCACGCGCCCGGGCGGTGAGGCGGGGCACTCAGGGCACCAGCCCCGCCTCGTAGGCGAGGATCGCGGCCTGTACGCGGTTCTTCATCTCCAGGCGGGCGAGGATCTGGCTGACGTACGTCTTCACCGTGCCCTCCACCACATGCAGGCGCGCTGCGATGTCGGCGTTGGACAGACCCGCACCGACCAGGCCCAGGACTTCGCGCTCGCGGGGGGTCAGCGCTGCGGTGCGGGCCTGCGCGGTTGCCCGGCGGCTCAGTTGCCCGGTGGCCATGTGCGTGATGACATGCCGGGCGACGGCGGGGGAGAGGTAGGCACCGCCCTCGTGGACGGCGCGCACACCCGACAGCAGCTCCCGCGGGTCACCGGACTTCAGGACGAAGCCGGCGGCTCCGGAGCCGAGCGCGGTGGCGATGTACTCCTCCTCGCTGAAGGTGGTCAGCATCATCACCGCGCTGTCCGGGCAGGTGCGCCGCAGCTCGGCAGCGGCGCGCAGCCCGTCGAGCCTCGGCATGCGGATGTCGAGCAGGCACACATGCGGGCGGTGCCGCTGCGTCAGCGTGACGGCCTCCCGCCCGTCGGCCGCCTCCGCGACCACCTCGATGTCGGAAGCCGACGCGAGGATCGCCCGTATCCCGGCCCGGATCATCGCCTCGTCGTCCGCCAGCAGTACCCGGATCATCGTGCTCCCGTCCCCCGCTTCCGCCCCGTATACGGCAGCACGCTAACCCAGCGCGTGCCGGGCGTGCCCGGCGGCGGGTGAAGCCCTGACCAAAGTGCAGTGCCGCCGGGGACCAAGGGGCACTGCCCGGGCACCGGCCGCTCCCTACCGTCCCAGGTGAACGAGAACCACGGCACGGGGAAGGAACCATGCTCATACTGCGCGGACTGACGAAGAGATACGGCGCCAAGACCGCCGTCGACGACCTGTCCTTGGAGGTGGCGCCCGGCAAGGTCACCGGCTTTCTCGGCCCGAACGGCGCGGGCAAGTCCACAACCATGCGCATGATCGTGGGGCTGGACCGGCCCACCTCCGGGACGGCACTGGTCCGCGGGACGCCGTACGCCGAACTCGCCCGTCCGCTACGGGTGGTGGGCGCACTGCTCGACGCGCGCGCCGCGCACCCCAGGCGCACCGCCCACCAGCATCTGCTGGCCATGGCCCGCAGCAACGGCATCCCCGCGCGCCGGGTGCCCGAAGTGCTCGGCGCCGTCGGTCTGGCCGATGTCGCGGGCAAGCGCGCGGGCTCCTTCTCGCTGGGGATGGCCCAGCGGCTGGGCATCGCCGCCGCGCTGCTCGGCGACCCGGAGGTGCTGCTGCTGGACGAGCCCGTCAACGGCCTCGACCCCGACGGTGTGCTGTGGGTGCGCACCTTTCTGCGCTCCCTGGCCGCCGAGGGCCGGACCGTCTTCCTCTCCAGCCATCTGATGAGCGAGATGGAGCTGACCGCCGACCGGCTCGTCGTCATCGGCCGGGGCCGGCTGCTCGCGGACGGACCGACCGCGGATGTCGTCGGGGCCGGCACCGGCCCCACCGTGTGGGTACGCGGCCCGCAGCACGACGGGCTGGCGGCCCTGGCCGACCGGCTCGCACGGGAGGGAGCCGAGGTGACCCGGCCCGCGGCGGGCGAGCTGTCCGTGCGCGGCGTACCGCTGGAACGCGTCGGCGATCTCGCCCATGAGGCACATGTGCATCTGTACGAACTGCGCGCAGCGGAGGCGTCGTTGGAGGCCGCCTATCTGCGGCTGACGTCCCAGAGCGTGGAGTACGCCCAGGAACGGCGTACCGGCGTGGAAGCGGGGGTGTGACGATGGCTGCCGCTGTCGCGGACCCGATGACCTCGACCTGGCGGCGGAGCACCGCACTGCGATGGGCCGTGGCCGCCGAGTGGACCAAGCTGTGGTCCCTGCGCTCGACCTGGTACCTGCTGCTGGGGGCGCTGACGCTGACCGGGCTGATCGCCTCGGCCACGGGCGTCCTCACCCACGATCCCGGCGCCTCGCCCGCCGACTCGGCCGTCGTCGCCGAACTCAACGGCACCTGCCTCGTGCTGGCGGCGGTGGCCATGCTGTCGGTGACGGGCGAGTACGCCACCGGCAGTGCGACGACGGCCTTCCTGTGCGTGCCCGGCCGCGCCCGCCTGCTGGCCGCCAAGTCCCTGACGCTGGGCGCCGTCACCTTCGCAGCCGGACTGGGCTGCGCCCTGGTGGGCGTGGTCTGCGGTGCCCTGAGCCTGGACCGGAGCACCTTCCGTCTCTCGCACGTCACGGGGCAGGTGCTGGCCATCGGGGTGCACGCCGCGCTGGTGAGCCTGCTGACCTTGGGGCTCGCCGCCGTGGTCCGCAGATCCGCCGGGACGGTCACGGCCCTCTTCGGGCTGCTGTTCCTGATCCCCGTGGGGCTGGACGTCCTGCCGGGTGGTGAGGTCGCCGCCGATCTGCTGCCCGCCGGCGCCTCGGAGGCCCTGCTGCTGGGCGGCAACGGCACCTACGGCCGGTACGGCGCCCTGCTGGCCCTCACCCTGTGGGCCGTCGCCTCGCTGGCGGCGGCGCTCACCACGGTGCGGCGCCGGGACGTGTGACGGCGCGGCACCGGGATCAGTGCAGCGGTCGCGCCGAGTCGCCTGCCGCGCGGGTCGCCGACAGCCGGGCGGAGGCGTCCCGTTCGGCGCGTACGGCCAGGGTGTTGCCCCTCGCCTCCGCCGGGCTGTCCGCCAGGCCGCTGCCGCGGGCCCGCAGGCGCGTGACGCTCGCGTCCCCGGCGGCCAGTACGTACCAGTGGCCGTCTGTGGACTTCCACAGCAGCCCCGTGAGGACCTCCCGGTCGCGCGGCCCGCACGCCCGGGTGTCCTCCGCACGGGAGGTGACGGCTCCCGGGCGTCCCGGAGCGGCGGCCGAGGGCTGGAACTGCGTCATCACCCGGGCACCGGCACCGCGCCAGGTACCGGCCCGGGTGCACACCCATGCCGCCACGCCGTCCCCGTCCGGCAGCCGCTGCCGGGCGAACTGCCAGGAGTTGACGGCCTTGACGCCCCGGTCGAGCACCGCCGGGAGGTGGCACACCGTACGCGCCAGCCGCGTGCGGGCGGCGGCGCTCGTGGCCGGTGCCCGGCCCTTGCCGTCCGTCAGCCGCGCGGGGGTCAACTCGCCCAGGTCCGTGTACAGCTGCTCATCCCGCACCGTGCCGGTGCTGCCCCACAGCGCCAGGCCCGGCCAACTCTCGCAGTGCCGCGGCAGCGTGACGGGGAGCTGCACCGGCTCGGTGACCCCGTCCTCGCCGCGGGAGAGCGTCCGGCCCGTCACATCCGCCGGGTCGAGAAGATCCACCTCGGCGGAGCGGGTGATCCACGGAGCCGTCAGATACCGCACCTCCTCCTCGCTCCGGGCGACCACCAGCGCCCCGGACGCCACAGCGCCGGCCCCCGCCGTACGGGCCAGCTCCAGCGAGACCCCGTCCTTGGCGGCGGCCGAACCGCCGTCCGGGTCCAGCGGCTCCGAGTACCGCGCCACCCGCAGCCCGTCGTACAGCAGCACCACGGCGGAGCCCTCCAGCCGCCCCGCGTACAGCAGTTGGGGCGGTCCCGGGGGCGGGCCCTTCGGGGTGCCGGGCGTCGCACCGACCCGTACGTCGGCACGCGGCCGCGCCCAGGTGACCAGCGCCCGGCGCAGCAACGATTCATCGCGGGTGAGAGCGCCGCGTGCGGGCCACGCCGCGAAGTCCACACGGGAGGCCCGCCGCCAGGCACCGGCCCGCGCGCGGACCAGCGCGTCCGGATCGAGGGCGCGCTCCCCGTCGGTGCCCCGCACCAGTGGCGGCCGTGCCGCGGCGTCCGGCCCCCAGGTGTCCCCGGGCACCCCCAGCATCCCGGCACACACCACCGCCGCGAACACCGCGGCTCCTGCCGCCCGCCAGTACCGGCGCCGACGCACCACGTCGAGGAGGTGCGGGGGCTGCGCCGTACACAGCGGACACGGGGTTCCCGGCGTGGGCCGGGCGGTCACCTCTGTGCAAGCCTCCGCCATAGCGGCATCCGGGTCCTTCACCCGGGCGGCGCACAGCAGTTGCCGGATGTCCGGTTCGGCCATCCGCTCCAGGTGCCGCAACGCGTACGCGGCGCGGGCCGGAGCCCCGCCCCGCGGACCGGCCAGCGCCGCCCGCAGTACGCGGAGCCGCAGCCACACATACGCGGGGTCCTCGTCCTGCGCGTCCTCCGGCCGGAGCCGGGGCCGGGGGAGCGCCGCCGTCGACGTACACCGCCGGGGAAGCGCCCCGCGGGTCACTGCGTGTGCCCGGCGGGGGCTGTCGCCCAATACGCAGTACGCGAGACGGACCAGTCTTTCGTAGTGCTCCACGAGGGCGAGTTCGGCTTGCTCGACGTCCAGCGTGCCCTCACTCACACCCCAAAGAACGATCCCCCTCCCCCCGGGTCACCACGAGTGGGTGGGGGCCCAACCCTGGCGCCACCCCAGATATGGGCGCCACGTGCGGCAAAAGGGCAGCAGCCCCCGGGCGGAGCTCCCTCACGTCAATAGCTCAAGCACACGCGGAAGGGGGTTCTAGGGGGGCGAAGCCCACCTGGCGGGGGGCCGTTGGGGGGCGGAGCCCCCCGACACGACCTGTCGGCGGCAGCCGAAAACGAAACAAGGCGTGCCCCCACAAGCACCGGCAGGCAGCCGAAAACGAAACAAGGCGTGCCCCCACAAGCGACGTACCCCCCACCCGCGGAGCCCTCACACCGTCACACAGGCACCTCAAGGGTGATCATGGTTGGCCCCCCGGAGGGGCTGTTCAGGGCGAGGACGCCATCGAACCGGGCGAGCCGCCGTTGGACGCCGCTCAACCCGGAGCCGGCGTCCAACGAGGCCCCGCCCTTGCCGTCATCGGTGACCGTCACCCGAATCCCGGCGCCCCCCGAAGCGGGGGCGACGTACAGCACATCGAGCCACACCTTCCCCGCCTCCGCATGCTTGGCAGCATTCGTGAGCAGCTCACTCACCGCGAAGTACACCGCCGTTTCGACGGGCTCGTCGAAACGGCCCGGCAGTTCGATGTCCTCCTCGACAGGGACCGGCATCCGCAACGCCAGCGCGCGCAGCGCATCCGGCAGCCCGCGCTCGGCGAGCACCGGCGGATGGATGCCCCGCACCAGATCCCGCAACTCGGTCAGCGCCTCCGCGGAGTTCTCCCGCGCCTGGGCGATCATCTGTTTGGCGCGGGCCGGATCCCGCTCGACCAGAGCCTCGATGGTGCCCAGGCTCATCCCCATGGCAACGAGCCGCGCCTGCGCACCGTCATGCAAGTCGCGCTCGATACGGCGCAGCTCCGCAGCGGAAGCGTCCACAGCGTCGTGCCGCGTCTCGTACAACTGCTCCACCCGCTGCGCCAGCAGCATCTCGCGGGTGGGCTCCAGCATCGCCTTGGTGATCTGGTGGTTGATCGGCAGCATCGGCGGCAGCAGCGCCGTGACGAAACCGGCTGTCATATCGGCGGGCAGCCACGCCATGTCCCGCCACGTCGCCGGGTCCTTGAGCAGCAGTATGCAGAGTTCGAAGTGGCCGACGATGCCGCTGTGCCGTTCGCGCGGCCAGGGGCGGTACGGCTCGGGCACCTCCAGACCGCCCCACTCGCGGACCAGCCGCCGCCGCTGCCCGGCGTACCAGCGGAGCGCCAGCTGGGTGGGCGGCGTGGTGATGACGCCCACCCCGATGGGCAGCAGCGCGATCGAGACGAGGCAGAGCGTGAACAGCAGGATGGACAGGGGGAGCGTGACGACCGCGAGCGCGGGTCCCCGGACGAGCGCAAGCATCAACTCGTGCGTCTGTACCGCGGCCCGCGGTCTGTCCTCCGTCACGTTCCCGTGTCCTCCGCCCGTTCCCCGCCCGTCGTTGCCCCGCCCCGGCGCTGCCTGCCGGCCCTACCGGGCCTGCCAGTCCGCGAACTCCACGAGTGCGCGGTCGCCGCTGCCGCCGTTGGTGGCCGACATGAACAGACCGGCGTCCTGTTTGCCTGACGCGCTGGGCACCTCGACGGTTGAGACCGTACGCCACGAGGTGCCGTAGTCGCTGGACAGCTCTCCCTTGTAGGAGGTGCCGGACCGGGAGAGCCGCAGCAGGACCGGGGCCTTGACGCCGGGGACCGCCCGGTAGGTGTCCAGGGTGCCGTCGCCGTTGCTGTCGTACGACAGGACGACGCCGTTGCCCGGGGTCACCGCCAGGTTCACGAAGCCGCCCGATGCCGGCTCGGCCAGCCGGTTGCGGACGACGATGCCCGCACGGGCCCATGGGCCGCTCTCCTGCTGGGAGACGACCTTCAGCGTCACCGTGCCGCCGTCGTCCAGCGCCTGCGGACGGTAGACGGTGCCGAACTCGGCGGTGGCCTTCCACAGGTCGGCGCCCGCGCCGTCGATCGCCCAGCGCCCCTCCAGATGCCCGAAGGCGGCGTCGTTGGTCGTCGCGGTCCGTACGTCGTCGGGGAGTGCGCCCGCGCGGTAGATCCGCCCGGCCTCGACGGTGGTGACCCGCTCCTGGCCCTCGGGGCCGTTCTCCACCTTGACGGTGTACTCCAGCGGCTCCAGCGGCTCGGTCAGCCGCTGGTCGGCCGTGGTGAACCGCCAGCGTACGGTGGCCGTGCCGCCGGGGCTGATGGCGCGGTGCGAGGTCGGGTCCTGCGTCTCGGCGCCGTCCAGGCCGTGCAGCGCGAGATCGACGGCACCGGTGGAGCCCAGCCCGTTCTCGTTGCGGAAGACCGCCTCCACCGTGCTCGCCTTGCCCGGCGGGACGGCGCGCGGCTCGGCGGAGACCTTCAGTGAGCCCTGGTAGGGCGCCTTGACGAGGAGGTCACGTACCCGGGTGGCGGTGGTGTACGGGTCGGCGAGCGGCCTGGTGGGGTAGTCGTTCGTCTTCTTCGTCCAGGGCTCCTCCTGCGCGTACCAGTCGAACTTCTTGGGGGCGCGTCCCTGTTCGAGCGCGTCCTGCAAGTCGTCGAGGAACGCCTTCCACTGCGGGAGGTGGAAGTCCCGGATGAGGCCCTGCCAGTCGCGGTTGGCGTAGTTGGCCAGGTGGCCGCCGTCGGCTGTGGGGCGGTCGGCCCAGGTGGTGACCAGTACCCGTGCCGTGCGCTCCAGGTCGGCGCGCTCCTTGGCGGAGGCGGCGGAGCCGCGGGCCGCCGCCAGCCAGGGGCCCAGCAGGAAGGCGCGGTGGCCGCCGGACATCTCGTCGGCCAGCTCCATCAGCTTCAGCCACAGCGCGGCCAGCTTCTTGAAGGTCGCCGTGTCCTTCTTCTTGTAGGCGGCCTGGAGCTGCGGAATGAGCGACCAGGAGCGGTTGGCGAGGACCTGGCGGCCGGTGTCGGTCAGGTCGTAGCGGTAGGCGTCGCTCTTCCGCAGCTGCGCGCCGACGCCCAGCAGCGCCTCGAACGCGGCGTCGAAAGCGGGCAGGTCGAAGGCCGGGGTGTGGGTGGCGTAGTAGGCGCCGGAGCGCGCGGTCAGGCTGGGGCGCGCGGCGAAGACGCTGTCGTGCGGACGGCCGTCCTTGCTGTTGATGCGGTACGCGGTCTCCCGAAGCGCCGTCATCGCCTTCTTCGCCTGGGCGTCCGCGCCGCCGTAGCGGATCTTCGCCCAGTTGTCGAACCAGGTGCCGCGGTCGACCGGCTGCTGCCGCCACGCCAGTTCGGCGAACAGCTCCAGCGCCGCCGCATCGCGGTGGGTGGCCTCCGGCATGTAGCAGGTGCCGACCAGCTTGCTGCCCCGCTTGTCGCGCCAGGCGGTGAAGCGCTCCGTCCACATATGGGTCTTGGCGCCCATGGTGGTGCGGCCGCCGAAGTTGGGGATGGTGCCGAACGCGTACGGCACTCCGCCCCAGTCCTTCTCCCGGTCGGTGACCCGGTCCAGGTCCGAGAGGCCGTCGACGATGAGCATCTTGTCCTTGGCCGCGAGCCCGTCGAGCAGGTCACGGCGCGGATTCTCCTGCCAGCCGAGAATCACCCAGGTGGCGCCGGGCCGTGCGGTGTGCAGCGCCTTCTCCACGGCCCGCGCCGCCTCCGGCACCGGCACGTCACCGGGGTCGCCGCCCTCGTGCAGCAGATCCATCTTGAAGTGGTCGGCCTCGCCGAACAGTTCCCGCTGGTGCTTGTAGAAGGACGCCGCCACCTTGCGGAAGACCGCTGTACGCGGGTCCAGCCACGGCGGCCTCTCCAGCCCGCTCCACTTGCCCTGCGGAACGGTACGGCCGCCCTTGTTGCGCTTGGCGAAGTCGGCGGGGACGGTGCCGAAGTAGCCCGGCAGTACGGGATTCATGCCCAGCTGACGCATCCGCTCCACGATGCGCTTGCCCAGCGCGGTGCGCCGGTTCAGCAGCTCCGTGCTGACGGGGCCGCCGTACTCGGCCATGTTCTGCAGCAGCCACCACGGCTGGTGGGTGGGCGCCGGGATCCAGGCGCGGGCCTCCTGGTCGCTGTAGCCGAAGTCCTGGAGCATCCGGTGGTAGACGGCTTCCTGGCCCGCGGTGACCAGCACCTCGTTGAAGCCGTGCAGCGCCAGGACGTCCAGGAAGTGCTCCCAGTGCCCCCAGTCCGCGTACGGGGCCGTGTAGCCGTCGTGGGTGTCGTTGAGCGCGAACCGGTTGGGCACGGTGGCCCGCTGCGCGTGCTCCTTCCGGGGCGCGGGCAGCGTCGCGGGGAGGTCGAGCTGGCTGCCGGCCCAGGAGATGTGCGCTTCACAGCTGTACTTGAGGTACCAGTGCACGCCGGTCAGCAGCGCCACCGGGCCGGTGCCCGCCACCTGGATGCGGCCCGCGCGCCCGGTGACCTTGAACCGTTCGGGGCCGCCGATCTGCTGGAGCGTGATCTGGTCGGCGTGCCGGGGGAGCAGCCGCCGGAGCGCCGCGCGTGCGGCGTCTGTGGCGGGTGCCTTTCCCGGTGCGGCCGTCGTGGTCGGTGCGTGCTGTGCGCCCTGGGGTGCGCCCGCTCTGTCCGCTGCCATGGCAGGGAAGTACCCGTTCCCCAGCGCGAGACCCGCGCCGAGCGCCCCCGTGGTGCCCAGCACGGCGCGTCTGTCGAGCGGCGAGCGTGCCGGGGGGACCGAGCGCTGCGCGGACTCACCGGAGTCGGCGGATGCGTGGCGCCGGCCGGGGTCCCCGGACTGGTCGGACTTGTCGTATCTTTCGCGGTCGTTGATCGGTTCGTGCATGGGGGGCGCCTCCAGGTGACGGCATCCGGTCGGATGTCCTGCCGTATGTGACCAAAGACACGTACGGGGAGGCACGGTAACGAAGCGGTCAGCCTCGGTCGAGGTAGGCGAGCACGGCGAGTACCCGTCTGTTGTCGTCGTCCGAGGGCGGCAGGCCCAGCTTTCCGAAGATGTTGGAGGTGTGCTTGGCGACCGCCCGCTCGGTGACGAACAGCTGCGCCGCGATGGCCGCGTTCGACCTGCCCTGCGCCATCAGCTCCATGACCTCCTTCTCCCGGGCGGTCAGATTGCCCATCGGCTCGTCCTGCGCGCGCCGCGTCAACAGCTGCTGGATGACCTGCGGATCCATCGCCGTACCGCCCTCGGAGACCCGGCGTACGGCGTCCACGAACTGGTCCGCGTCGAAGACCCGGTCCTTGAGCAGATAGCCCACCCCGCCGTTCCCGTCCGCCAGCAGCTCGCGCGCGTACAGCTGCTCGACGTGCTGCGAGAGCACCAGCACCGGCAGCCCCGGCCGCTTGCGGCGGGCCTCCAGCGCGCATTGCAGTCCCTCGTCGGTGAACGAGGGTGGCAGCCGTACGTCCACCACGGCGACGTCCGGCTCCAGCTCCAGCAGTGCCCGGCTCAGCTCCGGCCCGTTGTCGACCGCCGCGGCGATCTCGAAGTCGAACGCCTCCAGCATCCGTACGAGTCCGTCCCGGAGCAGGAAAAGGTCCTCGGCGATCACGACACGCACGGAAAACTCCAAATTCGCAGCAGGTTGGGCCGTATGGCGCCAGGACGCCATGAATCTACCGGCGAATCTACCGGCCGGCGTCCTTGCGCAGGGCGGCTGCGACGGCATCGAGCCTGCCCTCCCCCAGCCTCCGGCCGGGAGGTACCCCCACGTGTGCGACCCCGAGCCCGTCCATGTAGTCGCGGACATGGACGAGGCGGCCGTCGCTCACCCGCAGCACCAGCAGCCCGGGAAAGCTGAACGGACGTCCCTCGGGTGCGACGGTCCCCGTCACCGTCTGCTCGACGGTGAGCACCTGAGGGTCCGTGCTCTCGTGTACGACGACATCGCGGATCCCGGTCGGTCTGGCCGGCGAGTCGTCCCACAGCGCGTGGTAGCCCGCCCGGATCTCCTCCCGCCCGGTGAAGCGCCCGGGCAGCCCCGGGAAAGTGAAGGGGAACTCGTGCACGCCGTCGACGGCGTAGAGGTCGGCCAGCGCGTCGGCGTCCCTGTCGAGCATCGCCTGGTGGTAGCGGGCCAGCAGCTCCTTCCCCCAGCCTCCGGCCGGGAGGTACCCCCACCCCGGCCGGGCCGACCGGTGCTGGATGAGGTCCCACCGGTTGCCGTACAGATCACGGAAGACGGCAACCGTCCCGTACGGCTCCTCGCGGGGGACCTCCTCGAAGTGGACGCCGACGGCGGTGAGACGGGCGTGCTCCGCCGCGAAGTCGGGAGTGCGCAGGAAGAACCCCACCCGGCCGCCGGTCTGGTCCCCGACCCGGCTGCGCTGCGCCGGATTCACGGCGCGGGCCAGCAGCAGTCCGGTGCCGCCCGGCGCGGGCGGCTCCACCACGACCCACCGCTTGTGTGCGTCGACGCGGGTGTCCTCGCGGACCGTGAAGCCGAGAAGGTCGACGTAGAACGCGAGGGCTTCGTCGTACTCCTCCACCAGCAGCGTCACCAGGTCGATCCGGCTCATCCCGAGTGTCCTTTCCGAGCGTTGTGCCTGGGGAGGGGGCTCCCGGGCCGGACGGGCGCGGGAGCCCCCTCCTTTGATGCGGCAAGTGCGGCTGGTCAGCCGATGAGGTCGCGTATCCAGTCGCGGTGCTCCGCGACGCTCGGGTAGATATCGGGCGTCGTGCCGCAGTCACCCACGGATCGGCTGGTGACTCCGGACAGCTGCCAGCGGCCGTTCACCTTCGTCAGCGCCGGAGCCCCCGAGTCGCCTCCGCACGTACCGGCGTTGCCGTCCGGGTTGTCGGTGCAGAAGTCTCCCTCACGGATGCCCCAGGCGTCTCCGTCCGTCTCGTTGGAGATGCACTTGGGGGTGTCCGGAGCCAGCACCGGCAGATCGATTTCGCGGTGCTTGACGGGCAGCTGCGAGGGGTCGTTGCCGGTCGCCTTGGTGTAGCCCCACCCGGTCGCCTTGACGGTCTCCCCGGCGGCCGGGGTGCGGGACGCCAGCGGCGCCGGCTTCTTCGACACCTTGGACGACAGCTTGAGGAGCGCGAGGTCGTCGGCGCTCCCGCGGTTCTCGTCCGTGTAGTCGTAGCCCGGGTGAACCACGATCTTCTTCACCTTGGCGACCTCGCCGCCCTGGGTCCGGTCGAGGGAGCCGACCCGCACATGGTAGGCGGCCGGGTCGTTGGTTCCCGCCGTGGTGGTGACACAGTGCCCCGCCGTCAGCACCCAGTCGGCCGCCACGAGGGTGCCGCCACAGGTGTGGCCGTCCGGGTCGTCGCCGCGCTGCTTCTGCAGGGAGACGACGAACGGGTAGTTCTCGGTGGACTCTTCACCGCCGATGATCTTCGTCTCGTATCCGGAGTCCCCGGACGTACCCGAACCCTGGGCCGCGTAGGCGACCGTGCCCGCCGTGGCGAGCCCCAGGGAGAGAGCCGATACGAACAGCGCACGCGCGGCCCTGCCGGTGCCCCCGGCACTGCGGCGCGCGAGGCGGTTTCCGAGGTTGTCCTGGCTGGTCTTGATGAGCCTGTCCTTTCTCTTCCGTCCCGGCGCCAGGCAGGCGCCGGGTCCTTGCTCTCTCGGGCGGAAGCCCCGCACCGCAAGCCGTAGTGGGCTCGCGGGGACGGGGTGGTGGCGCTGACCCGCCACCACGCGCGGTCGGCTGTCGTGCCGTGCGCCTGCCGCCGTCGAGGAGCCGCCGACGGTTGAGCAGCCGCCGCTGCTCAGCCGTCGGCGACGCTTTCCTCCAGCCGCCGCAGCGGGCTCGCCGTCCGCGCCGGGTCGCTGCTGGAGTACGAGTCGTCAGGGAGAGGGAGAGAGGCGACCGGTGCAGCCTGCGCCCAGCCGCGGCCCCGCGCCCAAGGGGCGTCGTCCACCCCGGGGGGCGCCCGGAAGGCGCCGCGCACCCTGGGGGCACCGTGCACGGGCAGCGTGGCCCATTGCGGAAACAGCGTCGCTGTCAGCCGGTGCGCCGGCTCCGCGTCGATGACCGGCGCCTCGTCCGGCGGAGCTCCCTCGGGTGGCGCCTCGTCGGGCGGCGCCTGGTCAGGCGGAGCCCCGCCGACGCCCTCTGCTCCGGCGTCGGCCACATCACCAGATGACACAAACATCTCCCCGTTACCTGTGGCACCTCTATCCCACCCTCTCAACTCCCGGTTGTCCACGGCTTTTTGAACCCGAACGTCGCGCCTCGCTGCCCCCTCTCGGGCCCCCGGCGTCTCGCTGTACCCCAGGCCCCGCGCCGCGCCGTCCGCCCGGTGGCTGCCGCACCCGCGCTTGTGCGCCCTGACGCCGCCCGGGATAAGGTGCGGCGACCGGCAACGGACGTTCGAGCGACGCGGTGACAGAGGGAGGTGAGACGCATTTCCGCTCCGGCAGACAACGCGCTCTCGCCCCACAGCGGGCGGCCCCGCAGATAGCGGAGGCCGTCGCGGGCGACGGGAGCGTTCCAGCACCTGGAAGGGCTTCCAAGCCATGCACCACCCCACCGACGCCTCCGGCCTTGTCGCCCAACTCCGCGCCGCGGGCTGCGTCTTCGCCGAGGACGAGGCACGCCTGCTGTACGAGACCGCGCGCGGCCCGGCTGAACTGCGGGAGATGACAGCCCGGCGTATCGCAGGGCATCCTCTCGAACACGTACTGGGCTGGGCTGAGTTCGCCGGCCTGCGGATCGCCGTCGACCCCGGCGTCTTCGTGCCCCGGCGCCGCACCGAGTTCCTGGTACGGCGGGCCGCCGCCTGCGCACCCGGCACGGGCGTCCCGGTCCTGGTCGACCTGTGCTGCGGTACGGGCGCGATCGGCGCCGCGCTGCTCGCCGCGCTGGGCGGACGCGGCGAACTGCACGCCGCGGACCTCGACCCCGCCGCCGTACGGTGCGCCCGGCGCAACCTCGCCGGGCCGCGCGTACACGTCTACGAGGGCGACCTGTTCGCGGCGCTGCCCGACCGGTTGCGGGGCCGCGTGGACGTGCTGACGGCCAACGTCCCCTACGTCCCCACGGCGGACATACCACTCCTCCCGCCCGAGGCCCGCGACCACGAGCCGCGGCCCGCGCTGGACGGCGGGCCCGACGGCCTCTCCCTGCTGCGCCGGATCGCCGCGGACGCCGGGGACTGGCTCGCCCCCGGCGGAGCGCTGTTGACGGAAACCAGCTCCCGCCAGGCCGAGGGGGCCGCCGACATTCTGTCCGCCGCCGGTCTGACGGTCACGGTCACCACCGACCCCGACCTCACCGCCACCACGATCACGGGCCGCCACCCCACAGCCCCTTGAGCCTTGCCGCTCCCCCTTTTCCCGCCGCGACGGCGATCAGCCCCCACCCGGGGACTCCAGCGGTGCCGAACGGCCAGGCCGGGCGCGGGTCGAGGGGTGGCCCTTCACACGTCGCGCAGCTGCAACTGCGCCGCGTGCAGCAGCGAAGTGACCGTCTCAGCGAAGCGCACCCCGTACTGGGGTTCCTCGCCGGTGCGGACGGCACTCAGCAGGGCGTCGACCGCGCGCCCGAACGAGACGGCGGGAGCCTCGTCGCGGACGGGGAGCTCCGCGACGCCCGGGGCGCCCCGCACCTCGGCCGTGACCCCTGCCGCTGCGGGGGTCACGGAGTGGGTCAGCGTGCAGCTGCTGGAGGCTCCCGAGGTGTGCCGCAGCACGAGGTGCACGGTGTCCCCGGCGCCGCCGCGTACTGCCGTGACCTCCTCGACGGGGCCGAGCAGCGGCAGCAGTACGGACAGCGCGTGCGGCCCCACATCCCACAGGGCGCCCTTCGCACGCCGCCAGGGGGAGGCGGTGTACGGCGAGTCGGCGCCGCCGAAGACGGGGGAGAGCCAGTCGGCGCGACCGACCTGCCAGCCGTCGGCCCGTGCTGCCTGCTCGCGCAGCCAGCCGCCGGTCGACTCGCAGAAGTGCAGCGTGAAGAAGACGACGCAGCCGACCCCGGACCGCTCGACCGCCTCGGCGACACCGCGGGCGGCCTCGGGTGTGGTGGCGACGGGCTTGTCGAGCAGCAGATGGCAGCCGGCGTTCGCCGCACGCACGGCGAGCGGCGCCTGGACGTCCGGCGGGAGTGCGACGGCGACCGCGTCACAGGCGTCGAAGAGCGCGTCCACATCGGCGTACGGCCGACTCCCGAGCCGCTCGGCGAGTGCCCCTGTGGGCTCGGCGCGCCGCCCCCACACCCCGACCAGCTCCACGTCCCGGTGCGCGGCGAGCGCGGGCCCATGGGTGCGCTCCGCCCAGGGGCCCGTTCCCAGCAGTCCGAACTTCATACCGGGCAGCCTACGAGGTCCCGGCGTATCCCCCATGGCTGCTCCGGCGGTGCGGCCCGGCCGCGAGGCAGCCCGGATTGCCCCATCAGTGCTGAATATCCCGCCACAGGTTCCCTCGTCCGGTGTGCCCCGTAGTCAGTGGTGAGGCGCTGGCGCAATCTTGGCGCCGGTCGGGTGCGAGCGAGGGAGACGGGCGATGGCGGAGCTGTTCATCGACGGGGAGTGGCGGCAGGCCACCGCGGGCGGGCGGCGGGACGTGATCAACCCGTTCGACGCCTCCGTGATCACCACCGTCGACGAGGCGGACGAGACCGACGTCGACATGGCCGTACGCGCCGCCAAGCGCGCCTTCGAGCGGGCCGACTGGTCCGCGGCTCCCACCCGGCAGCGCGCCGATGTCCTCTACCGCGTGCACGAACTGCTGCTGCGCGACCAGGAGGAGATCGCCCGCACCGAGACCCTCGACACCGGCAAGACCCTCACCGAGGCCCGCCTCGACATCGTGGACGTCGCGAACGCCTTCCGCTACTTCGCGGAGCTGGCCGGCAAGGACGGCGGCCGGGTGGTGGACGTCGCCCCCGACGTGCTCAGCCGCGTCGTCTACAACCCGGTCGGGGTCTGCTGTCTGATCGCGCCGTGGAACTATCCGCTGCTCCAGGCATCCTGGAAGGTCGCCCCGGCGCTGGTCGCCGGCAACACGTTCGTGCTCAAGCCCAGCGAGACGACGCCGCTGTCCACCATCGCCATGATCCGCCTCATCGCGGAGGCCGGGGCGCCGCCCGGGGTCGCCAACCTGGTGCTCGGCTCGGGCGGCACGGTCGGTGCGGCCATGACCAGCCACCCCGAGGTGGATCTGGTCTCCTTCACCGGCGGGCTGGCGACCGGTCGGCGGATCATGGAGAGCGTCGCGCCCGGCGTGAAGAACCTCGCCCTCGAACTGGGCGGCAAGAACCCCAACGTGGTCTTCGACGACGCGGACTTCACCGCCGCGCTCGACTACGCGCTGGACGCCGCCTTCCTCCACTCGGGCCAGGTCTGCTCGGCCGGTTCGCGGCTGCTGGTGCAGGAGGGCGTCCACGACGAGTTCGTGGAAGCGCTGGGCGCCCGGGCCGCCGGCATCCGGCTCGGCAACGGTCTGGAGCCGATGACCGAGTCCGGCCCGCTCAGCTCCGCCGAACACCGTGCGAAGGTGGAGGGCTATCTGGAGATCGGCCGCGAGGAGGGTGCCCGGCTGGTCACCGGCGGGCGCCGGCCGGACGATCCCGAACTGGCCAACGGGTACTTCCTGCTGCCGACCGTCTACGCCGACTGCGACCGGTCCATGCGCATCGTCCAGGAGGAGATCTTCGGCCCCGTCGTCACCGTCGAGCGGTTCCGCACCGAGGACGAGGCGGTCGAGCTGGCCAACGACACCCGCTACGGGCTGGCCGGCGGGGTGTGGACGAGCGACGCGGGCCGCGCCCACCGGGTGGCCAACCGGCTGCGGCACGGCACGATCTGGATCAACGACTTCCACCCGTACGTACCGCAGGCCGAGTGGGGCGGTTTCGGCCGCTCGGGCATCGGCCGCGAGCTGGGGCCGACCGGGCTGCGCGAGTACCAGGAGGCCAAGCACATCTACCAGAACCTCTCACCGGCCCCCTCCGGCTGGTTCAAGGGCTGAGCGGGCGAGTGAGGCGAGCATGAACGGACCCGAAGAGAACCCGGACAACCCCGGGAACACCGAGAGCGGCTACGACTACGTCATCGTCGGTGGCGGCACGGCCGGCTCCGTGCTGGCGGCCCGGCTGACCGAGGACCCCGACTGCCGAGTGTGCGTCATCGAGGGCGGGCCCAGCGACGTCGGCGACGAGCGGGTGCTGCGGCTGCGCAACTGGATCAACCTGCTGGAGTCGGAGTACGACTACGGCTACACCACCACCGAACAGCCCCGCGGCAACTCGTACATCGTGCACTCCCGGGCCAAGGTGCTGGGCGGCTGCTCCTCGCACAACACACTCATCAGCTTCCTCCCCTTTCCCCAGGATCTGGACGAGTGGGTGGAGCGGGGCTGCGCAGGCTGGGACCCGCTGACCGTCCTGCCGTACCGCAAGCGGCTGCGCAACAACATCGTCCCCGTCGGCGAGGACGACCGTAACCCCATCGCCCGCGACTTCGTGACCGCCGCAGCCGACGCGCTGCACGTGCCCGTCGTCGAGGACTTCAACCGCCGCCCCTTTGCCGACGGCGCCGGCTTCTTCTCCCTCGCCTACGACCCGGCCACGGGCCAACGCTCCTCCGCTTCCGTCGCCTACCTCCACCCGATCATGGACCGGCGGCGCAATCTGACGATGAAGCTGGAGACCTGGGCCTATCAACTGGTGCCCGACGGCGCGGGCCGGCTCACCAGCGTCCGGGTGCGGTACGCCGACGGCTCCACCGGCACCGTGCGCGCCGAGCGCGAAGTGCTGCTGTGCGCCGGGGCCGTGGACACCCCGCGGCTGCTGCTGCTCTCCGGTGTCGGCCCCGCCGACGAACTGCGAGCGCTCGGCATCGAGGTGACAGCCGACCTGCCGGGCGTGGGCGAGAATCTGCTCGACCACCCCGAGTCGGTGATCGTCTGGGAGACTCACGAGCCGCTGCCGCCGAACTCCGCGATGGATTCCGACGCCGGGCTGTTCGTACGCCGCGACAGCAGTCAGCCCCGCCCCGACCTGATGTGGCACTTCTACCAGGTGCCGTTCACCGTCAACACCGAACGCCTCGGCTACCCCACACCCCCGTACGGCGTGTGCATGACGCCGAACGTGCCCCGGGCCCGCTCCGTGGGACGGCTGTGGCTGCGCAGCTCCGACCCGGCCGTCCACCCGGCGCTGGACTTCCGCTACTTCACCGACCCGGACGGGCACGACGAGCGCACCATCGTCGACGGGCTGCGGCTGGCCCGCGAGGTGGCGAACACCGCGCCGCTGCGCGGCTGGCTGAAGCGGGAGATCGCCCCGGGCCCGGGTCTGAACTCGGACGCCGAACTGTCGGAGTACGGGCGGCGCGTCGCGCACACCGTCTACCACCCGGCGGGCACCTGCCGGATGGGTGCCGCCGAGGACCCGATGGCCGTCGTCGACCCGCTGCTGCGGCTGCGCGGCCAGGAGGGGGTGCGGGTGATCGACGCCTCGGTCTTCCCCACGATGCCGACCATCAACCCGATGGTGACCGTGCTGCTGGTCGCCGAACGCGCCGCCGACCTGATCACCGGGCGCCCCGGACCCCAGCCCGAGGGCGGCGAGCGCTGATGGACCAGCCCCAGCAGCCCCGGTCGGACGTGGCCGGCGACGACTTCGTCCCCGGCTCGGAGTTCCGCAAGGAGATGGGCCCATGGGCGAACTTCGCCCTCGGCTTCACCTACCTCTCGCCCGTGGTGAGCACCTACACCCTCTTCGGCTCGGCCCTCGCCGAGGGCGGGCCGCCGATGATCTGGGCGTTCCTGCTGGCGGGCTGCGGCCAGTTCCTGGTGGCGCTCGTCTTCGGCGAGGTCGTCGCGCAGTTCCCCATCGCGGGCGGCGTCTACCCGTGGGCGCGGCGGCTGTGGGGAATGCGGTGGGCGTGGATGACGGGCTGGGTCTATATGTGGGCGCTGCTGGTGACGATCACCAGCGTCGCGTACGGCGCCGGTCCCTACATCGCCATCCTCTTCGGCTTCGACTCGAGCGTCCACACCACGGTGATCTGCACCGTCATCCTCATCCTCGTCTCCGCGCTGATCAACTACGCCGGTACCAAGGCACTGTCGCTCGCCGCCCTCATCGGCTTCAGCGCGGAGCTGGTCGGCGCCCTCATCGTCGGCGTCTATCTGCTGGTCACCCACCGCCACCATGGCCTCGGCGTCATCTTCGACACCCACGGCACCCAGGGCGACGGCTCGTACGCCCCGGTCTTCCTGGCCGCCGCCATCATCGGCTTCTACCAGTACTACGGCTTCGAGGCCTGCGGCGACACCGCGGAGGAAGTCGCGCACCCGGGCCTGGTCATCCCCAAGGCGATGCGCCGCACCATCTACGTCGGCGGCGCTGCCGCCACCTTCACCTGCGGTTCGCTGCTGCTGTCCGTCACCGACTACGGCGCGGTGATCTCGGGCAAGGACACCGATCCGGTCGTCAACGTCCTCTTCGACGCGATGGGCGAGTTCGGGGCGCGGCTGGTGATGGCCGTCGTCCTCATCTCCTTCCTCTCCTGCACCATCAGCCTCCAGGCCGCCGCGGGCCGTCTCATCTACTCCTACGCCCGCGACCGGATGGTCGTCGGCCACAAGCTGCTGCGCCGTTTCTCGCACAAGCGGGCCGTGCCCGAGGTGGCGCTGCTGGTGGCGGCCGTCATCCCCGGCCTGATCGCGTTCGGTTCGCTGGTCTCCGAGGACGCCCTCACCAAGATCGTCTCGTTCGCCATCCTCGGCATCTACGGCTCGTTCCAGATGGTCGTCCTCGCGGCGCTGCGGGCCCGGCTGAAGGGCTGGCGCGCCACCGGCGAGTTCCAGCTCGGCCGCTGGGGACTGCTGGTCAACAGCACGGCCCTGGCCTACGGCATCTTCGCCATCGTCAACATCTGCTGGGCCCGCACCCCCGAGGAGCCCTGGTACTCCAACTACATCGTCCTCCTCTGCGGCGGTGTCGTCCTGGCCACCGGGCTGCTGTACATGTTCACCACCCACCACTACGGCCGCGGCGACGCCCCCTCAGGCGATGCGATTCCGCAACGCTGAGGGGGTGCGGTAAGGGCAATCGTGGGCATCCAGGTTGGGCCCGCCCAGGGACCGCCGTCCTGGTTACCGGACGTGCTCCGGGGGCCGGTCCCCCAGCTGCGGCGGCTGCCCGTAGGGCCCCGCGCCCCAAGCGTCCAGCGGCGTCGCCCCCGCGGGCAGATGCGAGGCGGCAACCGGAAGCACAGCCTCGCCGTGCTCCATCCGCGGCAACCAGCGAAGCCATCGCGGCAGATACCAGTTCCGCTCACCCAGCAGCATCATCACGGCGGGCAGCAGCACCATCCGCACCACGGTGGCATCCAGCAGGACGGCCACCGCGAGGCCGACGCCCATCTGCTTCATGTCCTGCATCGACAGCGTCGCGAAGACCGAGAAGACCGCGACCATGATGAGCGCCGCACCGGTCACCGCCGAGGCCGTGGCCCGGATTCCGTCGCGGATGGCCTCCCGGGTGCTCATGCCCCGGTCCTTCGCCTCGCGGATCCGGGAGACCACGAAGACGTGGTAGTCCATCGACAGGCCGAACAGTACGACCAGTACGAACAGCGGCATCCACGACTCGATGGCGCCGACCGCCTCCGTCCCGAACAGCGAGGCACCCCAGCCGTGCTGGAAGACCGCCGTCATCACCCCGTACGCCGCACCGACCGACAGCAGGTTGAGGACGATCGACGCCAGCGCGATGGGCGCCGAGCGGAAGCAGACGAGCATCAGCAGGAAGGTGACGACGGTGATGAAGACGAACACCGGCACGATGCCGTCCTTGAGCTGGTCGTTGAAGTCCTTGGAGCCCGCCAGCTCCCCGGTGACATAGACCTGCCCGCCGGCGGCGGCCGGCGCCAGCGTGTCCGGGACGACCGTATGGCGCAGGACGTCCAGTGCGGCCAGTGAGGTGTCGTCGGTGCCGTTCCCCGCCAGCGGTACGTCGATGACGGCGACGTTCTCCTCGGCGTGCACGGCCGTCTCGACGCCCCGCCCGAAGTGCTCGGTGTCCTTGCGGACCGTCTCCTTGAAGTCCGCGAGCGCCGCGCGGGCCTCCGGCGAGCGCACATCGTCGGCCTTGAGGACGACCCGGGCGGGCTCCGGGCCGCCGGGGAAGGTCTCGGCGATCTTCTCGGCGTTGACCCGCAGTTCGGCGCCCTTGGGCATCTGCTTGTCCAGCGCGAGCTGTTCGGTCTTCATCCCGAGCGCCGGTGCGGCCAGTACGAGCATCGCCGCGGCGGCGAGTACGGCGAACAGCCCCGGAGCCGCCAGCACCGGGCGCAGCAGCGCCCCGGAGACCCGGCCGGCCGGCTTGCGCCACCCGGCGGCGCGGTCCCGCTTGCGGCCGCCCAAGAAGGGAACCCTGCCCTTGTCGACGCGGTCGCCCAGCCAGGACAGCAGCGCGGGCAGGATCGTCACCGAGCCGAGCATCGCGATGAAGACGACCAGGATCGTTGCTACGGCGAAGCCCTTGAACAGCAGCAGGCCCGACAGGAACATGCCCGCCATCGCCACCATCACCGTCACGCCCGACACCAGTACGGCACGGCCGCTGGTGGCCGCGGCGATCCGCAGGGCGGTCTCCGCGTCCCGTCCCGCAGCCCGCTCGTCCCGCTCCCGCCGCAGATAGAACAGGCAGTAGTCGACGCCGACGGCGAGCCCCATCAGCAGCATCACCGAGTTGGTCGTCTCCTCCATGTGCAGCCGGCTGGAGACCAGCGCGAGGATGCCGTTCGCGGCGACGAACGCGGTGATGGCGAGCGCCACCGGCAGCAGCGCGGCCACCAGCGCCCCGAAGGCCACCAGCAGGATGCCCAGCGCCAGCGGAACGGCCGTCCACTCCGCCTTGGCGAAGTCCTCGCCGAGCATCTTGCCGAGCCACTTCTCGGCGCTGGCCTCGCCGTACTGGTGGATCTCGATGCCGTCACCTTGGTGCGCATCGCGGACCTCGCCGACCGCGTCGATGACCTCGTTGATCGGCTTCTCGTCCTCCGATTCGGGGTCGCCGCGCATCTCGAAGCCGATCAGGCCCGCCTTGCCGTCCCGGGAGGGGAGGGGGTCGCGGACGTTCTTGACCCGGCCGGTGTCCTCGACGGCGCGGGTGACCTCGTCGGCGGTCGCCCGCCAGCCGCCCTTGCCGGTGCTGGAGACCATCACCGACTCGGTCGGCGGCTCCTCGATCCCGGCGTCCTCCAGGATGGCGGTCGCCCGCGCCGAGTCCCGTACGGACTGCTCGCTGTCGGTGGGCTCTGTCAGCCCGGCCATCCCGCCGAGCGTCGCGGCGAGTACGACGAAGAGCAGCCAGCCGAAGACTGCCGTCTTGCGGTGCCGGGTGCTCCAGCCGCCGAGCCGCGCGGCAAGCCCCGGGCGGGGCGTCCGGGCGGACGTTCCAGTGCGGATGGGTGTGGGTGGTCTGTGCATCGGGCTCTCCCCGTTTCCGTCGGTCGGCCTGGCCTTGCCGGGCAGCAACGACGTTAGAAACGGCGGGCCGACGGCCACAGCCGCCGAGCACCCGTAGCGCGGAGGCGCGAACACCCGTGCCGGAGAAGCAAAAGGAGAGCCGGACGGTGGTGCTAGGTCTACCTACGGGACGGTAGCCCGGACCAGTGCACGGGCGGGCGGCAGAGCGCAGACTGGCACGGTGACCCGGAAATCGGGCAGCGGAGGATGACGGAGCTGGGGGCGAGTGGTGACTGGGGTCAAGGGGACGGCGACGATGCGGACCGACGGCGCGGAGTGGTCGGCCGTGCCGCGGCCCCGTATGGGCAGCCCGGCGGCATCGCTGCTGGCGGCTGGGCGCGGCCTCGTGCTGATGGTGCTCTCCATCGGCTTCTCCCTGGCCCTGTTCGTGACGACGCTGGTCTCGCTCGTGCTGACGCTGCTGGGCATCGGTCTCTTCTCCACCCCGTGGCTGCTGTACGTCGTGCGGATGCATGCCGACCAGCGGCGCGCGTTGGCCGGCGAGTGGGCGGGCCTGAGCGTCCTCACTCCCTATCGGCCGCTGCCGCCGGGCCCGCACGGAGTGACGGGGCACGTCGAGCGCTGCGTACTGCTGCTCAAGGACCCCGCCACCTGGCGGGACTTCATCTGGCTGATCACCGACGCCGTCTTCGGCTTCGTCCTCGCCCTGCTGCCGGTCGCACTGATCGGCTACGGCATCGAGGGCTGGGTGATGTTCGCGGGCGTGTGGCGCGCCGTCGCGGGGGACTACTGGTACGGCTTCATCCACGTCGAGACCTTCGGCGACGCGGTGCAGTGCGCGGCCCTCGGCAGCTTCGTACTGCTCCTGGCCCGCTACGCCAACCCGTATCTGCTCACGGCCCACTTCCAGCTGGCCCGCGGACTGCTGGCCCCCACCAGGGGCGCCCTCCTCGCCCAGCGGGTGGAGCAGCTGTACGAGACGCGGCACGACGCCGTGGACACCTCGGCCGCCGAGCTGCGCCGCATCGAGCGCGATCTGCACGACGGCGCGCAGGCGCGGCTGGTCGCCATGGGCATGAGCCTCGGCACCATCGAGGCCCTGATCGAGCACGACCCCGCCAAGGCCAAGCAGCTCATCGCGCAGGCCAGAGAGTCCTCGGCGGAGGCGCTGACCGAACTGCGCGACCTGGTGCGCGGGATCCACCCGCCGGTGCTCGCCGAGCGCGGCCTGGGCGACGCGGCGGAGGCCCTCGCCCTGCGGATGCAGATGCCCGTCGAGGTCGACGTCGAACTACCGGGACGGTTCGCCGAACCGGTGGAATCGGCCGCCTACTTCGCGGTCAGCGAGGTCCTCACCAACGCGGTCAAACACGCGGCGGCCGAACACATCTGGCTGGACATCCACTACACATACGACGCGGGCGGCATGCTCCGCATATCCGTCACCGACGACGGGCAGGGCGGCGCCGATGTCTCCAACGGATCGGGCCTGGCCGGTATCGAGCGCCGACTGGGCCCGTTCGACGGCATCCTGGCCGTCAGCAGCCCGCCGGGCGGCCCCACCATGGTCACCATGGAGATCCCCTGCCGCCCCACCTGAGGCGTGCGCGACCACAGCGCAGGGGGAGGGGATGCGCACCCCCTCCCCAGAACACCCTCACACCAGCGCCGACACCTTCTCCCGGTACTGCCGAACGGCCGCCGCATCCCGATACGGCTCCAACCGCCGCTCGAAATCCCGTACGTATTCGTGAGCACGTACGGATCGCATCTCCGCCGCCTGGTGGGCCGCCTCGGCGCCCAGCGCGCACGCCTGATCGATCTCGCCCAGCCCCAGCCGCGCCGTGGCCAGCACCACGCGGCAGAACAGCCGGCTGCGAGCGAACCCGGCGCCGCGCAGCTGGAGCGAGCGCTCGGCATGCTGCGCCGCGGCGCGGTACTGCTGGAGGTCGCGATGGCAGTGCCCGAACTCGTCGGCCAGCTGCGCCTCGTCGAAGAACCTCGCCCAGGCGGGTACATCCTCGCTGGGCCGGGCGGCCTCCAGCGCCCGCTCGGCGCGGGCCAGCGACGCGGTGCAGGCCCGCACCTCGCCCAGCACCCCGTGGCCGCGCGCTTCCGCCGCGTGCAGCAGCGCCTGGACCGCCGGCGACACCGAGGTGCCCACGCCCTGCTGGGCGACCCGGGCCAGCTGCACCGCCTCGCGCCCGTGCCCCAGATAGACGGCCTGCCTGCTCATCGTCACCAGCACATAGGCGCCGAACGCGCGGTCGCCCGCCGCCTGGGTCAGCCGCAGGGCCTGTACGAAGTAGCGCTGCGCCAGCCCGTGCGCGGCGATGTCGTACGAGGTCCAGCCGGCCAGCCGGGTCAGGTCCGCCGCAGCGGCGAAGAGCCGCCTGCCCAACTGCTCCCCGTAGACGCCGCGCAGCATCGGCTCGGCCTCGTGCTCCAGATACCGCACGAGGGCCTGCCGTGCGTGCCCGCCGCCGTAGGCGTGGTCCAGCGCGCGGAACAGCTCGCACACCGAACGCAGCGCCGCCACGTCGCCGCCGGAGACCCGCTGTCCGGGCCCACGCTCCACCCGGTCCAGCCGCGCGGCGGCCAGCGACGGCGGCCTGGTCACGCCCGTACCGCCGCCGACCCGGGCCTGTGCCGGGACCCGCAGCCCGCCGCCGTGCCCCACGCCGCCCGCACCCGCACCCGCTGCGGCGTGCCCGTGGCCTGGTCCGTGACCGGGTCCGGGGCCGTGCCCCGGGCCGAGGCCCTGTCCGCGGGGCGCGCCCATACCGGCGGCGGCACCGGGTGCGGACTGCCCCGGTCCCGGCCCCGAGCTCGTCGATCCGCTGCCGGAACCGGGGCCGGCCGGGCTGCCCGGGCTGTCCGGTTCCGGCCCGCGCGCCACGCGTTCGTCCGCCCGACCGATCAGCCAGTCCCGGCTCGGCACCACGAGCCCCGCCGGAGTGAAGGCGATCTTCCGCAGCTCCGCATGGCTTCCGGAGTCCTTACGCCACAATCCGCTGACGATGTCCACCGCCTCGGCGGGCGTCGCCGCGAACTCCAGCCCCGCGTACACCGGCGCGCATGCGTCGAGGCCGAGATCCTGCGCCGTCAGCCGCCGCCCCAGGCGCCGGGTGAAGACCTCCGCGATCAACGCGGGCGTGGTGCCCCTGGGCTGCTGGCCGCGCAGCCACCGGGTCACCGATGTCTTGTCGTATCGCAGGTCAAGACCGTGTTCGAGGCCGAGCTGGTCCACGCGCCTGGCCAGGCCCGCGTTGGAGAAGCCCGCCTCGGCGATCAGGGCGGCGAGCTGGCGGTTGGGGATGCGCTGCTGGGATGGCTGGGCCGCGTCGTTCACGGACTCCCCAGGTCGTTCCATCGTCATCAGGTCTACGGTCTCCTGCCCTCACGGCTTGTGTCAGACGCCGGGGCGCCCTGCTGGAACGGCGCGAATGTAACGGTCCCTCGTACATCGTTCGCCCCCTTCGTCGCGCATTCATCCGTACGTGTGAGGGGGCAGCCACCTGCGGGGACGGAGTGCGACGGCCGTACAGTGGCTGAGGGCGCGAGCGCGAAGCAGCCCGCCACTGGGTGTGCGCAGGCGTACGGCGCGGGCTTACGAAGGAGAGAAGGCATGGGAGAACCCCGGCTGGAGGGTCCGGCGGACGGTCTGGTGGACGGTCCGGCGGACGGCGAACTCCGCTTTGTCCACCTGGGATTCGGCGACAACGCCGTCGACTACCTGGACGCCTGGCAGGAGCAGAAGCGGGTGCACGCGGCCCGCTTCGCCGACGAGATCCCCGACACCTGTCTGCTGCTGGAGCACCCCCCGGTCTACACGGCCGGGCGGCGTACCGAGGACAACGAGCGCCCGCTTGACGGCACCCCCGTGGTGGACGTCGACCGCGGCGGCAAGATCACCTGGCACGGCCCGGGCCAGCTCGTCGGCTATCCGATCCTCAAGCTGCCGCGCCCGGTGGACGTCGTGGCGCACGTCCGTCGCCTCGAGGAGGCCATGATCCGCGCCTGTGCCGAGCTCGGCCTGGAGACGACGCGGGTGGAGGGCCGCAGCGGGGTGTGGGTGCTGGGCGACGCCGTCGAGAAGCCCGCCAGAGCCGGGGAGCGGCCGTCGTCGGGTCTGGCGCTGGACCTCGACCCCCGGCTGGACCAGGAGGACTACGACCCACGCCTGATGGGCCCGGAGTACGCGCCCTCCAACGCCGGCCAGCGCGGTGAGGACCGCAAGCTGGCACAGATCGGCATCCGCGTCGCCAAGGGCGTGACCATGCACGGCTTCTCGCTGAACTGCAACCCGGACACAACCGGTTTCGACCGGATCGTCCCCTGCGGTATCCGCGACGCGGGCGTCACCTCGCTCTCCGACGAGCTGGGCAGGAATGTTCCCGTCTCCGAGGTGCTTCCTCTGATGGAGAAGCACCTGCGCGAGGTGCTGGAGTCCGCGACCCCGATGCCCCGCGCGGTCTGAGCCCGGTCCCCACCAAGGGTCGGCCAGGGTGTTTCCTGGGCTCCGGCCCGTACGCAAGCCATAAACCGCAGGCGTAGGCTGATACCCGCCGCTGAATCGAAAGTACGTAGGGAGCCGGACGTGTCCGCTGTCGCACCCGACGGGCAGTCAATGCCAAGGCCTGACGGCCGGCGATTGCTCCGCCTAGAAGTCCGCAACAGCCAGACCCCCATCGAGCGCAAGCCCGAGTGGATCAAGACCCGGGCGAAAATGGGCCCCGAGTACAACGCCCTCCAGAACCTCGTCAAGAGCGAGGGCCTGCACACGGTCTGCCAGGAGGCGGGCTGTCCCAACATCTTCGAATGCTGGGAGGACCGCGAGGCGACCTTCCTGATCGGCGGCGAGCAGTGCACCCGCCGCTGCGACTTCTGCCAGATCGACACCGGCAAGCCCGCCGAGCTCGACCGTGACGAGCCCCGCCGCGTCGCCGAATCGGTCCGCACGATGGAGCTCCGCTACGCGACGATCACCGGTGTGGCCCGCGACGACCTCGAGGACGGCGGCGCCTGGCTCTACGCCGAGACGGTGCGCCAGATCCACGGACTGATGCCCGACACCGGCGTCGAGCTGCTGATCCCCGACTTCAACGCCGAACCCGACCAGCTCGCGGAGGTCTTCTCCTCCCGCCCCGAGGTGCTGGCGCACAACGTCGAGACGGTGCCCCGCATCTTCAAGCGCATCCGCCCCGGCTTCCGCTACGAGCGCTCGCTGGAGGTCCTCACCCGCGCCCGCGAGGCGGGTCTGGTCGTCAAGTCCAATCTGATCCTGGGCCTGGGCGAGACCCGCGAGGAGGTCAGCGAGGCTCTGCGCGACCTGCATGAGGCCGGCGCCGAGCTGATCACCATCACCCAGTACCTCCGTCCCACCCCGCGGCACCACCCCGTGGAGCGCTGGGTGAAGCCGCAGGAGTTCGTCGAGCTGAAGCAGGAGGCCGATGAGATCGGCTACGCGGGCGTGATGTCCGGCCCGCTCGTCCGCTCCTCGTACCGCGCGGGACGCCTCTACCAGCAGGCCGTCGAGGCCCGCCGTACGGGCACGACGTCCGCCGCCTGAAGCGTCAGCACGGCGCTGTGCGGCGAGGCGGAGAGTGAGCTTCGCCGCACAGGCTTCCGTGGACTTTGACCCTCCGGTCATCGCCTGGTAACACCAATGCGTAACGCTGAAACCACTTATCGCGCACGCAGCCTCCTGGCTGAGCGCAGCTTCCTGCTGTGCGGGCGGGCGCCCGGTTCAGACGGACGACTGACGGAGGGGACGACAGTGCGGACCACCCTGTGGGCACTGGAAGGTCTGGAGCACCTTTTCTTCGGCAACGGGCAGCGGGTCGCCCGGCGCAACGCGTGGACGGCGGTCCTGGAGGACCGCCGCCGGGCCCGGGCCCGGCACGAGGCGGAAACCGTACTGAACGCCGCATCGGACCGCCGCACACTACTGACCTCCCGCACCTGAGCCGGGCCACCCCCGGAGGAACGGGACCGGCACCTCCGGCTGCCGCGGTGGGTCGGCCTGCCCTCCCATGCGCTGCTGTCTTACGGGGGCAACCCCCGTACCCCCGGCCGCGCAGCGGTCCGTCCGCCCTCCCACGTAAACTTCATCGCATGGCGAGGAAGGACAACACCGAGAACCCTGGGCGGCTCAAGCAGATCGCTCAGACGTACAAGATGACCCGGCGCGTGGACCGGAAGATCGGTTGGATCCTGGCCGGCGTGGGGCTTGTCACCTTCGGTGTACTCCTCGCGATCGGCCTTCTGATCGATCACCCGATCTACGCGGGAATCGTGGGCGTGCTTCTGGCCCTGCTGGCCTGCGCGATCGTCTTCGGACGGCGCGCCGAGCGGGCCGCGTTCGGGCAGATGGAGGGCCAGCCGGGAGCGGCGGCCGCCGTGCTGGAGAACATCGGACGCGGCTGGCAGGTCACCCCGGCCGTCGCGATGAACCGCAGCCAGGACGTCGTCCACCGTGCGGTCGGCAAGGCGGGCATCGTGCTCGTCGGCGAGGGCAACCCGCACCGGCTGCGCGGACTGCTGGCGTCCGAGAAGAAGAAGATGAACCGCGTCGTCGGCGACGTACCGGTCCATACGCTGGTCGTCGGCACCGACGAGGGCCAGGTCGAGCTGAAGAAGCTCCGCGTCAAGATCGTGAAGCTCCCCCGTACGCTCCAGGGCGGCGAGGTCACCCAGATCAACGACCGGCTCCGCGCGCTCGGCGACCTCATGAGCAACATGCCGATCCCGAAGGGTCCGATGCCCAAGGGCATGAAGCTCCCCAAGGGCCCGCAGGGCCGCTGACCGCCGTACGCGAAGCAGGGTGGGGCTCCCTCTAGGGAGCCCCACCCTGCTTTCTGTCCGACGGCTTCGCTTGCAGTCCGGCGGCCTGGCTCAGAGCTCAGATCCGCACCTGGACCGCACCTGAGAGCCGGTCGTGCAGCCCGCGGTTGTCGCGGTCCCAGATGAACGCGGGGATGGCGAGCCCGAGCAGCACCGTGCGCACCGCCGCACGCCACACGGGCAGCTTCTCCAGCCCGTCCAGGGCGACCACGCGCAGCCCCAGCAGCCGCTTGCCCGGTGTGGAGCCGACCGAGCCGACGGTCAGCAGGCTCATGACGAGGAAAACGACCAGCGCCCAGTTGTTGGTGGCCTCGATGCGGCGCCCCGCCAGCAGCCCGAAGGCGATGAGGGCCGAGAGTGCCCAGTCGATGAACAGCGCGCCGATCCGCCGTCCGAACGGCGCGATGGCTCCGGGACCCTCCTCGGGGAGGCCGAGCCGTTTGCCGCGGTAGCCGAAGTCGGCTCCCATCTCCTCCGCCGCGGCGCGCGGTCCTGACAGCCACGACCCGATTGCGTCCCTGTTGTCCACCCGACAACGGTATCGCGCCGGTTTTCGCGGGGGACGGGCCCGTACGGCTCCTGGGCCGGCCCGTATACGGCTGTCCGGCCGGATCGGCTCGTACGGCGTAGACGAACCGCTGTACGCCGTACGAACGCCATGGCTCGCCGTCTCTCCCGTGGCTCCGGGTAACCGGTTGAACACCTGACAAGCAGGCCGCAAGCAGGACGCAAACCGACCGTAACAGTGGGGCTCCGTACGGTTATCCGCCACCCCTCCAGCCAGGTGGTTAACATCGGCGAAACAGATGGGTCATGCTGGAGAAATGGCCCCTGCTTAAGGTCGGCCACCAGGCGTGCGGCACATCGTGCCCGCACCCGGAGCCGGAGCAAGCCCGTCCCGACGCGGCGGGACTAGGAGGATGGATGTTCCAGAACGCCGACGAGGCTAAGAAGTACATCGCGGACAACGACGTCAAATACATCGACGTCCGGTTCTGCGACCTGCCCGGCGTCATGCAGCACTTCGCCGTGCCGGCGGAGGCATTCGACCCCGCCGAGAGCCTGATGTTCGACGGCTCCTCGATCCGCGGCTTCCAGGCCATCCACGAGTCCGACATGGCCCTGGTCCCGGATCTGTCGACCGCGCGTGTGGACCCGTTCCGCTCCGAGAAGCACCTCAACATCAACTTCTTCATCCACGACCCGATCACCGGCGAGCAGTACAGCCGTGACCCGCGGAACGTGGCCAAGAAGGCCGAGGCATACCTCGCCTCCTCCGGCATCGCCGACACCGCGTTCTTCGGCCCGGAGGCGGAGTTCTACGTATTCGACAGCGCCCGCTTCGAGACCACCGCGAACCGCTCGTTCTACGAGATCGACTCCGAGGCCGGCGCCTGGAACACCGGCGCCCTTGAGGACGGCGGCAACCGCGGCTACAAGGTCCGCTACAAGGGCGGCTACTTCCCGGCCCCGCCGGTCGACCACTTCGCCGACCTGCGTGCCGAGATCTCCTCCGAGCTGATCCGCGCCGGTCTCCAGGTCGAGCGCCAGCACCACGAGGTGGGCACCGCGGGCCAGGCGGAGATCAACTACAAGTTCAACACGCTGCTGGCCGCGGCCGACGACCTGATGCTGTTCAAGTACATCGTCAAGAACACGGCCTGGCGCAACGGCAAGACCGCCACCTTCATGCCCAAGCCGATCTTCGGCGACAACGGCTCCGGCATGCACGTCCACCAGTCCCTGTGGACGGGCGGCGAGCCCCTCTTCTACGACGAGCAGGGCTACGCGGGCCTCTCGGACACCGCCCGCTACTACATCGGCGGCATCCTGCGCCACGCCCCCTCGCTGCTGGCCTTCACCAACCCGACGGTGAACTCCTACCACCGCCTGGTCCCCGGCTTCGAGGCCCCGGTCAACCTGGTCTACTCCCAGCGCAACCGCTCCGCCGCGATGCGGATCCCGATCACGGGCTCCAACCCGAAGGCCAAGCGCGTCGAGTTCCGCGCCCCGGACCCCTCGTCCAACCCCTACCTGGCCTTCTCCGCCCTCCTCCTGGCGGGCCTGGACGGCATCAAGAACAAGATCGAGCCCGCCGAGCCGATCGACAAGGACCTCTACGAGCTCGCCCCCGAAGAGCACGCCGACGTCCCCCAGGTCCCCACCTCCCTCCCCGCCGTCCTCGAAGCCCTCGAGGCCGACAACGAGTACCTCCAGGCCGGCGGAGTCTTCACCTCCGACCTGATCGAGACCTGGATCGACTACAAGCGCACCAACGAAATCGCCCCCATGCAGCTCCGCCCCCACCCGCACGAGTTCGAGCTGTACTTCGACATCTAAACCGCGGGGTCGGGTTGCCTGTGAGGGAGCCCGGTTCGCTGACGGGGCGTCAGCAACAATGCTGAGGGCCGCCACCCCTCCCCGGGGTGGCGGCCCTCAGCCGTTCCTGCAGTGCCGTTCCCGGAACCAACGGGCCGAAGGTGATGCCTCACTCGTCCGATTGTGTTCGGTTGTCGTCCGAGGACTCACTGGTCAACAGCCAGGAGCGGGCGGGCTCGGCGGTCTGCGTGGTGTCCACAGTGAAGTGGAGACGCGTCCCGCCCTCCTGGCCGACGGGATAGCTGCGTTGTTCCGTGGAGCCGAAGCAGCGCCGGAGAACCTCTGCCACCTGACGTGCCGTCGCCGGGGACGCCGCGACGATTCGAACCTCGGCGTGTCCGGCCGAGGGCACTGGTTCCGCTGGTTTCATGGTGTCCCTCGTTCATCTGGCTGACATGGGAGTCAGAGGCATCCGTGTGACCTGTCGGGGCGCGCCGCCTCGGCGTCGCACCCACGCCCGGTCAGACGCGCCCTGGTCAGAGAAGAGTAGGGGTCACTCGCGGTTCCCGTCGTGATGTTCAGCGGCGTTGTAGTGGAAGGCCGCGATCCGTCGGTCGTGCTGGGCGTTGAGCCGGTGGATCAGCAGAACTCCCAGGGTGATCATTGCGATGATCACAGCTGTGGTGACAAGAGGGTCCACTGTTTTCACCTCCCCAAGGTCTCGCGGGCGGAGGCCGGGAGCCCGATCGAGAGCCTGCGCGGGGGCGCAGCCCCGCCCTCGGCGTCCCACTCCGATGTCCGGCCGCGCTCCTCAGCGGCGTCGCGGATCTTGACCTCGTCATCCATCAGCCTGGTGGCGGTGAGGAGGCTCCCCGGGACGGCTGCGGCGGACATCAGCCTGGCAGCGGAGGCCGCAGTGGTTTCCGGCGGGATCACCAGCAGATCCCAGCGTCCACGTTCGGCGGTGTAGGAGAGCAATATCAACTTGTGTGGGTCCTGCTCTTCCCTGAACCAGCCCACGCCCACCGTGTGCCCGGCGACGGGCACCTTCCGTGGGATCACTGGCCAGTGAGTCGGGTTCACCGTGACACGGGTGATCCGGCCCCAGCACACGTCCAGCCTTGCTGTCAGAGCGGGCAACTCGCGGAGGAGATCTCGGGACCGGGGCCACCAGGCGCCGTCCAGGAGCCCCGGAGGCGCGTCCGCGGGGGTCAGGGACAAGCGGGCCGGTGGCGGGGAGACGCGCTCATCAGTGACTGTGGTTTCGGTGGTCGCGGTCATGGCGCGCGCCTGCCTCCGGGCTCGTCTTCGAGTTCCCGGTGTTGTTACTCGCCGGGAACGGCACCGGCGCGGGAGCCGGTGTGCGAAGTACTCCCGGTCTCTTCACACTACTCCGGTCGACAGGCCGGATGCCCCGCGACCACCGATTTCTCAGGAATGCGGCCGCACCCGGCCTCACGGACGAGCCCGCGGGCCGGCACAAGGGTACGGTGGAATTGCCGACACAGTGTGCGGTGGCGACCCCAGCGGTTTGTCACAGGCTGTCCGGCGAAGACGTCGAGCCCCATCGAGGGAACTCACCATGGCCGACTCCGACACCCCACATCCTCCGAGGCTCCTGCCGGACGCGCTCCACCACTCGGTGAAGCCCGGGACCGCGCTTCTCAGGCTGGAGACGACACGGCTTCGCGAGGGGATCCTCGACGGCGCATGGTGGCCGCGCTCCCGTGACATCGCTGCCGAACTACCCCGTCTGATCACCAAGTTGAGTCGGCACCTCGGGCCGATCACCCGCGTCGGACTGGACGCGAGTGCCTGGGAGGAACTGCCGACGCGACTGATCATCGACGACCGGGTCGTGCACCTCGACTCCTTCCCGGTCGGTGACGACACCGTCCTCATCACTCGGGGCGACAGGGATCATTTCTCCCTCCTGGTCGTTCCCCCACAGGCGACGCCGGACGCGGCACGCGCCGCGATGGCCCAGGCCGTACGAGCCGACAACATCACCACGGCCGAGCAGATCCTCATCGACACCAGCACCAATCCCGCACACTCGAATCCCGCGGAACGCGGTCGCACAGAACAGCGGGGCGGCGACTCGACCTGACGCTCTCCTGGGGTCCGGCTCTCTCTGTCGGGTCGGTCGCAAGCGCTTGCCCAGTGCTGCCCTGGACTTCGAAGCTCCTACGAGCCCGGACCGGTCGCGGCGTCCGACGTCAGATGGCGACGGTGGCCAGGTGGTCTGCGGTGCCGCCTCGCCACTCGACGAGGAAGAGGGTCGCGTCGTCGCTGGTGGTGCCGCCGCGTTCCCGCATCAGGGTGTGGGAGAGGACGCGCGCCGTCTCCTGTACGTCTTCGGTGACGGCGCTGACGTGTTCGAGGACGTCGATCATGCGTTGTTCGCCGAACTGCTCTTCGCCCCGTTTGTGTTCTTCGACGAGGCCGTCGCTGTAGAACATCACCCTGTCGCCCTGCTGGAGCTGGGTCGTGCTGATCAGCGGGGTGACGCCGCCGAAGCCGACGGGCAGCGTGCCCTCGCTCTCCAGGCGCCGGATGACCTTGTTGCCGCGGATGAGCAGCGCCTCCGGGTGGCCGGCGTTGACCCATTGCAACTGGCCGGTCCCTACGTCCAGGCGCATCATCTGTGCCGTGACGAACTGGTCGGGTCCGAATTGCTGGTCGATGGCGGTGTCCATGAACGTGTACAGCTCCGCGAGCCCCACGTCGGCCCGGCGGGCGTGCCGGTAGGCGCTCACCGCGACGGTCGCCAGCACGGAAGCGTTCAGGCCGTGGCCCATCGCGTCGATGACGGCAAGGTGCAGCATGTCGTCGTTGAGCGCGTAGTCAAGGCTGTCGCCCGCGACGTTGTAGGCGGGCTCCAGGGCTCCGGCCACGGCGACCTGCGGGGTGTTCATCGCCAGCGGCGGCAGCAGGGACCACTGGATCTCCGCGGCGACGCTCATGAGTCCACGGCGCCGTGCCTGGGTGTACCGGTCCGTGTAGCTGTTCTTGGTGACCAGCATGTCGGCGACCAGTCCGGCCAGCCGCCGTGCCAGCCGGCGGTCGTCGTCCTCGACGCTGTCCAGGGTGAATGCCATGACCCCGACCTCGTCGCTGCCATCCAGGAGCGGCAGGTACATGCGTACGCCGTCGGCCTGCTCGTCCTCGACAGTGGTCTTGCGGACAAACGCCTCACCGGCCCGTGTACCGTCGATGGGCAGCGTCTTGCCGACAGTGAGCCCCCTGCCCGGGAGGTGCACCAGTTCGCGCTGCTCGTAGTCCTGCAAAAGGATCGAGACCTCCCGGCCACCGATCCTGCGTACTTCCTCCGCCACCAGCGGAGCGATGAGCTGGGGCGGCATCTCGTGCGCCCGGTCCAGCAGCTGCCCCAGCAGCCGCTCGCCGAATCCCTCGGACAGGTCCACCGCAGATCTGCCCTCGCCATGCCCGCGTCCTGTCATCGGTACCTCGAACCTCTGCCGGAGATTCCCTTCCCGGCCGCAACCCCTGTGTTCCCCAGGACTCCTGTCCCGGTACTGCATGGGACTTCCGCCGCCACTGACCAGCATCGCAGCGAACCCTCCCGCACGACACTCGGGCAGGTTGTCACTCGGGAAGTCGGCGAACGTATGGCCGCATCGACCAGCAGTCACCGGTCAGCGCTCCGCGACCCGTCCGGCTGTGCACCCGCTGTGCACCGACCCGCCTCCTCGGGCGCCGTCCGTGCAGGTCAGAGGCGCTTCGCGACTCTACTTCGACATCTAAGAACGCCACAGGCCAGAGCGGGTTTCCGCTCGCCTGGGCTGTTCATGGGCCGTGGGCCGCACTTCCCGCTTCGGGGGGTGCGGCCCACAGTCGTTGGGGAGGGGGTCGGGTTCGGAGGGGGCGGGCGGACACCAGGCCCGTCTCGCCCGCCGCTCCCGTACGGCGGTCCGCAGCGCATCGGGCCGGAGAACGTCATCCCCGGGACGGCACCGCGGGACGGCGCGAGGGAGGGCGTAGAGCCCCGATCAATCGGGTGTGGAGTCGGGGGCGGCTCCCGGCGGTGCGGTCGTGGGGGTCGGCTTGGTGGCTTGGATGGTGGCGGAGTGCATGCTGTCGGCAACTGTGGGGGTCCCCGCTTCGCGGGCGGAGCCGAGAGTTCGGGGGAGTACCCGGATGTCGGTGAAGCCGGCAGCCGCCAGGCCCTGGCGGTACTCGGTGAAGGAGAGGGCGCCGGCGAGGCAACTGGCGAAGTCACCTCGTTCGGCTCGCTGCTGGGGGCTGAGGTGGTCGTCGGCCACGATGTCGGAGATGCCGAGGCGGCCTCCGGGGCGCAGGACCCGGAACATTTCGGCGAAGACTGCGGGCTTGTCGGTGGAGAGGTTGATGACGCAGTTGGAGATGACGGCGTCGATGGTGTTCGCGGGCAGCGGGATGGCCTCGATGGTGCCCTTGAGGAACTCCACGTTGGTCGCACCGGACTTCGCCTTGTTGGCCAGGGCGAGAGCGAGCATCTCCTCGGTCATGTCCAGGCCGTACGCCTTGCCGGTGGGGCCGACGCGGCGGGCGGAGAGGAGTACGTCGATGCCGCCGCCGGAGCCGAGGTCCAGAACGTGCTCGCCCTCGCGGAGTTCGGCGACGGCTGTGGGGTTGCCGCAGCCCAGCGAGGCGGCGACCGCCTCGGGGGGCAGGTCCTCGCGCTGGTCGGCTGCGTAATAGGTGGCGCCGCAGCTGTCCTCGGTCCCGGCGGCGTCGGCGCCGCAGCACGCCGTGCTTCCCTCGGATACGCGTACGGCTGCGGTTGCGTACCGCTGTCGGACGGTCTCGCGTAGTTCGTCGGTCTCACTCATGACTGCGCTCCTGAAGAGATTGCGCGGCTTCGAAATGTTGATTCGATGCTCTTGAATACAAGACTGCGCGCTGTATCGAAGAACGTCAAGATAGAAGGGTGTCGAAACAGTACGCCCGTACGTCCGTCCGCCCGTACGCCCGTGCCCGCCCACGTCGCCGTCCGTGAGGCCCTGCGCAAGGCTGTCTCGGCCAGGCGTTAGCATGTGAGCACCGCCTAGCTCGAAAGATAAATCTGTGACTGTCAACGACGACGTGTTCACCAACTGGAAGCACCGCGAGGAGATCGCGGAGTCGATGATCCCGATCATCGGGAAGCTGCACCGGGAGCGGGACGTAACGGTCCTTCTGCACAGCCGCTCCTTGGTGAACAAGTCGGTGATCAGCATCCTCAAGGCCCATCGGTTCGCCCGGCAGATAGCCGGCGCCGAGCTGTCGGTCACCGAGACGCTGCCGTTCCTGCAAGCGCTCACCACGCTCGACCTCGGCCCCTCCCAGATCGACCTCGGCATGCTCGCCGCGACGTACAGGGCCGACGACCGCGGGCTGTCGGTGGAGGAGTTCACCGCGCGGGCGGTCGCCGGTGCGACGGGGCCCGACAAGAGCGACCGGCGCGCGTCGCGGGATGTCGTGCTCTACGGGTTCGGCCGCATCGGCCGCCTCCTCGCCCGCCTGCTCATAGAGAAGGCCGGGTCCGGCAACGGGCTGCGGCTGCGCGCCATCGTCGTCCGCAAGGGCGCCGGCCAGGACCTCGTCAAGCGCGCCTCGCTGCTGCGCCGCGACTCCATCCACGGCCAGTTCCAGGGCACCATCACCGTCGACGAGGCGAACAGCACGATCGTCGCCAACGGCAACGAGATCAAGGTGATCTACTCCGACGACCCGACGTCGGTGGATTACACGGCGTACGGCATCAAGGACGCCATCCTCATCGACAACACCGGCCGGTGGCGCGACCGCGAGGGACTCTCGAAGCATCTGCGCCCCGGCATCGACAAGGTGATCCTGACCGCGCCGGGCAAGGGTGACGTGCCCAACGTGGTGCACGGCGTCAACCACGACATGATCAAGCCGGACGAGCAGATCATCTCCTGCGCGTCCTGCACCACCAACGCGATCGTTCCGCCGTTGAAGGCGATGGCCGACGAGTACGGGGTGCTGCGCGGTCACGTGGAGACCGTCCACTCGTTCACCAACGACCAGAACCTGCTGGACAATTACCACAAGTCCGATCGGCGTGGCCGCTCGGCGCCGCTGAACATGGTCATCACCGAGACCGGTGCCGCCTCCGCCGTCGCCAAGGCGCTGCCGGACCTCGAGGCGAAGATCACCGGCAGCTCGATCCGCGTTCCGGTGCCGGACGTCTCGATCGCCATCCTCAATCTGCAACTCGCCCGCGAGACCAGTCGGGATGAGGTCCTCGACTACCTCCGCGACGTCTCCCTGACCTCGCCGCTCAAGCGTCAGATCGACTTCATCAGCGCTCCCGACGCGGTCTCCAACGACTTCATCGGCTCGCGCCACGCCTCGATCGTCGACGCCGGCGCCACCAAGGTCGACGGCGACAACGCGATCCTGTACCTGTGGTACGACAACGAGTTCGGCTACTCCTGCCAGGTCATCCGCGTCGTCCAGTACGTCTCCGGGACGGAGTACCCGACCTATCCGGCCCCGGCGTCGGCTCCTGCGTCGGCCCCGGCCGGCTGATCTCGCGGAGCGTCCGGGCGGCTCGGCTCCCGCTTGTCGGGCGGGCCCGGGCGACTCCCTGTCCTGCCTTGCGCAGTGTGCCCCCCGCATGCAGGCGGCCAAGCGCGGGCCGCTTTACTCCGGCGCCGCCCGACGGGATATCTTGATATCGAGACGATGTAGACGCGAAGCGGAGTAGCGGTGACTGACTCGACCATCATCTATACGCAAACCGACGAGGCCCCGGCCCTGGCGACGTATTCGTTCCTGCCCGTGGTCGAGGCGTACGCCTCGACGGCCGGTGTCGCCGTCGAGAGCCGCGACATCTCCCTGGCGGGCCGGATCATCGCCAGCTTCCCGGAGCGCCTGGCGGAGCACCAGCGCATCGAGGACGCCCTGGCGCAGCTCGGCGAGCTGGCCAAGACCCCGCAGGCCAACATCATCAAGCTGCCGAACATCTCGGCGTCCATCCCGCAGCTCAAGGCCGCCATCGCGGAGCTGCAGGAGAAGGGGTACGCGCTGCCGGACTACCCGGACGACCCGCAGACCGACGAGGAGCGGGAGGTACGCGCCCGCTACGACAAGGTCAAGGGCAGCGCCGTCAACCCGGTCCTGCGCGAGGGCAACTCCGACCGCCGTGCCCCGGCCTCCGTGAAGAATTACGCCAAGGCCAACCCGCACCGGATGGGCGAGTGGCGCGCCGACTCGAAGACGAACGTCGCGCACATGGACGGTGACGACTTCCGCTCCACCGAGAAGTCCGTCGTACTGGCCGAGGACGGTGCGCTCCGTATCGAGCTGCACGGCGACGACGGGTCCACCACCGTGCTGCGCGAGTCGGTGCCGGTCAAGGCGGGGGAGGTCGTGGACGCCGCCGTCATGCGGGTGGCCGCGCTGCGTGAGTTCCTGTCCGCGCAGGTCGACCGGGCCAAGGCGGAGGGTGTGCTGTTCTCGGTGCACCTGAAGGCGACGATGATGAAGGTGTCCGACCCGATCATCTTCGGGCACACCGTCCGCGCCTTCTTCCCGAAGACCTTCGCCACATACGGTGCCAAGCTGGCCGCTGCCGGTCTGACGCCGAACGACGGTCTGGGCGGCATCTTCAAGGGCCTGGAGTCGCTGCCGGAGGGCGACAAGATCAAGGCGTCGTTCGACGCGGAGCTGGCCCAGGGTCCGGACCTGGCGATGGTCGACTCGCACCGCGGCATCACCAACCTGCACGTGCCCAGCGACGTCATCGTGGATGCCTCCATGCCCGCGATGATCCGTACCTCGGGCCACATGTGGAACAAGGACGACCAGGAGCAGGACGCGCTCGCGGTCATTCCGGACAGCAGCTACGCGGGCATCTACCAGGCCGTCCTCGACGACTGCCGCGCCAACGGCGCCTTCGACCCGGCCACCATGGGCTCGGTGCCGAACGTCGGCCTGATGGCGCAGAAGGCCGAGGAGTACGGCAGCCACGACAAGACGTTCGAGATCCCGGCGACCGGCACGGTGCGGGTCCTCGACGGCGAGGGCGAGCTGGTGCTGGAGCAGGCGGTCGGCGAGGGCGACATCTTCCGGATGTGCCAGACCAAGGACGTGCCGATCCAGGACTGGGTCAAGCTGGCCGTCACCCGTGCCCGCGCCACCGGCGACCCGGCCGTCTTCTGGCTGGACGAGGCCCGGGCGCACGACAAGAACCTGATCGGGAAGGTCCGCGAGTACCTTCCGCTGCACGACACCGCGGGCCTGCAGATCGAGATCATGTCCCCGGCCGACGCGATGAAGTTCTCCCTGGAGCGCATCCGCCGCGGCGAGAACACCATCTCCGTCACCGGCAACGTGCTGCGCGACTACCTCACCGACCTGTTCCCGATCATGGAGCTGGGCACCAGCGCCAAGATGCTCTCCGTCGTGCCGCTGATCAACGGCGGCGGGCTGTTCGAGACGGGCGCGGGCGGCTCGGCCCCCAAGCACGTGCAGCAGCTCGTCAAGGAGAACTACCTGCGCTGGGACAGTCTGGGCGAGTTCCTGGCGCTGGCCGTCAGCTTCGAGCACCTGGCGCACAAGGCGGGCAACCCGCGGGCGCAGATCCTCGCGGACACCCTCGACCGCGCCACCGGCACGCTGCTGAACGAGAACAAGTCGCCCAGCCGCAAGCTCGGCAGCATCGACAACCGCGGCAGCCACTTCTACCTCGCCCTCTACTGGGCGCAGGAGTTGGCCAAGCAGACCGAGGACGCGCAGCTCGCGCAGGCGTTCTCCGGGCTGGCCAAGACGCTGGCCGAGCAGGAGCAGACCATCGTCGACGAGCTGCTGGCCGTCCAGGGTGCGCCCGCCGACATCGGTGGCTACTACCAGCCGTCCCCGGAGAAGGCGGCGGCCGTGATGCGCCCGTCGAAGACCTTCAACGAGGCGCTGGCTTCGCTGGGCTGACACAGCGCACACCGCTGATGAGCGGGCCCCGGGAACGGCACCGGCCGTTCCCGGGGCCCTCGTCCTGCCGGCGGCCGACAGCCGACGGCATGCCGCGGTCGGGGCCGGGCCGCCCGCCGGGGGAGACAGCCCGCGCTGTGCCACGGCCCCTGTCTCGCAGCGGTGTTGTTCCGCTGCTGTTGCCACGCCCGTCAGCAGCCGCAGCTGACCGCTCCCGACGGGGCCGTCAGGGGGTCGGGGGAGTGTTGTCCGAGGCCGGTGCGGCCTTCGGTGGGGAAGCCCTCGCGGATCCAGTACTCGATGCCGCCGAGCATCTCCTTGGCCTGGTAGCCGAGTCGGGACAGGGCGAGGGCCGCACGGGTGGCGCCGTTGCAGCCCGGGCCCCAGCAGTAGGTGACGACGGGGACGGCGGGGTCCAGCAGGGCGGCGGCGCGGGTGGGGATCTCGCCGGTGGGCAGGTGCAGGGCGCCGGGGATGCGGGCCTGCTGCCAGCCCTGGTCGGTGCGCGAGTCGATCAGAACGAAGCCCGGCGTGCCGGAGACGAGCGCGGCGCGGACATCGGAGACATCGGTCTGGAAGGCGAGCCGTGCGGTGAAGAACTCGACGGCCGTGGCGGGGGAAGGGAACGGGGCCGGGGAGGGGGTGATTGCTGTCGTCATGGCCGGAACGCTACGGACCGCAGACCGGGCCCGGAACCGGAGATCCCCGCTGTTCCCGTCGCTTCGCCGGGATTTCCGTGGTAGTCATCGGGGATGACCGAGGAATCCATCGACGAGACCGATATGCGCATACTGAACGCCCTCCAGCAGGACGGGAGGGCGAGCTACGCGCAGCTGGCGCGGACCGTCTCCATGTCCGCGAGCGCCGTCACCGAGCGGGTCCGGCGGCTGGAGGAGAGCGGGGTCATCTCCGGGTACTCCGCCGTCGTCGACCCCGAGCGCCTCGGCTTCACGATCCTGGCCTTCGTCCGGCTGCGCTATCCGACCGGCAACTACAAGCCGTTCCACGATCTGCTCGCGACGACGCCCGAGATCACCGAGGCGCACCATGTGACGGGCGACGACTGCTTCGTGCTGAAGGTCCTCGCCCGCTCCATGCACCATCTGGAGACGACCACCGGCCGGATCGCCGCGCTCGGTTCCGTCACCACCAGCGTCGTGTACTCCAGCCCGCTGCCGCACCGCTCCCTGACGGCACCGGCACCCGCCGGGCCCGGTCACCGCTGACCTCCGCACGGCGTGCGGGCGGGCGGACGGGGGTGCGGGGTCGTCAGCAGTCGCAGCCGCAGTCGCAGTCGCAGCAGCCGCCACCGCCTTCAGCGCCACCGCCCTCGCCACCACCACCGCAGCAGTCACAGTTGCAGTTGCTGCAGCAGTCGCAGCAGTCGCAGCAGTCCGAGCACAGGCCCTCGCGCTTCCGGCGGGACCAGGGGCCCTCGTACTCCGAGGCGCAGCACAGTTGGCAGGTGCAGCAGAGGCCGACGAAGGCCGCGCAGCCGGCGAAGAAGCTGCGCGGGGGACGCTGGTTGGGGGAGTGGGGGCCGGGGTTGCCCTGGCCGCCCGGGTCATCACCCCAGCCACCCCAGCCTTCGCCCCCGCCGCCGGGCGGCAGCTGGCCGCCGCCTCCGCCTGCGTAGGGATTTGCGGGGCCGTTGAGGTTCTGCGGGGCCTGCCCGTACGGGGGCTGGCCGTAGGGGGGCTGGCCCTGCGGCGGCTGGCCGTACTGCTGCTGCTGGTACGGGTTGCCGGGGCCGGGGCCAGGGGCGTGGCCGGTGGCGTGATCCGCCGTGTGTGCGCACGATGTCGTGCCGAACGCGCGGTCCACGGCGCGCGGCAGCTCATGCACCAGCAGGACGTGTGCCAGCCGCGGGTCGGCGAAGTCCACATCGCGCAGCGCCAGCCGGATGCCGCGCACCGCGTCGTCACACAGCCGGCGGGTCTCGGCGCGGGTGGCGCCGGTGGCGTTGATCGGGTTCCAGGCGCCCTCGGCGGCGTCGGTGACCCGGTCCTCGACCGCGTCCAGCAGATGGGCGAGGCGCCCGAAGAGCCGGCCGGCCTCGGCGAGCGGGGCCGCGTTGCCGGGCTTGCCCGCGAGCGTCGCGGTGTGCGCGAAGGCCGCGGCCGTCGCTGTCTCGGTGGGCTCGGTGACGGCCGTCAGCGGGGTGCCGGGGCCCGCGGCGTGCTCCACGTCGGTCTGCCTGTCCACGGCGTCGACCAGTACGGCCGTGTCGAAACCCAGCGTGCCGCCGGTACGGGCACCGGCGCGATCCCAGCCCGCGGCTATCCGGCGCGCTGCGGCAGCGACCGGGCGGCGGCGCAGCAGCCCGTCACGGTCGGCTATGTGGTCCCGCACCTTCGCCGAGGCCAGCACCAGCGACACCGACGCCGCCAGCCGCGCCCCCTCGCCCTGTGCGACGGACGCGGTCCGCATACCGCGCAGCGGGCACGGGCCCGCGGTGCGGCGCCGGGCGGCGGCGACACCGGTCTGCGCGTCCGTCAGCACGGAGATGAGCAGCCCGTCGTAGTTCGTCACCACCCGGGCGAACTGCCCGTGGTCGCCGCGGAGTGCGAGACACAGCCCGCACAGATGCGCCATCCACTCGCTCCTGAGCCCCTCCGACAGCCGGTGCTTGCAGGGCCTGACGATTCCGAACACGAGCTCCCCCGTACGTGACTCGACTGCTGCGGTGCTTGTGCAGTGCGGCGATCGTACCCACCGGCCTAACCGCCACTTCCGGGCCCCCGCAAGAGCAACGGGACGGTGCTCGGTAGCGTCTTGCGGGGTATGCCCGCTGTTCTGGTCCTCGGTTTCGACCCGCACACTGTTCCCGGCGTGGACGGATACGCCCTGCACGCCGCTCTCGACGAGGAGTTGGCCCGGTTCGCGGAACTCTCCGTCGACGCGTCCGTGGCAGTGGTGGCCGCCCACGGGCCCGACGAGTCCGTATTCAGGACCGCGCTGTCCGAGCGCGAGTGGGATGTCGTCGTCATCGGCGGCGGCATCCGGAAGCCGGAGCCCGCACTGCTCTTCTTCGAGCGGGTCGTCAATCTGGTGCACCGGCACGCTCCCGGCGCCGCCATCGCCTTCAACACCAGTATCGGCGACAGCGTCGAGGCGGCCCGGCGGTGGCTGCCCTCCGTGCCCTCCTCCTGAGCCCGGCCGTCGCCGGGAAGATCCCGTCGCTGGGAAACCCCACGACCCATCGAGGGAAGCTCTGCTACGTTCCCTTCATGCAGCGCGCCGTACGTATCGCGAGGACGACGACGCCGGACCCAGTCCCGGCGCGCTGACCGACGTACAGACGTACACCGAAGCCCCGGGCCGAGCGCCCGGGGCTTCGTCGTTCGCTCCCTCGGGCGCCCGCCCGCACCCCCGAGGGAGAAGCACATGACCGCCGCCCGCCACGACCACCGTTCGCTCGGCCGCGAGTTGGGCCTCTTCGGTACCGATCCGCTGATCGGGGCCGGTCTGCCGTACTGGCTGCCGGACGGGGCCACCGTCCGGCACGAGCTGGAGGAGTACGTTCGTACCGCCGAGCGCCGCGCGGGCTACCAGCATGTGTACTCGCCGGTGCTGGGGAAAAAGGAGCTGTACGAACTCTCCGGGCACTGGGCGCACTACGCCGACGACATGTTCCCTCCCTTGGAAGCGGGCGACGGGGAACAGCTCGTGCTCCGGCCCAGCCTGTGCCCGCACCACGCGGTCATCTACCGGTCCCGCTCCCACAGTTACCGCGAACTTCCGCTGCGTATGGCGGAGCTGGGCGCCATGTACCGGTCCGAGCGCTCCGGCGTGCTCGGCGGACTGACCCGGGTACGGGCCATCCAGCTGAACGACGCGCACATCTTCTGCACCCTCGACCAGGTCGCCGCCGAGGCGCGGGCGGCGCTGGAGCTGATCGGCGACGCATACCGGGCGGTCGGTATCGAGTCGGCCCGCTACCGGCTCTCCCTCCCGGCCCCGGGCGGCAAGTACGTGGCCGACCCGGGCAAATGGCGGCAGGCCACCGCGCTGCTGACCGAGGTGCTGGACGAGGCGGGGCTGCCGTACGAGGCGGCGGAGGGCGAGGCCGCCTTCTACGGGCCGAAGATCGATGTGCAGATCGCCGACGCCGCGGGCCGGGAAGCGACCCTCTCCACCGTCCAGGTCGACCTCCACCAGCCCGAACGCTTCGACCTGCACTACATCGGCGCGGACGGCGCCAAGCACCGGCCCGTGATGGTGCACCGGGCCGTCATCGGCAGCGTCGAACGTGCCGTCGCGCAGCTGATCGAGGTGCACGGCGGCGCCTTCCCCGGCTGGCTGGCGCCCACCCAGATCGTCGTGCTGCCGGTGTCCGAGGCGGAGGTTCCGGACGGCGAGGCGCTGGTGCGGCGCTGCGCCGCCGCCGGTCTGCGCGCCGAGCTCGCCGCACCGGAACGCGGCAGCCTGGGCGCCCGGGTGCGGGAAGCGCGCCTCGTGCCGTACCAGGCGGTGATCGGCGCCCGGGAGGCCGCCGACGGCCGGCTCGCGCTGCGGCTGCGCGACGGTCGCCGCCTCGACCCGCTGCCGATCGACGAGGCCCTCGCCCGGATCACCGCTCTCGTGGGGCGGCACAGCACCGAACTGTGGTGAACGCGGCCGGTTATGAATGCTATTTCGAGGTGATGTCGGCAGGCTCGAGCGGCACCGGCGGCTCCATGGGCTCCGGGGGCAGGAAGCGCACCGAGGGCCGCCCGTCCGGGCCGTGCGGCATCACCACCGAGCGCACCCCGTAGACGTCGGCCACCATCCGCTCCGTCAGAACCTCGCCCGGCGGACCCGCCGCCACCACCCGGCCCTGCCGCAGCACCACCAGGTGGTCGCAGAACATCGCCGCCAGGTTGAGGTCGTGCAGGGCGATCACGCTGGTGACGGGCGTACGGACGACGAGCGCCAGCAGCTCCAGCTGGTACTGGACGTCGAGGTGGTTGGTGGGCTCGTCCAGCAGCAGCTCGCTCGGCCGCTGCGCCAGCGCGCGGGCGATCTGCACCCGCTGCCGTTCGCCGCCCGAGAGGCTGTGCCAGGGCTGATCGAGCCGGTCGGCCAGCCCGGTGTGTACGGCAGCCTCCAGCACGGCCGTCTCGTCCTCGGCCCGCTGCCCCGACCAGATGCCGCGGTGCGGGATGCGGCCGAGCCGTACGACATCGCCGACGGTCAGCTCCACGCCGGTCTCCGCATGCTGCTCGACGACGGCCACCCGACGGGCCACAGCGCGGCGCCCCAGCTCGCGCAGCGGTCTGCCGTCAAGGGTGACCACTCCCGAGGCGGTCGGCCGGATGCCCGCCAGCAGCCGCAACAGCGTGGACTTTCCCGAGCCGTTGGGCCCCAGCAGCCCCACCGTCTGGCCGGGCTGCGGATCCAGGCTCACCCCGTCGACGATCAGCCGCCCCCCTGCCTGCCAGGACACCGAGTGCGCACTCAGGCTCACAGCCCCGCACCTCCGCCTACGCCGTGCGCCCTGCCGCGCCGCCCCCGGTGCAGGATCACCACGAAGGCCGGCACCCCCAGCAGCGAGGTCGCCACTCCGACCGGCAGCTCACGCGGGTCCAGCAGGGTGCGCGCCGCGGTGTCGACCCACACCAGGAAGACCGCGCCCACCAGGGCCGTCACCGGCAGCAGCCGCCGGTGCGCCGGCCCGGTCAGCGCGCGGGCCGCGTGCGGCAGCACCAGCCCCACGAAGCCGATCGCGCCCGACGAGCTGACCAGTACCGCCGTCAGCAGCGCAGTGACCAGCAGCAGCGTCAGCCGCACCCGCCGCACCGGTACGCCCAGCGAGGCGGCGGCCTCCTGCCCGAAGGCGAAGGCGTCCAGCGCGTCGGCCCGCGCCAGGCACACCACCAGCGCCAGCCCCAACGCGCCCGCGCCCAGCGCCACCTCACCCCAGTCGGCCGAGCCCAGCGAGCCCAGCAGCCAGAACAGCACCCCGCGGGTCTGCTCGGCGTCGGCCGAGGTGAAGACGATCAGCGAGGTCAGCGCCGAGAACAGCTGCATTCCGGCGATGCCCGACAACAGCACCCGGTCCGTCGTACCGCCCGAGGTGTGCGCCAGCAGCAGCACCAGCCCGAACGAGAGTGCGGCGCCCGCGAAAGCGCCCGCCGACAACGAGAGGGCGCCGCCGCCCACGCCGAGCACCACCACGGCGACCGCCCCGGTGGAGGCGCCGGAGGAGACGCCCAGCACGAAGGGGTCGGCAAGCGGGTTGCGGAGCAGTGACTGGAGGACGGCGCCGCACAGCCCGAGGCCGGCGCCGCACAGTGCGGCCAGCAGGGCGCGGGGGAGGCGCAGTTCCAAGATGATGCCCTCGCGCAGTGGTGAGACCCCTGCATCGGCGCCGCCCAGTCCTTCTATGACGACCAGCCATACGTCGGTTACGCCGATACGGGCCTGCCCGGCGGTGATGGCCAGGGCCACTGACGCCGCGAGGGCGAGCGCGGCGACCACGCACAGGAGGGCTGCGCCCTGCCCGGTGCGGAGCGCTCCGCTGAGGGGGTGCCCCTGCCTGAAGTTTGCGGGGTGCGGCTTGCGTTGTGGCTGATCGCGCAGTTCCCCGCGCCCCTGACGGGGCGCGTCCGCGTCCCCCGGCTGTGCTTGGGCAGTCTGCGCCAGGGGCGCAGGGTGGGCAAGCGCAGCCCCCGTTGCCGGGTCGGCAGCAGCTTCGGAGCTCCCGCCAGCCCGTTCCCCCCTCACTTCGCCAGCCCCAAATCTCGCAGTCCCCTTGCCACCTTCTCCACTCCCTCCACCGTGCGGATCGAGGGATTCATCGCGGCGCCGGGCAGCAGGATGTAGCGCTTGTGGCGGACTGCCGTCATATGGCGGGTGACCGGGTCGGACTCCAGCTTCCGGATCTTGGCCTTCGCGGTCTCCGCGGTCTGGTTCTTGCGGGTCAGATCGCCCAGCACGATCACATCGGGGTCCCGGTCGGCGACCGTCTCCCAGCCGATCTGCGGCCACTCGTCGTGGGTGTCGTCGAAGACGTTCTTCGCGCCCACCGCGCGGGTGATGATGCCCGGCGCCCCGCAGCAGCCCGCCAGATACGGCGACTCGGAGTTGGCGAACCAGTACATGACGGAGGTGCCGCGCGCGTCGGTGCCCCGGGTGGCCTTCGCCACCCGCGCCTTGAGGCCGGCCACCAGCCGCTCGCCGCGCTTCGGCACGCCGAACGCCTTCGCCAGGTCGCGGATCTCGCCGTAGACGGTGCTCAGCTCCAGCCGGCTGCTGCGCGCTCCGTCGCCGTTGGAGCCGGACTTCTTGGCGCAGTCGGCGGGGGAGAGGTAGGTGGGCACCCCGAGGTCGGCGAACTTGCCGCGCGGGGCGACGCCGCCCTTGTCGAGGGTGGCGGAGAAGGAGGCGGTCACCAGGTCCGGGTCCTTGTCGAGCACCTTCTCCAGCGCGGGGTAACCGTCGGCCAGCCGCGGGACCTTCGCGTTCTCCTCACCGAGCCCCTTCATGACCGGGTCGGTCCAGGTGCCGGTGCCCGCCATCCGGTCGCCCAGCCCGAGAGCGAGCAGGATCTCGGTCGAGCCCTGGTCGAGGGAGACGGCCCGCCGCGGGGGCCGCTGGAGGGTGACGTCCTGCCCGCAGTTGTGCAGCGTACGGGGGTAACCGGGGGCCGCGCCCTTGCCGGACGCCTCCGTCGGGGAGTCCCCGCCGCAGCCGGCGGCGCCCAGGACGAGTGCCAGGGCGAGGCCCGGCACGAGTACGCGGATACGGCGCGGTCGGCGCATGGCCAGGGGTTCCTTCTCCGTCAGAGGCCCAGTCGCGGGGCCCGGCGTGCCACCGTGCCCGGGGCAGTCCGAGCGCGGGTGCCAGCAGGTTTTCGGGCTCGGGACTGTGGGAGCGTGCGCCTTCCCAGGGACGTACGTCCCCAGTGGCCTCGTGCACGCCCCAGTCCCACACCGCTGCGCGTCAGCTCCGGATTCGCACCGGATTCCCTGACCCGTTCAAGGGTTTGACTGGCCGCTGAAACGTACCACGCGGGCGGCATCCCGCAGGAACCGGGAGAAACGACAAAAGGGACCCCGAGGCTTTACCCGGCCCCGGGGTCCTGGGTGCCGCTCGTTCACACGCACCGGCCTGTTGATGGGCGGATCGTTCGGCGATGCCCTTGCGTGGAGCCACTCCACCACGGCGCAGCGTGGATGCGCCGGCTGGGTTCGAACCAGCGTCTCAAGGTCGTCACCGCCCCGGTTGCCGGACGATGAGCGGCGATACTGAGCTTGGAGCGAGAGGTTGAGACTGACGGGCACCCTGTGTTCAGGACAGGGCGACCCGGGGGGTCACACATCAGCTTCAGCTTCAGCTTTGCGCTCCTGGCGCACCCGGTGACCGAAGGTCGCTGAAACCCTGGCCCCGGGGGACCCCGGCCGCCACGTCGTCGAAACGTGCGCCGGGGTGTCTGTGGTGGTGAGATGCCTCCTGGCTGTCAGTCGAAGAGGTAGCCGAAGACGGCGTCCCCGACGCGCTTGTCGGTGACCTCGGTCCCGTTGGCCTCCTCACGGGCGAACTTCACCGCGGCCGCCAGCTTGTCCAGCCGCTCCAGCAGCTCGTTGACCCGTCGTGCGGGCAGGGCGCCGGAGTACTTGACCGTGGTCCAGTAGCCGACGGGGATGTCCTCGTAGTACACCTCGACCTGGGCCGGGTGCTTCTCCGTGGCCTCCGCCTTCACATGGTTGCGCGGCACCTTCTTGGTGCGCACCGTACGGACCTGCTCGGTCTTCCACCAGTCCGTGGAGGGGTCCTTCTCCCACGCCTCCGCGCCGTCCAGCACCGGCAGCTTCCGCAGGAAGGAGCCGAGCTCGCCCAGTTGCTTCTCCAGGAACAGCAGGTAGGAGACCGGCACTTCGGACAGGACGGTGCGTCCGTCGACGACGACGTCCGCACGAGCCGTGAGGTTCGCCCAGTCCTTCGTCGCCGTCACATCGAACAGCCGGGTGAGGATCTTCGCCGTTTCCTTCAGCACATCCTCGGCCTTGACCTGGACCCGCGTCGACTCCGGCGGAAGCTGCTCGCCCTCTTCGTCCTTGGGCTGGTACGTACGCGAGATACCGGCCAGCATCTGGGGCTTCGCCAGCCCGTGCTGTGCCTGCGCCAGGTCCTGGACCACCTTGGACTTGACGCCTTTCTCGACTGCGATGATCTGATTCAGCTTCGCCACGAACGCGAAGCTAGCAGTCCGATCCTCAGCCGTTCCAGGCATTTTGTTCGACGACTTCGTAACAGGCGGGGTCCCACGTCCGAGTGAAAATGGATGTTCGTCAGCTTGGGCCGGGTAGGCCAAGTCAGCTACCGATCCGACGAGCTGGGGGACAGTGACGTTGTCGCAACCCTTCGAACTGCCCGACTTCTATGTGCCCTACCCGGCCCGGCTCAACCCGCACGTCGACCAGGCCCGGACCCATTCACGGGAGTGGGCACGGGAGATGGGGATGCTGGAGGGCTCGGGGATCTGGGACACCGCCGACCTGGACGCGCACGACTACGCGCTGCTGTGCGCCTACACCCATCCCGACGCCGAAGCGGACGATCTGGCGCTGGTCACCGACTGGTACGTGTGGGTCTTCTTCTTCGACGACCACTTCCTGGAGGAGTTCAAGCGCACCCAGGACCGGGCGGGCGGCAAGGCGTATCTGGACCGGCTGCCGCTGTTCATGCCGCTGGAGGACGTCCCGGCGTCCCCGGTGCCCGAACCCACCAACCCCGTCGAGGCGGGCCTGGCCGACCTGTGGGCCAGAACGGTGCCGTCGATGTCGGCCGACTGGCGCGCGCGGTTCGCCGTCAGCACCGAGAACCTGCTCAACGAGTCGCTGTGGGAGCTCTCCAACATCAACATCGGGCGGGTGCCGAACCCGGTCGAGTACATCGAGATGCGGCGCAAGGTCGGCGGTGCGCCGTGGTCGGCCGGGCTGGTGGAGTTCGCGGCGCACGCCGAGGTGCCCGCCGCCGTTGCCGCCTCCCGCCCGCTGTGCGTACTGCGCGACACCTTCTCCGACGCCGTCCATCTGCGCAACGACCTGTTCTCGTACCAGCGTGAGACGCAGGACGAGGGCGAGCTGTCCAACGGCGTACTCGTCCTGGAGACGTTCCTGGAGTGCGGCACCCAGGAGGCCGCCGACGCCGTCAATGACCTGCTCACCTCCCGCCTCCAGCAGTTCGAGCACACCGCGCTGACCGAAGTGCCTGCGCTCTGCGCCGACAAGGGCCTGGACCCGGCCGCGTGTGCCGATATCGCCGCCTATACCAAGGGACTTCAGGACTGGCAGTCCGGTGGCCACGAGTGGCACATGCGCTCCAGCCGCTATATGAACGGCGGCGGAGCGGGCGGCACCGGCCCGGCGCGGCTGCCGTTCGTCCCGGCCGGTCTCGGCACCTCGGCGGCCGACGTGCTGCGCCCGCACGCCCGCGCGCAGCTGCGGCGCGCCCGCTTCTTCACCCACGTACCGCACGAGCGCACCGGGCCCTCCGTGCTGCCCGACTTCGAGATGCCGTTCGAGCACCGGCTCAGCCCGCACCTGGGCGGCGCCCGGGAGCGCGTCGTCAGCTGGGCCCACGGGATGGGACTGCTGGAGCCGCAGCCGGAAGTGCCCGGCGGCCGGCTGTGGGACGAGGAGCTGATGCGGGACTACGACCTGCCGCTGTGCGCCGCCGGACTGCACCCGGACGCGACGGCCGACGAGCTCGATCTGGCCTCCGCCTGGCTGGCCTGGGGCACCTGGGGCGACGACTACTATCCGGCCCGCTTCGGACGCACCCGCGATCTGGCGGGCGCCAAGGCGTGCACCGAGCGGCTGTCCCTCTTCATGCCCGTCGACGGTGAGCCGCCGCCTCCGGCCGGCCCGTTCGAGCGTTCACTGGCCGATCTGTGGGTCAGGACGGCGGGCCCGATGAGCCCCGGGAAGCGCCGTCGGTTCCGTACCGCCATCGAGATCATGGCCGAGAGCTGGCTGTGGGAGCTCGACAACCAGGCGCAGAACCGCATCCCCGACCCCGTCGACTACGTGGAGATGCGGCGGCGGACCTTCGGCTCGGACCTGACCATGAGCCTGTGCCGGCTCTCCCAGCCGGACACCATCCCGGAGGAGATCTACCGCAGCGGCCCGATGCAGTCGCTGGAGAACGCGGCTGCCGACTACGCCTGCCTGCTCAACGACGTCTTCTCGTACCAGAAGGAGATCGAGTTCGAGGGCGAGCTGCACAACGGGCTGCTGGTCGTCCGCGCCTTCTTCGACTGCGACTACCCGACGGCGCTGCGCATCGTCGACGACCTGATGAAGTCCAGGATGCGGCAGTTCCAGCATGTCGCCGCGCACGAGTTTCCCGTGCTCTACGACGACTTCGGGCTCGACGAGGCCGGGCGGGCGGCGTTGGACGGCTATGTGCGGGAGCTGGAGAACTGGATGGCGGGGATCCTGGTGTGGCACCGCGACTGCCGCCGCTACACGGAGGCGGATCTGCGCCGCCACTTCCTGCCTACGTGGCCGTTCGACGGGCCTGCGGGTCTGGGGACGTCGGCTGCGCGGCTGGGTCACTCTGCCGCGCGGCTGATGTCGCGGTAGCGGCACCGGCCGCGGTGCCGGGCTGCGGGGGTCGTGGTGTGCGGCTGCGCGAGCGGGAGACCGCCACCCCCGCCAGGCACAGCAGACCGCCCGCCAGTGCCAGTCGGCCGGGCACCTCGTCCAGGAAGAGCCAGGACATCAGGACGACGAGGAAGGGCACCACGTACGTGGTGGAGCCCATCCGGCCCGCGGTGGTGCGGGAGAGGGCGTAGGCCCAGGTGGAGAAGGCCAGCGCGGTGGGGAACACGCCCAGGTAGACGGTGTTGAGCGTGGCGGACAGCGGCGCGTCCGCCACCTGCGAGACCAGCTGACCGCTGAACGGCAGGCAGGCGACGAAGCCGATCAGGCAGCCGAACGTGGTGGCCTGGAGCGGGGAGGCGTGCCGCAGTGCGGGCTTCTGGCAGACGACCCCGAGGGCGTAGGTGACGGCTGCCAGCACGCACAGCGCCACCCCCAGCGGCGAGGAACCGTCGCCCTCGGAGACGGACAGGCCGACCACGACGGCGCCCGCGAAGGAGACCGCCATCCCGGCCAGCAGCCGGCTGGGGAAGCCCTCCTTGAGTAGCCAGCCGCCCAGCACCGCCATCAGGATGGGGCCGATGTTGACGACCATTGCGGCCGTGCCCGCGTCCACGAGGCGTTCACCCCAGTTGAGCGCGACCATGTAGCCGCCGAACCACAGGACCCCTGAGGCGGCGATGCCGGGCCAGGCGGCCTTGGGCGGGAGCCCTTCGCGCCGGATGAGCAGCACCGCACACAGCACCAGGGCACCGGCCCCGAGCCGTCCCAGCGCCAGGGCGCCCGGGGCGTAGTGTTCACCCGCGCTGCGTATGGAGACGAATGCCGAGGCCCACAGCACAACCGTGACTCCGGCTGCTGCCAGCGCTGTGGCCTCGGCGCGTCCCTTGCCTGCCGCCATGAGGGCTCCTTCATGGTTCACCGACCGCATATGCGAGTCAGGACCGTAGGCTACCCATACTCATGACGCCACTGGTTTTCCGGTGCTCCCTTCCGGACTGCTACGGCAGCAGGGAGCGCACCAGGCGGCAGGTGGTCGGCGACGGCGGGTGCACGCCGATGCGGTGCGCCGTCGCTCGGATGGTGTGATTGCGGGCCTGCGCGGCGGTGTAGACGCCGGTGTCGAGCAGGGCTATGGCGATCCGCATGGCCTTGAGGCGGCGGTTGTGTGTCTCGTACCACTCGCGCGGCCGGCCCGCCGGGAGCGGCTTCTTGGGCAGAACGGGCAGAGTGGACATCTTCGGCAGGTGCTGCTGCTGGTGCGACTGGTTGCGGGTCGTGGGGCGGGTGTGCGAACGAGAGGTACGGGCACGGACAGCAGTCATCGACGGTCTCCTCACGACGTCGGTGCGCTTCCTGGAAACTACTTCGATTCTACCCCGCACCACTGACAAAACCCGCTGGTCATCAGGGAGTTCGGGATCTTTGTTCGATTAGGCGGCGGTCTCCTGTGCGGGCTCTTGCGCGGTCTGTTCCGAGGCGGCCGGACGGCCGAAGTCCCGCAGGATCTGTTCCGTCGCCCGCTGCGCCGAACTCAGCGCCCCGCGCAGCGTGCTGGTGTCCCGGTGCTCCCCGCAGACGTACAGCCCCGACAGCACTCGCACCGGCCGCCTCGGGTCGTGCGGCGCGGGCATCGCCGGTACCGCTTCCGGGTCGTGGTACGCCGCCAGCAGCTCCCAGCGGTCCGTCGACGTGCCGTAGACACCCGCGAGTTGCTCACGTGCGGCCTTGTCCAGCGCCGCGGGCGGCTCGGCTGCCCGCCCGCCCAGTACGACGGAGGTGACCAGGGTCCGGCCCGGCGCCGCCCGCGAGGGGTCCACCGCCGAGGCCACCCAGGTGTGGCTGACCGGATCCGGCTCCGTGCCGTCCCGTTCGGCGCACACGGTGAACGACGGCCCGGGCGCATTCGGCGGGAGGGCGGCAGGCGCCGCATGGTGCAGGACGGTCACCGGGTGGAACCGGGGCACCCGCAACCCCGGCAGCAGCGTGGCGGCCGAGCGGGCACCGGTGGCCACCAGCGCCGCCTCGCAGCCGAACGTGCCGTGCTCCTCGGTCTCCACGGTGTGCGTGCTCACGGAGGTGACCCGTACGCCCGTACGCACCGTGCCCGGCGGCAGCGCTGCCGCCAGCAGCTCCGGAACGGTGGCCTGCCCGCCCGCCGGTACGCCGAGCCCGCCCCGCGCGAAGCCGCGCAGCGTCAGATCGGCGACGCGGCTGGAGGTGGTCAGCGCCGGGTCCGACAGCAGTGCGGTCAGCAGCGGACGCACCAGCGTCTCGGCCGGCCGGGAGGGCAGGCCGCGCGCCGACAGGGCCTGGCCGGCGGGGAGTTCGGGCCGCGAGAGCAGCCCCTGGGGCGGTGCTGCCGCGAACCGGGCGAGGGATGCGCGCAGCCGCACCAGGCCCAGCGCGTCGGACATGTCGGCGCGGCTGCGCGCGCCGGTGAGCGCGCGAGCCGTCGTCAGTGCTGTCAGTGCGCCCCGCGTGCTTCCTGCGCCCCTCGTGCGCCGGTCGAGCTGGCCCGTACGGCCGGCCCGCACCGACTGGGAAGCGCGCTCCGCCGACCGGGCCGCCACCCGGTGCGTCCGGCCCTCCGCGTGCAGCAGTGCCCCGGGTGTGAACGGGCGCAGGGTGAGCGTGTCCAGCGCGGGCAGCCGCGCGAAAGCATCCGCGTCCCGGTCCAGGCTGACCACCCCGGGGCTGCGGTCGAGCCGGTACTCCTCGACGTGGTCGGTACGCAGCCGCCCTCCGACGCGGGAGGCCGCCTCAAGGACGAGGACGCGCATCCCGGCGCCGGTCAGCCGGTGCGCGGCGGCCAGCCCGGCCAGTCCCGCACCGACGATCACCACGTCCGCGGTCCGGTCTCTGCCGACGGCCTCCACCTCCTCGCCGCCACTCCCGGTGCGGGTGCCTGCGTCTGCGCTGCTGGTCAGCACGTGTCCTCCCGACGTCGACGCGCGTGCTGGTCTGATGGGTCCGATGGGGGTCAGCCTTTTCGCTGCTGTCGCGTTGGTGCTGTGCGTGCGTTCTTGTGCCGCTGTGGGGACAGTTGTCGTCCTGATGCCCCACCGGGCTCGGCTCATACCCGTGTTCGAGAGTTGGTGTGTGATCGCGCTCGCGGTACGTCGCGCGGGGGGCGCCCGGAGGCACAGGGGATCAGAACGGGAACCCGCCTCAGCAGGCCGCCGGGCTCAAAGAGCGGCGCGGATGGCGTCCGTGACCGTCGGGAAGGCGAAGCGGAAGCCCGCGTCCAGCAGGCGGCGGGGGAGCACCCGCTGGCTGCCCAGCACGTCCTGGGCGAACTCGCCCAGTGCGATACGGAGCACGGGGGCGGGGACCGCGAAGAGGGTGGGACGGTGCAGTACCCGCCCCATGGCGGCGGTGACTTCACGGTTGGTGGCGGGCTGCGGCGCTGTGAGGTTCACCGGGCCGCTCAGCGACTGCTCTCCCAGCAGGAAGCGCAGCGCCGCCAGATGGTCGTGCAGCGCGATGTGGCTCCAGTACTGGCGGCCGTTGCCCAGCCGGCCGCCGAGCCCGGCCCTGAAGAGGGGGAACAGCCGCCCCCACGCCCCGCCGCCGCGCGCGACGACCAGCCCGGTGCGGCCGAACACCGTACGGATCCCGGCGTCCTGCGCGGGCTTCGCCGCGGCCTCCCAGTCCTGGCACAGCTCGGCCAGAAAACCGGTGCCGGGACCGGCGCTCTCGTCGACGGCCCGGTCCCCGGTGTCGCCGTAGTAGCCGATCGCGGTACCGACGATCAGGGTGTGCGGCGGGGTGTCCAGCGCGGCGAGGGCGTCGGCGAGGGTCCGGGTGCCCAGCACCCGGCTGTCGCGCAGCTCGCGCTTGTAGCTTTCCGTCCAGCGGTGTTCGCCGACGCCCGCGCCCGCCAGGTGGACGACGGCCTCGCAGCCGGCGAGTCCGGCCACCTCCACCGTGCCCCCTGCCGGATCCCACCGCAGCTCGTCGGCTGCCGCCGCCGGCCGCCGTACGAGCCGCAGCACGTCGTGGCCCTCGGCCCGCAGCGAGCGGGTGAGCGCCGAGCCGATGAGTCCGGTCGAGCCGGTGACCGCAATACGCATGCGCCCATCCTGACGCATGCCTGCCGGGTGCACCGGCCGCCGCTCAGAGTCCCCGCACGGCCGCGATCGTGAACGGCGTCTGCGGTGTACCCGGGCCCATCGGCCCGCCCTTGTCGAACTGTGAACGGACCACGAACAGGGTGCCGTTCGCCCGCGCGAGGGTGGTGGGCAGCTGCAGATCGGGGTCGCTCGCCCGGGCCTCCTGGCGGGCTTCGGTGCCGTCGTGGCTCAGCCGCCAGCGGCTCAGCGCGTTGTCCGTGTTGTGTACGACCCACAGCCGGTTGCCCGCGGTCTCCAGGCCGTCGGCGTTGCGCAGGTCGGCGCCGTGCAGCCGGACGCGGGACACCTTGCCGGTGACCGGGTCGAGGCGGTAGAGGCCGCCACCGGTCATGTCGGCCGTGAGCAGATAGCGGCCACCGGGTCCGGCCGCGATGCCGTTCAGGGCGTAGGGGTTTTCGCCGGACGGCGGGGGCAGCACCCCGTTCAGGTCGAAGCGGGCGACCAGCCGCCCGCGTCCTCCCTCCGCCTGCGCGCGGGCCAACTGCGCAGGCGTGACGCGGTAGACGACATTGCGCACGCTGTCCGTCAGATAGGCGGAGCCGTCCGGGGTCAGGACAAGGTCGTTGACGAAGGAGGGATCGGTGCCGGAGACGTCGAACCGGGCCAGCAACTTCCGGGTGCGGGTGTCGTAGACGGAGACGCCCTGGGTGGAGTCGGTGACCCACAGCCGTCCCGCGTCGTCGACCTTGAGCCCGTTGGCGGTGTGCCGCCCGTCGGCACCGGCGGGCAGGAACGTCTCGGCCACCCGGTGGCCGGGTGTCATCCGGTAGACGGCACCGGTCTCGTACGACCCCGCGTACAGCCGGTCCGAACGGGGATCGGCGGCGATCCCCTCCGGGTAGACGCGGTCGCCGGGCAGTTCGTACGCGGTGGAGATCCGCAGCTGGGAAGCGTGCGAGGGGTGAGCGGCAGGCGCCGTGTGCGCGGTCGGCGCTGGGCCGGCGGCCGGCGCGGTGAACGCCGTGAGTGCGGTGGCCGCCGTCGCCACGGCGAGCGCGGTCAGCGCGACACGGCGCCGGGAGAGGGGGAGTGTGCGGGAAATGGTGTGCCTCCAGTGGCAGAAGGGGCACGGGCGGCGCGCATGGCCGCCACGGTTCTGAGACCCCTATCGGCATGACGTGTACACACGTTAGTTAGAGCTCTAATCTTCGTCAAGGTACTTATGCATGTGCCGGTCGATACGATGCAGGGATGACCTCCATGCCCGCCGCCGAGCGCCTCGGCTCGCACATCAAGGCCGCCGAGCACGCGCTCAGCGCGACGAAGCACGCCGTGCTCAAGCCCGCCGGGCTGACGGTCCCTCAGTACGCGGCGCTGCTCCAGCTCGCGGAGAACCCCGGCATGCCGGCGGCGGCCCTCGCCCGGGCGTGCCGGGTGACGGCGCCGACGATGAACACGATCCTCAAGAACCTCCAGCAGCGCGGTCTCATCACCCGCACCCCGCACGCCTGGCACCGCAACGTGCTGGAGACCCGGCTGACGGAGCAGGGCACGGAGGTGATGGCACAGGCGGACGAGAACGCGATCCGCGTCGAGCGGGGACTGGCCGCCGCGTTCACCGACGAGGAGCGCGAGCAGCTGATCTCGCTGCTGGCGCGGAGCGTGGAGTATCTGGAATCGGTACGGCCGGAGTGAGCCGGCGACCGGCGCTCCGGTGAGTGGGGCCGCGGGTCACTCGCTCCGGAAGCGGTCCCAGAGCCGGGGCAGGCGGTCGGCCAGCGCTGCCGGATCCTCCATGTCGAGAGGGATGCCGTCGGGGTCGGCCGGCGCCTCCGGCAACCCCAGGTCCGGCAGAACGGTACCGGTCAGCTGCTCGTACGCCTCGTCCGCCGCGAAGCCCAGCTCCTCGCCGTCGCCGTCCAGCTCCTCGTCGAAGTCTTCCAGCAGTTCCGCGAGCGCGTCGGCGTCGTGCGCCGCGCCCTCGAAGACCTCCCGGCCCTGGCCGATCAGCCAGCAGCGGAAGGCGTCGAACACATCGTCGCTCGCGCCGTCCAGCAGAATCCAGGCAGCTGCCCACAGGTCCCACTGATAGGCACGGTTGTAGCGCGACTCGAAGTGGCGGGCGAAGTACGTCACCGCGTCGGGGTCGAGTCGTGTGAGCCGCTCGACCAGCAGATCCGCCTGCTCCTGGGCGTCGCCGTCGGCCTCCTGCCGGGTGGAGTCGATCAGCTCCCAGAACTCCGTCTCGTCCATCACGCCCTCAGCATCGGGCCTGGACGCCCACAACGCACGCGGAGTGCGCCAGATGCGGCTGTGTCGTTATGAGACGTGATGCAGAGGTGATACCTGGCACATACCCGACAGAGGCTGTCCGGTATCGCTGTCAGCGTGTTCCTCCTGTGCACGAGCTGTGCACGAGAACAACAGCGAGGAGGAACAGGTGCAGCACGAACCGAGCAGCTCCCAGGGGCCGCTGGCCGGCAAGGTCGCCCTGGTCGCAGGCGCCACCAGAGGAGCGGGCCGGGCCATGGCCGTCGAGCTGTGCCGGGCCGGGGCCACCGTCTATGCGACCGGCCGCACCACCCGGGAGAAGGCCAGCGAGGTCGGCCGGGCGAGCGAGACCATCGAGGAGACGGCCGAACTGGCGACCGAGGCGGGCGGGAAGAGAGGCGGTACGGGCATCGCCGTCGCTGTCGACCACCTCGACCCCGAGCAGGTGCAGGAACTGATCGCACGTATCGACCGCGAACAGGGCGCCCTCGACATCCTCGTCAACGACCTGTGGGGCGGCGACCACCTGGTCGGCTTCGGCAAGAAGCTGTGGGAGCACGATCTGGCCGAGGGGCTGCGCGTGCTGCGGCTCGGTATCGACAGCCACCTGATCACCAGCAGCTACGCCCTGCCGCTGCTGAACCGGCGGCCCGGCGGGCTGCTGATCGAGGTCACCGACGGCACCGAAGAGTTCAACCAGCGCTACCGGGAGCCGGTCTACTACGACCTGGCCAAGGCGGCCCCGCTGCGGATGGCCCGCGCGCTGGCGGAGGAGACCAAGGAGTACGGCACCACCGTGGTCTGCCTGACCCCGGGCTGGCTGCGCTCGGAGGCGATGCTCGATACCTATTTCAAGGTGACGGAGGAGAACTGGCGGGACGGCTGTGCCACAGACCCGCACTTCGCCATCTCCGAGAGCCCCGTCTTCGTCGGCCGCGCCGTGGCCGCGCTCGCCGGAGACCCGGACGTGGCCCGCTGGAACGGGCAGTCCCTCTCCAGCGGCGGACTCGCCCAGGTCTACGGCTTCACCGATGTGGACGGCTCGGCGCCCGACGCCTGGCGCTACATCACCGAGGTCGAACACGCGGGCAAGTCGGCGGACGTGACCGGCTACCGCTGAGCCGCAACGCCGTCCGGCTCCGCACCGGAAGGTCCGTAGAGGGCCGCCGTCCGCCGCGCCGCGTCCGCGAAGCGCTCCCGCAGCGACGGCGGCCCCAGCACCTCGCACTCCGGGCCCAGAGCGAGCAGCTGGCTGTACCCGACCTCCTCGTTCTCCACCCGCAGCGTCACCGTCGTACGGCCCTGATCGTCGACGGTGCCGTCCGCCAGCGCCTCGTCGGCCGCGGCCCGGTCGATGACGTACCGCAGCCGGCGGGCGCCGGGCCCGGTCAGCCGCAGTGCCACCTCCCACCGCTGGAGGGAGCGGGCGAAAGCCGCCGCCTGCTCCGTCCAGAACGCGGCGAGGTCGAAACCGGTGTCGCGGTCGAAGTGCTCGTCGTGGACGGAGACCTCGGTGAACCGGCCGACCCGGTAGACCCTCCAGGGGCTGCGGTGCGGGTGCCCCGCGTCCGCCGGGACGCGGGCCGCCAGATACCACTGGCCCGCCTTCAGCACCAGCCCGTACGGCTCCAGCTCCCGCTCCACCTCTCCGCCGTCCCGCTCGTCCCTGCGGCGGTAGCGGACGGCGACCTGCCGGTCCGACCAGACGGCGTCGGCCAGCGCGGGCAGCAGCGGCGGTGTCTCGGGCGCCTGCCACCAGCCCGGGGCGTCCAGGTGGAAGCGCTGCGCCGCACTGTCGTGCACATTGCGCAGCGTGGGGTCGAGCGCAGCGGAGACCTTCAGTTTCGCCGCGGAGGCCGCGTCGTCCAGCCCCAGGTCCCGCAGGGCCGAGGGCACCCCGGACAGAAACAGCGCCTCCGCCTCGCTGCGGCCCATACCGGTGAGGCGGGTGCGGTAGCCGCCGACCAGCCGGTAGCCCCCCGCGCGGCCCCGGTCCGCGTACACCGGCACACCTGCCTCGGAGAGCGCCAGGACGTCACGCGAGACGGTGCGCTCGGAGACCTCCAGCTCCTGAGCGAGCTCCGCGGCCGTCATCTCCCGCCGCGCCTGGAGCAGCAGCACCATCTTGATCAGCCGGGCCGCCCGCATGCTGAATACCTCCCGCAGTTACCGTCCCGCCCGTTATACAGCGAACCCCGCGCCCCGAAGGGGCGCGGGGTTCTGCGCGCTCGGCCACACCACACCCGCACGCAACGGGGCAACGGGCAGCCGCAGGGGACAGGCGTGGGCGGCAGTGCCCTGGCGGCGCCCCCTGGGCGAAGCCCTCTGGCGGCGCCCCCTGGGCGAACCCGGCGAAGCGTAGGCCGACGGCCTACGCGAGGCCGTACTTCTCGGCGGCCTGGCGCACCGTCTCGGACTTGACCTCACCACGCCGCGCAAGCCGCGACAGGGCAGCCACCACCACGGACTCCGGGTCCACGCCGAAGTACCGCCGCGCGGCCTCCCGGGTGTCGGAGAGCCCGAACCCGTCGGTCCCCAGCGAGGCCCAGTCCTGCTCGACCCACTGGCTGATCTGGTCGGGCACGGCCCGCATCCAGTCGCTGACGGCCAGCACAGGGCCCGGTGCGCCCTCCAGCGCGCGGGTCACATACGGCACCCGCTCCTCGCCGCGCAGCGCAGCCGCGTCACACTCCAGGGCCTCGCGGCGCAGCTCCGTCCAGGACGGCGCCGACCACACATCGGCGGCCACGCCCCACTCCTCGGCAAGGATCCGCTGGGCTTCGAGCACCCAGTGGATGGCCGTACCGGAGGAGAGCAGCTGGATACGGGGCGCGTCGGCGGAGGCGTCCGCCGCCTCCTTGAAGCGGTAGAGCCCCTTGAGGATGCCCTCCTCGATGCCCTCGCCCTCCGGCATGGGCGGCTGCACCTTGGTCTCGTTGTAGACCGTCAGGTAGTAGAAGACGTTCTCCTGCGCCGCCGCGTCCGGCCCGTACATCCGGCGCAGCCCGTCCTTGACGATGACGCCCACCTCGTAGGCGAACGCCGGGTCGTAGGAGATGACCGCCGGGTTGGTGGAGGCCAGCAGGTGCGAGTGACCGTCGGCGTGCTGGAGGCCCTCGCCGGTCATCGTCGTACGGCCGGCCGTGGCGCCGATGACGAAGCCGCGGCCGAGCTGGTCGGCGAGCGCCCAGAACTGGTCGGCGGTGCGCTGGAACCCGAACATCGAGTAGAAGATGTAGAACGGGATCATCGGCTCGCCGTGTGTGGCGTACGACGTGGCAGCCGCGGTGAAGTCCGCCAGCGAACCGGCCTCGGTGATCCCCTCGTTGAGGATCTGGCCGTCCTTGGCCTCCTTGTAGTACAGCAGCTGGTCGCGGTCGACCGGGTCGTAGTTCTGGCCGAGCGGCGAGTAGATACCGGCCGACGGGAACAGCGACTCCATGCCGAACGTACGCGCCTCGTCGGGCACGATCGGCACCCAGCGCTTGCCGGTCTCCTTCTCCCGCATCAGGTCCTTGACCAGCCGGACGAACGCCATGGTGGTGGCGATCTCCTGCGAGCCTGAGCCCTTCTTCAGCACGTCGAAGGGCTTGTCGGCGGGGGAGGGCAGGCCGACCGGGTGCACCTTGCGGGCCGGCGCGGGGCCGCCCAGCTCGGCGCGGCGCTCCTGGAGGTAGCGCACCTCGGGGGAGTCGGGGCCCGGGTGCACGTACGGCACCAGCTCGTCGTCCAGCTTGCTGTCCGGGATGGGCAGCTCCAGCAGGTCCCGCATGGCGCGGAACTCCTTGCCCGTGAGCTTCTTCATCTGGTGGTTGGCGTTGCGGGACTCGAAGCCCGGGCCCAGCGTCCAGCCCTTGACGGTCTGCGCCAGGATCACCGTCGGGGCGCCCTTGTGCTCGACGGCCGCCTTGTACGCCGCGTAGACCTTGCGCGGCTCGTGGCCGGCGCGGGAGGTCTTGAACAGCTCGGTGATCTTGTCGTCGGACAGCAGCTTGCCGATCTCGACGAGGGCGGGGGAGGCGCCGAAGAAGTGCTCGCGGATGTAGCCGGCGTCGCGGGTGGCGTACGTCTGGAACTGCGCGTCCGGCACCTCGCGCAGCCGCCGGGTCAGCGCGCCGGTGGTGTCCAGCGCGAACACCTCGTCCCAGGCGGAGCCCCACAGCGACTTGACGACGTTCCAGCCGGCGGCGCGGAACTGGCTCTCCAGCTCCTGCACGATCTTGAAGTTGGCGCGGACCGGGCCGTCCAGGCGCTGGAGGTTGCAGTTGATGACGAACGTGAGGTTGTCCAGCTGCTCGCGTCCGGCCAGGGCGAGGGACGCGGTCGACTCGGGCTCGTCCATCTCGCCGTCACCGAGGAAGGCCCACACGTGCGAGGAGGAGGTGTCCTTGATCCCGCGGTGGGTCAGATAGCGGTTGAACCGCGCCTGGTAGACCGCGGAAATCGGACCGATTCCCATGGAGACGGTGGGGAACTCCCACAGCCACGGCAGCCGGCGCGGGTGCGGGTAGGACGGCAGCCCGTCGCCGCCCGCCTCCTGGCGGAAGCGGTCCAGGTGGGCCTCGGTGAGGCGGCCGTCGAGGAAGGCGCGGGCGTAGATGCCGGGGGAGGCGTGGCCCTGGACGAAGAGCTGGTCGCCGGAGCCTCCCGGAGCCTCCTTGCCCTTGAAGAAGTGCTCGAACCCCGTCTCGTACAGCCAGGCCGCCGAGGCGAAGGTCGCGATGTGACCGCCGAGACCGTAGCGACTGCCGCGGGTGACCATGGCCGCCGCGTTCCAGCGGTTCCACGCGGTGATACGGGACTCCATCGCCTCGTCGCCCGGGAAGGCGGGCTCGGCCGAGGTCGGGATGGTGTTGACGTACTCCGTCTCCAGCAGGGCCGGTACGGCCAGTCCGCTGTGCTGCGCGTGCTCTACGGTACGACGCACCAGGTACGCGGCTCGTTCGTCGCCCGCATGCGCCGCGACGGCGTCGAGCGACTCGCGCCACTCGCCGGTCTCCTGCGGATCACGGTCCGGGAGCTGGTCCAGCTCGCTCGGACGCGGGCGTACGGGATCGGGCATGGTGGCCACCTTCCGGACGTGTAGGCCCCTCCAAACGGGTCGGGAGGGCGGTTGTGCGGGTGGGTGTTGTGAACCCTGACGGGCAGGACAGGGGGCACCCAACGGAGGGACTGTACGCCTCTGATCGATGATCGATCAAAGGGTCCCGCTGAAATTGGCATTCCGTGCCGTGGAAGTAGGCACTCGATGCCGGAAACTCGCCGTTGCGCTGGGCTCGTCGCCGCGTGCGGGTCTCGGATGGCTGGTCGCGCCGTTCCCCGCGCCCTATCGGGGCGCCGGGGCGCAGCCCAGCACATGCTCCTTCACCAGCAGCCCGATGTCCGGGTCACATCGCTCGATGGCGGCCATAACAGCTTCGTGCTCCTCGGCGTAGGACTGCTGCACCGTGCCGAGCCAGCGGATCGACAGTGCGGTCCACACCTCGATCCCCAGGCCCTCCCAGGTGTGCAGCAGCACGCTGTTGCCCGCGGCGCGGACCAGCTCGCGGTGGAAGGCCACGGTGTGCCGCACCTGGGCCTCCCCGTCCTCATGCCGGTCGGCCTCGTACAGGGCCGCCACGTGGGGCCGCAGCGCCGAGACGTCGCCGGCCAGCCGGGGCACCGCCAGTTCGGCGGCGATCTGCTCCAGCCCGGCGCGGACCGGATAGATCTCCTCCAGATCCGCCGCCGACAGCTCCCGTACCCGTACGCCCTTGTTCGGCGACGACTCGATCAGCCGCAGCGCCTCCAGCTCCCGCAGCGCCTCCCGCACCGGGGTCTGGCTGACCTCCAGCTCCACCGCGATCCGCCGCTCCACGATCCGCTCGCCGGGCTTCCACCGCCCGCTGACGATGCCCTCCACAAGGTGCTCGCGGATCTGCTCGCGCAGCGACTGGACGACGGGCGGGGTCATGGAAGCTCCTTACCGATTGCCTGGCGAGTCGATGCCGAGGGCGCTATAGACGATACGACCAACTGAGGCACTCCGTGCCACCCCCGGAGGGCTGCCATTCCCGACCGGGCCGAAGGGAGCCGGCGCTCCGTTGACGGCGGACGGCTACGATCCTTGCCGTCATACCCTTACGTGGAGTTGAGCGTGCGCGCTGTCCGCTTTGCTGGTCAATGGGGGACGAGATGACCTTCGAACGTGAATGGACGCAATTGAAAGCCGGCCAAGAGCCGCAGGAAACCCGCATGCAACTGAACCACGCCCTGCCTGCCGACGGCGCGGGCGGCGGTGCGGCTTCGGGCGAGCCCGTTCTCGTGGTGCACCAGGACGATCTTGGTGCCGTCGGACACGAGGCGTTCAAGCTGCACGGGGCGCTGCGGAAGAAGGCCGACATCGCCAACGCAGGCCGGGGCAAGGGAGATATGTGCTCCACTGCGAGTGCGGCGAAGGAACTGTCTTCCCATCACCTTCTCACGGGCGACGAACTCGACAACACGCTCGCCATGTGGGGTTCCCAGGTGAAGACGGTACTTCAGATGTGTGCCCATATATCGAATCACCTGGACTATTCGAAGAAGGCTCACGAGAACAACGACATCGAGATAGCCGCCTCGATGCGCCACCGGGACGGAACGCCGATGAGCCCGTCCGAGATCCTCAAGTACGTGAAGTAGCGGCAGTGAGCGGGAGGCGGACGGGTGGCTAAATTTACGTACACCGATCTCATCGAGTTGGACCTGGGCAAGCTCAAGTCCGCGGTCGACGACTGGAAGACGATGGTGGACGATCTCGCAGACCTGAGGACGCTGGTCACCGACGGATTGCGGGCAAAAGCGAAGGCGGCTGACTGGAAGGGCGCCGACGCCACAGTGACGAAGAAATTCGTCGACGCCACGGCCACCGAGATCTGGGATCTGCACGCGGAAGCGAAGAGTATTCACGCCGTTTTGGACGACGCACACTCCGAGCTTTCCCATATACAGAAACTGGCGAAGTCGTTGACGCATGAGGCCAAGGCGGGCTCACCCGATATAAAGTCCAAAGACCCCAGCCTCCTGATCATCGACGGCAAAGACGGAACCGTGCGGGTCTCGCCGATGGAGTGCCGGGTGGACGGCTACATCCCGGCCCCGGCGCAGGGGTTGATCGAGTACTACGCCCAAAATCTGACCGACCTGGTCGCGCATGCCGCGGAGATCGACAAGGTCACCCGGGATCTGCTGCGCAAGAGCCATGGAAAGTCGCCGCACAACGCGGGTCATGGGAAGTACACCTCGCTCGACGCCGCCCAACTGCCCCGGGCCATGAAGCTCGCCGCGCAGGGCGACAGCGCCGGCAAGGAGGAGAAGGCCGAGCTACGACGACTCTGGCAGTCTCTGAGCCCGGGAGCCCGTGCCGAAGTGTGGGAGAAGCACCAGGACGGGCTGAAGGACGCCGGGATTTTCGGGCCCACCGTCAAACGAATCTCGCCGGACGCCGGGTCCGGACAGCACGGGGCCCGAGAGCCGGGGGTACGGGAGCGCGTGACCGAGGCGGAGATGCTGGCATTCGCCGGGGGCGGGGGCTGGCTGGGCATGTCGGATGCCTCTCGGTACCTGGACCATTACTTGTCGAACGACGGCAGCCCCCTGGAGATTTCCGTCGACAAGATGATGGATGACTCCGACGACTTCAAGGAATATACCGAAGAGTTGATCAAGAGCCAGGAGGGCGAGTGGCGCGACCAGGCGTTGCAAGAATTCAAGAACAACGGCAACAGGCCGGTTTCCATCCCTGTGGAGACCAGCGCCAACGGTTACAGGTTCGATCAGGACGACGATCCGAACTGGTTCTACGCCATCGGTTCGGCGCAGGCCAACGTGACCGGCGTGGTCACTGTGAAGGCCGATGACAACGGTGATCCCAAAGTCGGTCTCGATTACCAGGTGAACGTATGGGACCGTTACAACTGGTCCAAGGGAAAGGGAATACATATCGGCCCGATTTCCGTTCCTGACGGACAGCCTGCGAGCCTTCATGAGACCGGATTGGCCAAAGAGTTCGACGTGTCCGGCAACAGTTCGGTCTTGCGCCGCGAACTGGTCGACACCCCGGGGGAGGGCACATTCCCGGAGCCGGAAGGGCCCGGTCTGGGGCGGGACGGCGGAAGGGCAGACCCTGACCGGCAATTGTGAAAACGCTGGCAAGAACGACGGGAGGCCCCTCATGTCGCGGACTGCACGCTTGACCGTCATCATCGGCGCGGCCGTGCTGGGCGGTGCGGCCGCTCTCATCCTCGGGCTTTCCCTCCTCGCCGACACGGTGAAGTCGGACCAGGCCGAGAAGGAAGAGAAGTGCTGCTGGAAGAAGGGCGTGACGTCGGCGTCGCTGAGCCGCAAGGTGGGGGTACGGATACCGGATGACGCCACCGAGAAGCGGGCAGCCCTCAAGACCGGCTCCCGATACGACACTGCGCTGCTGACTTTCACGCTTCCTGCAAAAGAAGCGAAAGAGTATCTCGCCGACTTGAAGCCGCCGGACGAGGAGATGGTTTCCAACGACCATCCCGAAGGGCCCGACTACCGCCCCACGGCGCCCTTCCGCCGGTTGCACGTCCCGGAGCCCGAGACCCTCACCGAGGGGCTGCGCACAATATCGCTCTGCCCGGACAGTGCGCCTGTGGAGGAGGTGGGCGAAGAGCCTCCCGGGCTCAAACGCCTGAACCACTGCGTCCGCCTCTTCACTCACGACTTCGAGCCCGGTGCCACGCGCCTCTACATCAGGTCGGACATCGAATAGGCCGCTCCGGGGGCAACCCACCCCGCGCACGCGACGGTGCCCCCGTCACACGGCAGGTGTGACGGGGGCACCGCTTTCGGCGGACGTGGGCCTTTACAGCCCCAGCTCGCCCTCGAACTCGCCGGCCTCCAGACGGGCCTTGACGTCGTTGAGGTAGCGGGCGGCGTCGGCACCGTCCACGAGCTGGTGGTCGTAGGACAGGGTCAGATAGACCATGTCGCGGATCGCGATGGTCTCGCCCAGGTCCGGGTGGTTGACGACCATCGGGCGGCGCACGGTGGCACCGACGCCCAGCTCGGCGACCTGCGGGTAGTTCACGATGATGGTGTCGAAGAGCGCGCCCCGCGAACCGGTGTTGCTGATCGTGAACGTGCCGCCGGACATGTCGTCCGGGCCCAGACCGCCCTCGCGGACCTTCTTGGCCAGCTCGGCGGTCTTACGGGCGATGCCCGCCAGGTTGAGGTTCCCGGCCTCCTTGATGACCGGGACCATCAGACCCTTCTCCGAGTCCACCGCGATGCCGATGTTCTCGACGTCGTGGTAGGTGATGGTGCCGTCGTCGTTCAGCCGCGCGTTGACGGACGGGTGGGCCTTCAGCGCCTCGGCCGCCGCCTGCACGAAGAACGGCATCGGCGAGAGCTTGACGCCCTCCCGCGCCGCGAAGGAGTCCTTCGCGCGGGCCCGCAGCTGCATGATGCGGGTGACGTCCACCTCGACGACCGTGGACAGCTGTGCCTGGCTGTGCAGCGCCTTCATCATGTTGTCCGCGATGAGCTTGCGGATCCGCGGCATCTTCACCGTCTGACCGCGCAGCGGCGACGGCTCCAGCTTCGGCGACGTCGGCCGGGCGGCAGCCGCCGGAGCGGCGGGGGCCGCCGGAGCCTGCGCCTTCTTGGCCTCGGCCGCCTCGATGACGTCCTGCTTACGGATCCGGCCGCCCACACCGGTGCCGCGCACCGCGGAGAGGTCCACGCCCTGCTCGGCCGCCAGCTTGCGCACCAGCGGCGTCACATAGGCGCCTTCGCTCTCCGGCGCCGCTGCCGGGGCAGGAGCGGCCGGGGCAGCCGGAGCGGCAGGGGCCGCAGGCGCCTGCGCCGCGGGAGCGGGCTGAGCCGGAGCGGGCTGGGCGGGCGGCGCCGGCTGGGCCGGAGCAGGCTGGGCCTGCGAGGGCTCCGGGGGCGTCTGCGGCGCGGCGGGCTGCACCGGAGCGGCCGGGGCCTGCGGGGCCTCCTGCACGGGCTGCGGCGCGGCCTCGGCAGGCTTGCCCGGGGCCGAAGGGGCGGGGGCAGCGGCGGCCGGAGCGGCACCGGCCGCACCGATGACGGCCAGCTTGGCGCCGACCTCGGCCGTCTCGTCCTCGCCGACGCTGATCTCCAGCAGCGTGCCGGAGGTCGGGGCCGGGATCTCGGTGTCGACCTTGTCGGTGGAGACCTCCAGCAGCGGCTCGTCGGCCTCGACCTCGTCACCGACCTGCTTCAGCCAGCGGGTGACGGTGCCCTCGGTGACGGACTCGCCCAGCGCGGGCAGCACCACATCGGTGCCCTCGGCCGCGCCGCCGCCGGACGGGGCCGCGGCAGCGGGCTCGGGCTGCGGCTGCGGCGCGGGCTGCTCCGCGGCGGCCGGAGCGGCAGCCGGGGCCTCGGCCGGCGCGGGCTGCTCGGCGGCCGGTGCGGCGGCCGGTGCGCCGGAGCCGTCGTCGATGATGGCCAGCTCGGCGCCGACCTCCACCGTCTCGTCCTCGGCGACCTTGATGGAGGCGATGGTCCCCGAAGCGGGGGCCGGGATCTCGGTGTCGACCTTGTCGGTGGAGACCTCGAGCAGCGGCTCGTCGGCCTCGATGTGCTCACCCTCGGCCTTCAGCCAGCGGGTGACGGTGCCCTCGGTCACGCTCTCGCCGAGCGCCGGCAGGGTTACGGAAACCGCCATGGTTTCTGTTGCTCCTTACAAAACTGTGCGGATGGGTCGCGCCCTGACTGGAACCCGGCGGTCAGTCGTGGGAGTGCAGCGGCTTGCCGGCCAGCGCCAGGTGCGCCTCGCCGAGCGCCTCGGTCTGCGTCGGGTGGGCGTGGATGAGCTGGGCCACCTCGGCGGGCAGCGCCTCCCAGTTGTAGATGAGCTGGGCCTCGGCGACCTGCTCACCCATGCGGTCACCGACCATGTGGACGCCGACCACGGCACCGTCGCGCACCTGGACGAGCTTCACCTCGCCCGTCGTCTTCAGGATCTTGCTCTTGCCGTTGCCCGCGAGGTTGTACTTGAGCGTGACCACCTTGTCGGCACCGTACCGCTCCTTCGCCTGCTCCTCGGTGAGGCCGACCGAGGCCACCTCCGGGTTGCAGTAGGTCACGCGCGGCACACCGGCGTAGTCCAGCGGCACCGGATTCAGCCCGGCCAGCCGCTCCGCGACCATGATGCCCTCCGCGAAGCCCACATGCGCGAGCTGGAGAGTGGGGATGAGGTCACCGACGGCGGAGATCGTCGGGACGCCGGTGCGGCAGTACTCGTCCACCGTCACGAAACCGCGGTCCATGGCGACCCCGGCCTCCTCGTAGCCCAGGCCCTCGGAGACCGGGCCGCGGCCGATGGCCACCAGCAGCACCTCGGCCTCGAACTCCTTGCCGTCCGCCAGCGTGACCTTGACACCGTCGCTGGTGTACTCGGCCTTGTCGAAGAAGGTGCCCAGGTTGAACTTGATGCCGCGCTTGCGGAAGGCCCGCTCCAGCAGCTTGGAGCTGTTCTCGTCCTCCACCGGCACCAGGTGCTTGAGCCCCTCGATGACGGTGACGTCCGCGCCGAAGGACTTCCACACCGAGGCGAACTCGACGCCGATGACGCCGCCGCCCAGGATGATCGCGGACTTCGGCACCCGGTCCATGACCAGCGCGTCGTCGGAGCTGATGATGCGCTCGTGGTCGATGGTCAGACCCGGCAGCGACTTCGGCACGGAGCCGGTCGCCAGCAGGATGTGGCGGCCCTCGTAGCGCTGGCCGTTGACGTCCACGGAAGTGGGCGAGGAGAGGTAGCCGCTGCCCTCCACATAGGTCACCTTGCGGGAGGCGACCAGCCCCTGCAGGCCCTTGTAGAGCCCGGAGATCACGCCGTCCTTGTACTTGTGGACGCCGGCCATGTCGATGCCCTCGAACGAGGTCTTGACACCGAACTCGGCGCTCTCCCGGGACTGGTCGGCCACCTCGCCGGCGTGCAGCAGCGCCTTGGTCGGGATGCAGCCCCGGTGCAGGCAGGTACCGCCCAGCTTGTCCTTTTCGATGAGGGCGACATCAAGACCGAGCTGCGCGGCGCGAAGGGCAGCGGCATAACCGCCGCTGCCGCCTCCGAGGATCACTAGGTCGAAAACGGTGCTGGCGTCGTTCGCCACGTCACGTCCTCCATGCATGGGTACGCCGTAGCCGGTCTCCTGCGACCGGGCGGCTTGAGGTTCGGCCGCTTTTGTCTGCTCGGCCCTTTATGTACCGGCTTCTGGCAAGCCGTGCGGGGCCCTGTCCTGCCAGTCACCCATCTTCGCACGCCGCCGGAGAACCCGGACGTGGGGCCCTGGAGGGCCTGAGGGCGAAGCCCCCAGGCCCCTCGGCCGGGCAGGTTCAGCCCAGGGACGGCAGGTCGCCCTCGGCGGCGCGCTCCGCGAAGCGGACCAGCGTGCGCACCGCCGAGCCCGTGCCGCCCTTGGGGATGTAGCCGAACGGGCCGGAGTCGTTGAAGGCCGGGCCCGCGATGTCCAGGTGCGCCCAGGGCGTGCCCTCGGGAACGAACTCCTTCAGGAACAGGCCGGCCACCAGACCGCCGCCCATCCGCTCGCCCATGTTGGCGAGGTCGGCGACCGGGGAGTCCATGCCCTTGCGCAGATGTCCGGGCAGCGGCATCGGCCAGGCGGCCTCGCCCGCCTCCTCGGCCACCTCGTGCAGCGCGGAGCGGAAGGCGTCGTCGTTCGCCATGATCCCGAACGTCCGGTTGCCCAGCGCCAGCACCATTGCGCCGGTCAGCGTCGCCACGTCCACGATCGCGTCCGGCTGCTCCTCACCGGCGCGGGTCAGCGCGTCCGCCAGCACCAGCCGGCCCTCGGCGTCGGTGTTGAGCACCTCCACCGTCTTGCCGCTGTACATGGTCAGCACATCACCCGGACGAGTGGCCGAACCGGACGGCATGTTCTCCGCCAGCGCCAGCCAGCCGGTCACATTGGCCCGCAGCCCCAGCCGGGCCGCGGCGACGACGGCGGAGAAGACGGCGGCGGCACCGCTCATATCGCACTTCATCGTCTCGTTGTGGCCCGCGGGCTTCAGCGAGATGCCGCCCGAGTCGTAGGTGATGCCCTTGCCGACCAGCGCGAGGGACTTCTTCGCCTTCGGGTGCGACCAGCCGATACGGACCAGCCGCGGCGGCTGCGCCGAGCCGTTGCCGACCCCCAGGATGCCGCCGTAGCCGCCCTTGGCCAGCGCCTTCTCGTCCAGCACCTCGACGGTGAGGCCGAACGCCTTGGCCGCGGCCCGGACCTCGGCGGCGAAGGTCTTGGGGTCCAGCCCGTTGGCCGGGGTGTTGATCAGATCGCGGGCCCGGTGCACCTCTTCGGCCACCACCAGCGCCCGCTCCACGGCCGCCTTGTGCGCCTTGTCCCGCGGCTTGGCGCCGATCAGCGCGATCTCCGCGAGCGGCGCCGAGGAGTCCTTGGCGGCTTTTCCGGTCTTCTCCTCCTTGCCCCGGTACGCGGTGAAGGAGTACGCACCCAGCAGCGCGCCCTCGGCAACCGCCGACACCGCCTCGGCGTCCTCGACGGGCAGCGCGAACGCGGCCTTCTTGGTGCCGGACAGCGCACGGGCCGCGGCGCCTGCCGCGCGGCGCAGCGCCTCGGTGTCGTACGACTCCTGCTTGCCGGCCGCGTTGCCGAGGCCGACCGCCACCACGAGCGGGGCCTTCAGACCGCTCGCCGGTGCCGGCAGCTTGGTGACCTCGCCCTCGCCGCCGCTCGCGCCGAGCGTCTCCAGCGTCGCGGCCAGCTTGCCGCCGTACGCCTTGTCCACGGCCTCGGCGCCGGGAGCGAGGACGACGGACGCCTTGGCCGTGCGGGTCGCTTTGCCGCCGGTGTCGCGTTTGGCGATGCCGACGACGACAGCGTCCGCGCGCAGCGTCGCCGCGGACGAGGAGCTGAGAGTCAGTGCAGACACGTGGGAGAGACCTTCTTTCTGGACTTGACTTCGAAGGCGCAGGGGCGCCTCCGGCTTCGGACGCTCCCGGCATCGTATGCCCGCATTCCCACAACGTCGGGGGAGTTACGGGCGTGCAGGATCAAAGGACCGCAAGCACAACGAGCGTGCCGCAAGCCGCAACCTCGGCCACAGCGCCGAACACATCCCCCGTCACACCCCCGAACCGCCGCACACAGCGCCGCAACAACACCTCAGCGGCACACAGTCCGAGCACGGCGCCGGCCGCAGCCCCGACCACCTGCCCCGCCGACCCCGCAACAGCGGCCGACCCAGCGGCCGGCACCGCGACACAGCACCCGGCCACCCCCAGCGCAGCGCCGAACGGCACTGTCTCCGCGACAGCAGCGCCGAGCCCCTCGGGCCGCGCGGCGGGAACGCCCTCCCGGGAGGCGAGGGTCAGCGCACCCCGCGCGACGACGGCGGAGGCCACGGCGCCGACGGCCCCCCAGGCCCACCCCTGTCCGTACAGCGCGGCGACCGCGGCCACCTGGCCCAGCAGCGTGAACACCAGCGTGATGACGCCGAACGGCCCGATGTCGGACTGCTTCATCACCCGCAGCGCCTCCTCGGCGGGCCGTCCGCTGCCCAGCCCGTCGGCGACGTCGGCGAGCCCGTCGAGATGCAGGCCCCGGGTCAGTACGGCGGGCACCGCGACGGCCGCGACCGCGGCGAGCAGCGGAGAGGCCCCGCACCACAGCAGCACGGCGCCCACGGCGGCGGCCACCAGCCCCACCACCAGCCCGACCAGCGGCGCGCACACCATGCCCGTCCGCGCGGCGGCCCTGTCCCACCGGGCGACGCGTACGGGCAGCACGGTCAGCGTGCCGAACGCGAACCGCAGCCCCTCGGCTGTCGAGGCCCTGTTGGTGTCCGCAGGCGGCGAGGAGGATTCCATGGCCGAGCAGGCTACCGGCGCCGCCCGCACCGCCCGCGGCCTCAGGTGGCGTCCATCGCCCCCACCCCGGAAGCCTGCTCGGCGGACGGGTCCTCCGCCGGGTCCACCGGCCCTTCCCGCACCGGGAGTTCGGCGGCGAGCGCTGCCGCGGCCCGCACCAGGGGCAGAGCCAGCAGCGCGCCGGTGCCGCCGCCGACCTCGACACCCTGTTCCAGCAGCGGGTCGGCGGCCAGCCGGTCCAGCGCCTTGGCCTGTGCCGGTTCGCTGCCGGCCTGGCCCGCCAGCCACCAGTCCGGGGCACGGAAGGCCACCCGCTGGCCGACCAGCGCGCACGCCGCGGAGACGACCCCGTCGAGGATGACCGGGGTGTGCCGTACCGCGGACTGCAGCAGGAACCCCGTCATCGCCGTCAGATCGGCGCCGCCCACCGTCGCCAGCAGCTGCAGCTGGTCGCCCAGTACGGGCCGGGCCCGGCGCAGTCCGTCGCGGATGGCGGCGCACTTGCGCATCCACGTCAGGTCGTCGATGCCGCCCCCGCCGCGCCCGGTCACCACGGAAGCGTCGGTGCCGCACAGTGCGGCGACCAGCGTTCCGGCCGCCGTGGTGCCGCCCACGCTCAGATCGCCGAGCACCACCAGGTCGGTCCCGGCGTCGGCCTCCTCGTCGGCGACGGCCATCCCCGCGCGGAATGCCGCCTCGGCCTCGTCCGGCGTCAGCGCGTCCTCGATGTCCAGCCGCCCCGACGAGCGGCGCACCCGGTGCCGGGTCACCTCGGCGGGCAGTTCGCCCGGGTCGCAGTCGAGCGCCATGTCGACCACGCGGACCGGCACTTCGAAGCGCCGCGCCAGTACGGCCGCGGGGGAGGCGCCGTCCAGCAGCTCGCGCACGAGTTCCACGGCGGTGCCCGGCTGCCGCGTGGAGACACCGAGTTCGGCGACGCCGTGGTCGCCCGCGAAGACCACCAGGCGCGGGGCGGCGACCGGCCGTACCGGCACCCGGGCCTGCGCGGAGCTGAGCCACTCGCCCACGTCCTCCAGTCGCCCCAGCGCCTGCGGGGGCAGCCCGGTCAGCGCCCGGCGTTCCTCGGCTTCCCGGCGCAGACCGCCGTGCGGCCGCTCGATGAGGTCGGAGAAGTCATCCAGATCCAGGCTGCGCTCGCTCATGCTCGCCGAGCGTACGTCAGCCATTGCGGGCTGCGCAGGGGGGTGCCCCTTGCTGTGCGTCGCAGGCTGCGGGTGCTTTCTGGCTGGTCGCGCAGTTCCCCGCGCCCCTTACTTGGTTGCCCCGCAAGCTTGGGCAGTCTGCTCCCCCAGCCTCCGGCCGGGAGGTGCCCCCAGGGCGCAGGGTGGGCAAGCGCAGCCCCCGGTGCGGGGTACGCACAATCGTCGGCCGAACCTCTTACCGCAGCGGCAGCACCACGCCCGCCACCGCCAGCAGCACGTGCTCGCACTGCTCCGCGAACATCGCGTTCAGCCTGCCCAGTTCGTCCCGGAACCGCCGCCCGGCCGGGGTCGCCGGCACCACCCCGGAGCCCACCTCGTTGCTGACCGCCACCAGCCGCCGCCGGGTGCCCCGTACGGCCTCCACCAGTGCCCGTACTCGCGCGGCGAGCTCCGCGGCGCCGCCCCGCGCCCACCGGTCGTCGTCCCACGCCTCCACCTCGTCCATGGTGTGGGTCAGCCACAGCGCCAGACAGTCGATCAGCAGCGGCGGCCCGTCCTGCTCCAGCAGCGGCACCAGGTCGCAGGTCTCCTCGGTCCGCCACGAGGCGGGCCGCCGCTCGCGGTGCTCGGCCACCCGGGCGGCCCACTCGGAGTCCCCCTCGCGGGTGCCGCCCGTTGCCACGTACACCACCCCGGGGAACGCGGCCAGCCGCCGCTCGGCCTCCACCGACTTGCCCGAGCGCGCCCCGCCCAGCACCAGCGTCCGGCGCGGGATCTCGGAGACGTCCACGCCACCGTGGAACTCACCGACCGTGAGCGTCGTACCGTCCGGCACCGCGCGCGCACCGGCCGCGGCCAGCCGCCGGTGCAGCTCGGGGCCCGGCGGTACGTCGTGCCCGAGGTGGACGGCGAGCACATCCGTGGCCGCGCCGACCGGGCCCGCGTCCCGCAGCCGGGCCAGCGCGTCCGGCCGCCCTACCACGTCCAGCAGCACCACCTCGTACGGGCCGCCGTGACCGCCCCCGCTCCCGGCGAGCGCGGCACCCGGCGGCAGATAGAGCAGCCGCTCGCCGTCCGGGCCGGTCACCAGATAGCCGGTGCCCGGCGAGTCCAGCGCCAGCGCCCGCACCCGATGCCCGCTGATCAGCGCCAGCTCCTGCCGCTCCGGCACCCGGACGGGGGCAGGCAGCCCGGCGGGCACCTCCAACGCCGGCCCGTCGTGCGGATGGGTGAGCAGCACCTGCCGTACGCCGCTGAGCGACTGCCCGGCCCGCGCCGCGGCGAACGCGGGTCCAGGGGTCAGGTCGAGCAGCAGGGTGCTGTCCACCAGCAGCGCCGTCGCGGCCCGCGCCTCGTGGCCGGTCGCGGCGGCGCAGCGCGCGCAGGGGCAGTCGGGCCGGGGGAGACCGGCGGGTTCGCCGGTGCCGAGCAGAGTGAGTTCCACCCTCTGATCGTCTCGTGAGCTGCCGCCGCGTGCGCACAGGGGACTACGCTTCCGGGAGCAACCGGCGATCTTACGGAGGCACTGATGGCGTGGACGTGGCGGTTCGAGAAGGCCGACGGCACCGAGACGGAACCCGCCGTGCAGCCCGAGGACTTCCCCACCCAGTCGGACGCCGAGTCCTGGCTCGGTGAGGTGTGGCGGGAGCTGCTGGAGGGCGGGACCGATCAGGTGACCCTCCAGGAGGACGGCAGCACCGTCTACGGGCCGATGAGCCTGCACTCCGCCAAGGAGAGCGACACCGGGGGCGCCGCCTCGGAGTGAGGGCGAGCTCCCGCTGCGGGGTCTGATCTTCCCGCGGAACCGCTACCCTCGGTACTCATGAACGTACGTGGCGCGGTTTACGTGGTTCTGCGGGGTCCGGCCGAGAAGCGGGACCGGACACTGACGACGCTGAAGAAGGCGGGCATCTTCGCCGAGAAGTCCGTCCGCGGCTCCGAGGTGATAGAGGCGTTCTTCTACGGGGGCGACGAGCGCCCCAGCCCTCGCTTCATGGACGCCTGCGCCGCGCATGTCGCCAAGGCGGCCATCGGCACCGACTTCAAGGTCGCGGAGACGGGCACCATCAGCAGCGCTGCCGCCTCCCGTCGGCTGGCCTACAACCGGCGGACGGGGGAGTGGCTGGGTGCCTTCATCGACACCCAGGCCCCCGCGCCCGCCCGCGCCGAGACCCTCGCTCACCTGGCCCGCGAGCGGGGCATCGACATCTCCGACATAGAGCTCCGCGAGCCTCCGGAGTTCCAGCCCCCGGGAAGCTGAACGTACGGGCGCTAGGCCCGCACCCCGAACAGGTGCAGCGACTCCGCCACTCCCCGGTACGGGTCCGTCCGGCAGGCGCGCTCCTCCACATCGAGGGCCTCCGCGCTCGTGGCCGTATCGTCCGTTGCGAAGACTCCCACGCCGTACCAGCGCTCCATGGGCACCCCGATCCGGGCCAGGAACGAGGTCAGCGACTCCAGCCGCAGAAGGCGGTCGCTCTCGGCGGGTTCGGCCACCAGGGCCGCACGGGCGCCGGCCCAGTCACCGCCGAGCCCCGGGCGCATTGCCCGTGCCGTCACATTGGGCAGCACCAGCGAGAGCAGCCCTCCGGTGTCGAGCACCCGGGCGAGCCCGGCCAGTGTGCTGTCCGGGTCCCGTGTCCTGCCGAGCACATCGTGGCCGAGCACCACGTCGAAGGTGCCGGGCAGAAAGTGGGCCCCGGTGTCCTGGCCGCTGCCGGCCATCGTGCGGAAGCGGGCGCGGATGCCCTCGGGCTCGTCCGCCAGTGCCGCGTCGAGAGCGGCCAGCCGCGCCGGATCGGACTCCAGCCCCGTCACCGCGTGGCCCGCCCGGGCCAGCCGCAGCGCCTGCGCGCCGCCGCCCAGCCCGGCGTCGAGCACTCTGAGCCGCCGCCCCACCTCGAAGCGCGCGGCGATCCGCTCCTCGAGCTGCCGGGCGACCAGCTCCTGCCGGATCAGGGCTTCTCGCCGCGGGCGACCTGCGGCTTGGGCAGGCGCATACGGCGCATCTGAAGGGTCCGCATCAGCGCGTAGGCGATGGCGCCCCGGCGGTTCTCGTCCGGGTAGCGCTCGCGGATCTTCTTCTTCAGCCGTACGGAGATGCCGATCGAGTCGACCACGATCAGCAGGATCACCACGAGCCACAGCAGCAGCGAGATGTTCTTCACCTGGAGCGAGGGCAGCATGCTCAGGACGAGGATGATCACGGCCAGCGGCAGGAAGAACTCCGCCACGCTGAACCGGGAGTCCACGAAGTCGCGCGCCAGCCGCCGCACCGGGCCTTTGTCCCGTGCGGGCAGATGACGCTCGTCCCCGCTGGCCAGCGCCTCGCGCTGCTTGGCCAGCGCGGCCCGGCGGGCCTCGCGCTGCCGCTTGACCGCGTCCTTGCGGGTCTGCGGCCCGGCCACCGGGCGGCGCGGACCGCGCGCCTCGTTGCGCTTGGGGGTGGGGCGACCCTTGGGGGCTTGCGGGTCGCGGGGCTGCTGGGACTCGGCCGCCGTCACCTGAGGTGAGTCGGCCTGTCCTGCTTTCGTCGAACGGCTACGGAACACATCTCAAGAGTACGGTGTGAATCAGAGTGGGCCCCAGCCCCCAGGGGAAAGCAGCCCGAAGTACCGGGACGCACCGTGGAGGAGTGCCTACTCCCTGCGCCGGAGAGGGCGGGCGGCTGATCGTCCTCCAGGATGAGCGCATCCGCGCCCGAACGGTGCGGTAATGGAAGACAGCCCCGTACTCTGGGGTCTGTAGATTGCCGAGGGCTTGAGTCCGTTACGAAGGGGGCGCGCGAGGCCCATGAGCGGTGTCATGAAGCGTATGGGGATGATCTTCCGCGCGAAGGCCAACAAGGCCCTGGACCGGGCTGAGGACCCGCGCGAGACGCTCGACTACTCCTACCAGAAACAGTTGGAACTGCTGCAGAAGGTGCGCAGGGGTGTGGCTGACGTCGCGACCTCCCGCAAGCGCCTGGAGCTGCAGATGACCCAGCTGCAGGGGCAGTCCACAAAGCTGGAGGAACAGGGCAAGAAGGCGCTCGCGCTCGGCCGCGAGGACCTGGCCCGCGAGGCGCTCTCCCGCAGGGCGGCGCTCCAGCAGCAGGTCACCGACCTGGAGGGGCAGCACCAGACCCTGCAGGGCGAGGAGGAGAAGCTGACCCTCGCCGCGCAGCGCCTCCAGGCCAAGGTGGACGCGTTCCGCACCAAGAAGGAGACCATCAAGGCCACCTACACGGCAGCCCAGGCACAGACCCGGATCGGCGAGGCGTTCTCCGGCATCTCCGAGGAGATGGGCGACGTCGGCATGGCCATCCAGCGGGCCGAGGACAAGACGGCCCAGCTCCAGGCCCGCTCCGGCGCCATCGACGAGCTGCTGGCCTCCGGTGCGCTGGACGACCCCACCGGTATGGCCAAGGACGACATCACCGCCGAGCTCGACCGCCTCTCCGGCGGCAGCGACGTGGAGCTGGAGCTCCAGCGGATGAAGGCGGAGCTGGCCGGCGGCAGCAGCGGCGGCCCGCAGGCCATCGAGGGGGGCCAGGCCCAGCAGGGCCAGACCAACGGCGAGCAGCAGGACGCGCCCAAGTTCAACAAGGAGTGAACCCGGGCCTCGGCGGCACCCCCGGAGCCGGAGGAGGAGAACGTCATGATCGTACGGATCATGGGCGAAGGCCAGGTCAGGCTGGACGACAGCCACTTCGTCGAACTGAACAAGCTCGACGACGAGCTGCTCGCGGAGATGGAGAGCGGTGACGAGGCCGGCTTCCGCCGCACCCTCCACGCGCTGCTCGAAGCCGTCCGCAGACTGGGCAGCCCGCTTCCCGACGACGCACTCGAACCCTCCGAGCTGATCCTGCCGGCCCCCGACGCCGGCCTGGACGAGGTGCGGCAGATGCTCGGCGACGGCGGACTCATCCCCGGCTAGCCCCGGCGCCGGCACCCCGCACAGGCGGGCCCCGTTCCCGACCCCCCACACGCGCCCCCCCGCACAGCCCATACGCACCACCGCACAACGCGACCTGCAAGAGCAGATCCGACAGCACACACTTCAGGAGAGCCGGGCCTACGGTGCCTGCCGTGACACTCCGCGACATCCGCGAGCGACTTCGTGCGCACCCCTACGCGGTCGACGCCCTCATCGCCCTGGGCACGTTCGGCTGCATCCTCCTCGGCGCCGCCACCGAGCCGCACGGCCCGAACGGCCAGCCCCGGTTCGCGGAGCGGGAGATCAGCGGGCAGACCGTGCTGCTGGCAGTCCTCACCTGCGGAGTACTGGCGCTGCGCCGCCGGGCCCCGATGCCTGTGCTGCTGCTGACCGGCCTGATCTCCGTCGTCGCGCTCGTCACCGGTCAGGGATCCGACGCCGGCTCGGCACCCGAGGCGCCGCTCGTCATGGCCGCGGTCATCGCGCTCTACACCGTCACCAACACCACCGACCGCCGCACGAGCTGGCGGGTCGGCGCCGTCACCGTCGGAGTGCTCACCGCCACGAGCATGCTCTTCGGGGCTCGCCCGTGGTACGCGCAGGAGAACCTCGGCATCCTCGCCTGGACCGCGCTGGCCGCCGCCGTCGGTGAGGCGGTCCGCAACCGGCGTGCCTTCGTGAACGCCATCCGGGAGCGCGCCGAGCGGGCCGAACGCACCCGCGAGGAGGAGGCCAGGCGCCGCGTCGCGGAGGAGCGGATGCGGATCGCCCGGGAACTGCACGACGTGGTCGCCCACCACATTGCGCTGGTCAACGTACAGGCCGGGGTGGCGTCGCACGTCATGGACCAGCGCCCCGACCAGGCCAAACAGGCACTCGCACACGTCCGGGACGCCAGCAGGCACGCCCTCGCCGAGCTGCAGACCACCGTCGGGCTGCTGCGGCAGTCCGGGGAGAGCACCGCACCCACCGAACCCGCACCGGGGCTGGAGGTGCTGGACGAGCTGGTGGACGGCTTCCGGCACGCCGGGATGTCCGTCGTCGTGGACACCTCGCCGCCCGGCGCGGCGGCGCCGCTCTCCTCGGCGGTTGACCTGACCGCCTACCGCGTCGTCCAGGAAGCCCTCACCAACGTGCAGAAGCACGCGGGCAGCGGCGCCCATGCCGAGGTGCGGATACGGCGGGACGCGGAGGCGCTGGAGATCGTGGTCATCGACGACGGCGCGGGCACCACCCACACCATCCCCGAGGACGCCACCCCCGCCGGCGACCCCGCCGATCCCGACGCCGCCCACCCCGCGGAGAGCGCGGGCGGCGGGCACGGCCTGGTCGGGATGCGGGAGCGGGCCGCCGCGCTGCACGGCGCGTGCGAGACCGGACCGCTGCCCGGCGGCGGCTTCCGGGTCCGCGTACGGTTGCCGCTGCAGACGACGGCTCCCCGGAAGGAGACCCCCGCATGATCCGAGTCGTACTCGCCGACGACCAGGCGCTGTTGCGCAGCGCGTTCCGGGTGCTGGTGGACTCCGAGGCGGACATGGAGGTCGTGGGCGAGGCGGCCGACGGGGAGCAGGCTGTGGCGCTGGTCCGCGAAAAGGGCGCGGACGTGGTGCTGATGGACATCCGGATGCCCGGCACCGACGGTCTGGCCGCCACCCGCGCCATCAGCGCCGACCCGGCGCTGGCCGACGTCAAGGTCGTCATCCTCACCACCTTCGAGGTGGACGAGTACGTGGTCAGCTCGCTGCGCGCCGGGGCCTCCGGGTTCCTCGGCAAGGGCGCCGAGCCGGGCGAACTGCTCGCCGCGATCCGCACGGCGGCCAAGGGCGAGGCCCTGCTCTCCCCGGCGGCGACGAAGGGACTGATAGCCAAGTTCCTTGCCCAGGGCGGCAGTTCGGACCCGGACGACCCTGCCGCCGAGGGGCGCGGCGCGGCCCGGCTGGACGTGCTCACCGCACGCGAACGCGAGGTGCTGGCCCAGGTGGCCGCCGGGCTGTCCAACGACGAGATCGGCGCACGGCTCGACGTCAGCCCGCTCACGATCAAGACACACGTCAACCGCACCATGGCCAAGCTCGGCGCCCGGGACCGGGCGCAGTTGGTGGTGGCCGCGTACGAGAGCGGACTGGTGCGGCCCTCCCTCTCGGAGTGACGTACTGCGGCCGGAGGACGCGCCCGGCGGCAGAAGGGGACCTGCGGCGGAGTACTCCATGCCGTCCGTGGGTGAGGGAGTAGGCAGCACCCGCTGTCTGCCCGCCGCCTTGGGTGCTGTCATCCACTGCCCGGGGCCCCAACAACGGGAGGGGGGCCCAGTGTTGGGCCCCCCGGCAACGCTGGGGCCCTCAGGGGAGGTGGGCCTGGACCTCGGCGGCGGCATCGTGTCCGTACGCCTTGGTGAAGCGCTCCATGAAGTGCACCCGCTTCAACTCGTACTCCTGCGTACCGACCGTCTCGACGACGAGAGTCGCCAGCATGCACCCCACCTGCGCGGCGCGCTCCAGACCGACTCCCCAGGCCAGCCCGGAGAGGAAACCGGCACGGAACGCGTCGCCGACCCCGGTGGGGTCGGCCTTCTGCTTCTCCTCGGCGACGCCGACGACGATCGGCTCCTCGCCCGCCCGGTCGATGCGGGCCCCCTTCTTGCCGAGCGTGGTGACGCGCGTGCCGACGCGCTGGAGGACCTCCTCGTCGCTCCAGCCGGTCTTGGTCTCGATCAGTTCCTTCTCGTACTCGTTCGAGAAGAGGTAGGTCGCGCCGTCGGTGAGGTTGCGGATGCCCTCGCCGTCCATCCGCGCGATCTGCTGCGAGTAGTCGGCGGCGAAGGGGATGCTGCGGGTACGGCACTCCTCGGTATGGCGCATCATCCCCTCGGGGTCGTCGGCACCGATCAGCACGAGGTCGAGCCGGCCGACGCGGTCGGCGACGTACTTGATCTCGATGTTCCGGGCCTCGCTCATGGCGCCGGTGTAGAACGAGCCGATCTGGTTGTTGTCCGCGTCGGTGGTGCAGACGAATCGTGCGGTGTGCGCGACCTCGGAGATGTGCACGGACTCGGTGTCCACACCGTGCCGTTCGAGCCAGGCGCGGTATTCCTCGAAGTCTTCTCCTGCCGCGCCGACGAGGACCGGCCGCACGCCGAGTTGGCCCATGCCGAAAGCGATGTTGGCGCCGACGCCGCCTCGGCGGATGTCGAGGCGGTCGACGAGGAAGGAGAGCGAGACCGTGTGCAACTGGTCGGCGACCAGTTGGTCGGAGAAGCGCCCCGGGAAGGTCATCAGGTGGTCGTTTGCGATGGAGCCGCAGACTGCGATACGCACGACGAATTCTGCTCCTGAGAGACATCGGGTACCCCCGTACGTCCAGCGCACGAGGGGAAGGCGCTCGCCACGCTACCCGCTGGGTCCCCTGAGCCGAACAGGACACAACTACCTCATAGTAGGGTCTTCCGGGCAGCTCATCCGATGCGTAGCGTGATCCTCATGTGGAAAACAGCGCCTTTCCCGGTCGAGCACGCCGAGCACGAGTCGATGGAGCAACTGCTCGGCGACTGCGCGCGGATGGTCCCGCACTGGACGGTCCGGCCCGCGGTGCCCGAGGAACGGCGCCCCGTCCGTCCGGCCTCGCTGCACGGCGTGCGGGTCCCGATACGCTCCGCACGCCTCCTGGACGGGATGTCCGAGTACGGCGACTGAACGGCCGACTCTGTCACGGAGCGCGCCGTGCGGGAACCGTCCGCTTTCGGTCCCCGTCCCACTCACGTCCCCCGCATGAGGGGGCATGAGTGTTCCCCGCATGTGGGAGGGCTCATGGACGCGGAGCCAAAGGAGTTTTCGGTGAGTACAGACCAGTCCCCCGAGACCGAGGGCCGGCCGGCACCCCGGAGCAGGCGGCGGCAGCTTACCGTCGGCGCCGTGGCCGCCGCGGTCCTGGTGGCCGGAGGGGGCGGTGCGTACTGGGCATCCACCGCCTTTTCCGACGGCACGAACGGCGCGGGCAGCACGGATGCCGCCCGCAGCCCCGACGGCGGCCCCCCGCGGCTGGCCCTGGACGGCACCACCACCTCGGCCCGGGACAGCGGCGAGGGCGTCGCGCCCGGCGAGCCGATGGGCCCGCGCGGCTATCGCGCCGAGGGCGAACTGCCGGACGGCCCCAAGGCCGCAGCCGTCTACAAGCCGGGCCACGATGTGAGCCGCGCGCAGGTGGCGAAGCTCGCCGAGGCGCTGCACGTCAAGGGCGCCGTCAAGGACCAGGACGGCCGCTGGCAGGCGGGCGGCGGCCAGGGCAAGGGACCCCGGCTGACCGCCGAGCGCGGGGGCGCCGGCGGCGCGTGGACGTACCAGAACGGCCAGACCGTCCCGCTGGACGCCGACCCCGACCCCGCACCTGGCGGCAAGCCCCTCTCCGAGAAGAAGGCGGAGGACGCCGTACGCCCCGCGCTGCGCGCGCTCGGGCTGGAGGACGCCACGTTGGACGCCGGGTCGCCGGTCGGCGGCACTCGTACGGTCACTGCCTCGCCCAGGGTGGACCATCTGCCGACACACGGCTGGGACAGCACCTTCGTGGTGGACGACAAGGGCACCATCACCCGGGCGCAGGGCAGTTGGAACAAGACCGACAAGGGCGAGGTCTACCCGGTGCAGAGTGCCACCGCGACGCTCGACGAGATGAACAAGGCGAGCCAGTCGCGCGGCGGTCATGGGGACGAGGGGGAGCAGGGCGACGAGCCGACGAAGATCGGGGGTGCCGCCTTCGGGCTCTCGCTGGAGCGCTCGCACGGCAAGCCGCTGCTCGTCCCGGCGTGGATCTACGAGGTGAAGCGGCCCGGCGGCGGGGACCTCAAGGTCACCCACCCGGCCGTGAAGCAGCAGTACCTCAAGCCCTCGAAGACCTCCGGCCACCCCTCGGAACCGGGCAGCGGTGACGTCGGCTCGGGCGGCAAGCAGCCCACGCAGGCGATCGAGTCGTACAAGACGGAGGGCCGCACCCTGAAGCTGACCTTCTGGGGCGGGGTGTGCGACACCTACAAGGCCACCGCCGACGAGTCCGGCTCCACGGTGAAGGTCAAGATCGAGGCCAAGAAGAAGGATGGCAAGAAGGTCTGCGTCAAGATCGCCAAGCGGCAGACCGCCGAGGTGGAGCTCGACAAGAAGCTGGGCGACCGCAAGGTGGTCGACGCGCGGGACGGCGAGAAGCTGCCCCGCAAGTGATCCGGGCAGCCGGCGCGTAGCGGCCGGCGCCGCCCCTGGGAACGACAAGGGCGGCGGACTCCTGGTGGGGGGAGTCCGCCGCCCTTGTCACGGCCTCGTACGGTCGGCAGCGGCCGACCGCGGGGGCCTTAGTTGAACGAGTCGCCGCAGGCGCAGGAGCCGGTGGCGTTCGGGTTGTCGATCGTGAAGCCCTGCTTCTCGATGGTGTCGACGAAGTCGATGGAGGCGCCGCCGAGGTAGGGCGCGCTCATCCGGTCGGTGACGACCTTGACGCCGTCGAAATCCTTGACCACGTCGCCGTCGAGCGCGCGCTCGTCGAAGAAGAGCTGGTACCGCAGGCCGGAGCAGCCACCCGGCTGGACGGCGACGCGCAACGCCAGGTCGTCGCGGCCCTCCTGCTCCAGCAGGCTCTTGACCTTCGCGGCGGCGGCGTCGGACAGGATGATGCCCTCGCTTACAGCGGTCTCGTCCGAAACGGACATCTGCTTCTCTCCCGGGTTGTACGGACTGCTCTCTTACCGTCGGCTCAACCGTCGGCATCCCGGATTCATTCCAGGAGCGTCACTTCATGCTCGCACACCGCCGGAGCGGCTGGGAATGCGTCACATCGACGCGATGGCCATCGTCAAACTGACATGAAGCGGTTATGATAGATAACGTCACTTAGACGAGAATCCGACGCGAAGTCGAACTGAGCTACAGAAAGGGCTGGTCCTGTGAGTGCCGCCCAGCCGCTGGACGTACAGCCGACCCCGCTCGCGCTGCTGCTGCTCGGCCGTGAGGCCGACCCCAGGAGCGAGCGCGGAGTCGAGTGCCCCGGCGACCTCCCCGCCCCCTCCGACCCGGACCTGGTGGCCCGTGCCCGCGCCGCGAAGGAGAAGCTCGGCGACCGCGTCTTCGTGCTCGGCCACCACTACCAGCGCGACGAGGTCATCGAGTTCGCCGATGTGACCGGTGACTCCTTCAAGCTGGCCCGGGACGCCGCGGCCCGCCCGGAGGCCGAGTACATCGTCTTCTGCGGCGTGCACTTCATGGCCGAGTCCGCCGACATCCTCACCTCCGAAGCGCAGCAGGTCGTCCTCCCCGATCTGGCGGCCGGCTGCTCGATGGCGGACATGGCCAGCGCCGAACAGGTCGCCGAGTGCTGGGACGTTCTCACCGAGGCCGGGGTCGCCGAAGTGACCGTCCCCGTCTCGTACATGAACTCCTCCGCCGACATCAAGGCGTTCACCGGCCGGCACGGCGGCACCATTTGCACCTCCTCCAACGCCAAGCGGGCCCTGGAGTGGGCGTTCGCCGAGGGGGAGAAGGTGCTCTTCCTGCCCGACCAGCACCTCGGCCGGAACACCGCCGTCCGCGACATGGGCATGTCGCTGGACGACTGCGTCGTCTACAACCCGCACAAGCCGAACGGCGGACTGACCGCGCAGCAGCTCCGCGACGCCAAGATGATCCTGTGGCGCGGCCACTGCTCCGTGCACGGCCGCTTCTCCCTGGAGTCGGTCCGCGAGGTACGCGAGCGCATCCCGGGCGTCAATGTGCTGGTGCACCCCGAGTGCAAGAACGAGGTCGTCGCCGCGGCCGACCAGGTCGGCTCCACGGAGTACATCATCAAGGCGCTGGAAGCGGCTCCCCCCGGCTCCAAGTGGGCCATCGGCACCGAGCTCAACCTCGTACGGCGGCTGGCCAACCGGTTCGCCGCCGAGGACAAGGAGATCGTCTTCCTCGACCGCACCGTCTGCTTCTGCTCGACGATGAACCGCATCGACCTGCCCCACCTTGTGTGGGCGCTGGAATCGCTGGCCGACGGCACCGTCGTCAACCGCATCCAGGTCGACGCGGAAACGGAGAAGTACGCCAAGCTGGCTTTGGAACGGATGCTGGCCCTGCCGTAGCCCCGAAGGGGCGCGGGGAACTGCGCGCTCGGCCACAGTGCACCCGCAGTCTGCGACGTCGGGCAGGGGCACCCCCTCAGCAACACCATTGAGGCGGCCCGTCGCGCAGCGTAGCGTGCGCGGATGTTGCTGCGACCTGTCAGGGACACCGAGGACGACGCGGAGACCATACGGAAGCTGGCCGAGGCGGCGTTCGGGACCCCGCACGCCCTCAAAGGGGATGCCCCGCCGCAGGCGACCCGCAGCCGCGAAAAGGTAAGGCACATCGTCCGGCACGACCCCGCGGGCAGCTGGCTCGCCGAGGACGAGAGCGGCCAGGCCGTCGGCGCGGCGCAGTCCCATATCCGGGAGGGCACCTGGGGCCTGGCCCTCCTCGTGGTGCTGCCCGGCCTCCAGGGCAAGGGTGTCGGGCGTGCGCTGCTCCAGCGCACGCTGGAGTACGGGCGCGGCTGTCTGCGCGGCATCATCTGCTGCTCCCGGCACCCGGCCGCCGCCCGGATCTACCGGCAGGCCGGGTTCGAACTGCACCCCACCATCCGGATGCGCGGCGTCGTCGACCGGGCAGGGCTGGGCACCGTCGAGGGCGCGGCGGTCGCGGGCGGCCCGCGCGACCGCGACCTGCTCGACTCCGTCGACCGGCGGTTGCGCGGCGGCGCACACGGACCCGACCACGAGTTCCTGATGCGGCACAACCGGCTGGTCGTCGCCGACGACCTGGCCGGCAGCGGCTACTGCTACATCAGCGAGGAGGGCAAGGTCGAGCTGCTGGGCGCCACCTCCCGGCGGCTCGCCACCCGGGTACTGAGCGCGGCACTGCTCGGCGTGCCGGAGGGCGTCGTCGTGGAGGTGGAGGACGTCACCGCGGACCAGCAGTGGGCCGTCGACGTCGGGCTCCGCGCGGGGCTGGAACTCCGCGCCGAGGGATTCGTCTGCCTCCGCGGGCTGCGGCCTCCGTCGCCGTACATCCCGTCCGGCGCCTTCCTCTGAGGGCGGCCGGGGCGGCTCAACCGGCGTCTTGTTCCGCCCGCCGCACCCGGTACTCCACGCCCTCCACGCCTTCGAAGGCGTGCCCCGTCATCTCGCACCAGGCGGGGATGTCGAGCCGCGCCGCCTCGTCGTCGGCGAGGACGCGGACCACGCCCCCGGCGGGCACGTCCTCGATGACCTTGGCCAGCTCGATCACCGGCAGCGGGCACAGCTTGCCCAGCGCATCGACGGTGACCTCGGATGCGGCACCGGACGGCGAAGGTCCGGCGGCGGTGCCGGCCGCGGCGCCCAGGTGTGCCCGTACGCCCTCGACGGCGCCGGGCAGCACCTCCAGGAACCGGTCCACATCGCTCTCCGCCGTCCCCGGGGGCAGCGACACCCTTACGTTGCCCTCCGACAGCACCCCCATGGCCCGCAGCACATGGCTCGGAGTCAGCGTGCTGGAGGTGCAGGACGAGCCGCTGGAGACCGAATAGCCCGCCGCGTCCAGCGCGTGCAGCAGGGCCTCGCCGTCCACGTACAGACAGGAGAAGGTCACCAGATGCGGCAGCCGCCGTACCGGATCGCCGACGATCTCGGTGTCCGGCACCAGCTCGGGCACCCGGGCCCGGATCCGGTCGACGAGCGCCCGCAGCCGGGCGGCCTCGGCGTCGGCCTCGGCCCGCACGGCCCGCAGCGCCGCCGCCGCGGCGACGATGGCGGGGATGTTCTCGAAGCCGGGCGCGGTCCCGGACTCCCGTTCGTCCACCGGCCCCTGCGGAGCGAAGCGCACCCCTTTCCGTACGGCGAGCAGCCCGACGCCCGCAGGACCGCCCCACTTGTGGGCGCTGCCGGTCAGCAGCGACCAGGCCCCCTCCACCGGCCCCCAGGGCAGCGACTGTGCCGCGTCCACCAGCAGCGGGACGCCCGCCTCGGCGCAGGCCGCGGCCACCTCCGCCACCGGCTGGACGGTGCCGACCTCGTGGTTGGCGGACTGGAGACAGGCCAGCGCGCAGTCCTCGCCGAGCGCCCGGGCCCACTCCTGTGCGTCCACCCGCCCCGTACGGTCGACGCCGACGCGGCGCACGGAACCCCCGGCCCGCTCGTGTACCTCGGCGGTGTGCAGCACCGCGGAGTGCTCCACCGCCGAGACGACCAGCCGCCGCCCGGCCCGGCGCCGTCCGGCCAGCGCCCCGGTGATCCCGGTGTGCAGCGCCTGCGTACCCGAAGAAGTGAAACGGAGCTCGTCGGGACGGCACCCGACGGACTCGGCCGCGGTCTCGCGCGCGGCGTCCAGCAGCATCCGCGCCCGTCTGCCCTCGCGGTGCGGACGGCCCGGGTCGGCCCACCCCTCGTCCACCGACGCCAGCAGCGCCTGTCGTGCGACGGGATGGAGCGGGAGCGAGGAAGCGGCATCAAAATAGGACACACTTGTACGCTACCGCCGCATCCGCACCGCGCGAATCCGGCGCCGCAATCAGCCGGGAACCGGCCTGCAGAGCGTCAGTTCAGCGGTGCCCGGGCGGCATTCCACCCCATCAGGGTGGCGCGAGGGTGGCGCGCGGCGCGTTACGCCCCCTCCCCGCGCGACCCCAAATGGCGTCGGCTAGGGTTTGGTCCGCATAAACATCCAAACCCCTGCCCGCGCCTGGGCCGGCGCCCGACCACGTAAGAGGGCCGCGCCCGACCGACGCGGGCGAGACTCTCGGGAAGGCGCTACGTGAGTCCCAACGGCTCCGACCTCCCCCACGGGCGCCCTTCGGGCGCCGTGGGCGGTACCCCCACGTCGCGGCGCCCGATGCGGCGGAAGCTGCAGCAGGCGCTGGCCGCGGGCCTGGTCCTGGCGACCGCGACCGGTTGCACATCAAAGGACTTCCCCCGCCTCGGTATGCCCACCCCGGTAACGGACGAGGCGCCGCGGATCCTCTCCCTGTGGCAGGGCTCCTGGGCGGCCGCGCTCGCCGTGGGCGTGCTGGTGTGGGGTCTGATCCTGTGGAGCGTCATCTTCCACCGGCGCTCCCGGTCCAAGGTCGAGATCCCGCCGCAGACCCGGTACAACATGCCGATCGAGGCTCTGTACACCGTGGTCCCGATCATCATCATCGCGGTGCTGTTCTACTTCACGGCCCGGGACGAGACCAAGCTTCTGGCGACCTCCAAGAAGCCCACCCACGTGATCAACGTCGTTGGTTACCAGTGGAGCTGGGGCTTCAACTACGTCGAGGACGTGGACGGCGACCCCAAGACGGACGTCAACACGGACAAGGCGCTGGACAAGGAGCTGAGCGCCATCCCGGACCGGATGACCAAGGGCTTCCCCAAGGGGGCCGAGGGCGTCTACACGGCCGGTACTCCGGCGGACAAGAACCCGCAGAACGGCAACCCGGGTCCGACCCTGTGGCTGCCCAAGGGGGAGAAGGTCCAGTTCATCCTGACCTCCCGCGACGTCATCCACTCTTTCTGGATCTTGCCGTTCCTGATGAAGCAGGACGTCATCCCGGGCCATGTCAACCGCTTCGAGGTGACCCCCAACAGGGAGGGCACCTTTAGGGGCAAGTGTGCCGAGCTGTGCGGCGTCGACCACTCCCGGATGCTCTTCAACGTGAAGGTCGTCTCCCCGGAGCGTTACCAAAAGCACCTGGAGGATCTGGCGAAGAAGGGCCAGACCGGCTACATCCCGGCGGGTACCGCCACCACGGGCGGCGCCAAGAATGCGGAGACGAATAACCCGTGAGCATCCTCAACGAACCCCAGGGTGCCGCCGCCGCGACGGCTGAGGCGACAACCCCCAGGCGCCCCAAGCGGCCAGGACAGATCGTTGTCGACTGGCTGACAACGACGGACCACAAGAAGATCGGCAGCCTGTACCTGATCACGTCGTTCGTCTTCTTCTGCATCGGCGGCGTCATGGCGCTCTTCATGCGCGCCGAACTGGCCCGTCCCGGCATGCAGATCATGTCGAACGAGCAGTTCAACCAGGCGTTCACCATGCATGGCACGGTCATGCTGCTGATGTTCGCCACCCCGCTGTTCGCCGGCTTCGCGAACTGGATCATGCCGCTGCAGATCGGCTCGCCCGATGTGGCCTTCCCGCGGCTGAACATGTTCGCCTACTGGCTCTACCTCTTCGGTTCGCTGATCGCGGTGGGCGGCTTCCTCACCCCGCAGGGCGCGGCCGACTTCGGGTGGTTCGCCTACTCGCCGCTCTCGGACGCGGTCCGTTCGCCGAGCGTCGGCGCCGACATGTGGATCATGGGCCTCGCCCTCTCCGGCTTCGGCACCATCCTCGGCTCGGTCAACTTCATCACCACGATCATCTGCATGCGCGCACCCGGCATGACGATGTTCCGTATGCCGATCTTCACCTGGAACGTGCTGCTCACCGGTGTGCTGGTGCTGCTGGCCTTCCCGGTGCTGGCCGCCGCGCTGTTCGCCCTGGAGGCGGACCGCAAGTTCGGGGCGCACATCTTCGACTCGGCCAACGGCGGAGCGCTGTTGTGGCAGCACCTCTTCTGGTTCTTCGGCCATCCAGAGGTGTACATCATCGCGCTGCCGTTCTTCGGCATCGTCTCCGAGGTCATCCCGGTCTTCAGCCGTAAGCCGATGTTCGGCTACATCGGTCTGATCGGCGCCACCATCGCCATCGCCGGCCTCTCGGTGACCGTCTGGGCGCACCACATGTACGTGACGGGCGGCGTGTTGTTGCCGTTCTTCTCGTTCATGACCTTCCTGATCGCAGTGCCGACAGGTGTGAAGTTCTTCAACTGGATCGGCACGATGTGGAAGGGCTCGTTGTCGTTCGAGACACCGATGCTGTGGACCATCGGCTTCCTGATCACCTTCACCTTCGGTGGTCTGACCGGTGTCATCCTGGCCTCGCCGCCGATGGACTTCCACGTCTCCGACTCGTACTTCGTCGTCGCGCACTTCCACTACGTCGTCTTCGGCACCGTGGTCTTCGCGATGTTCGCCGGCTTCCACTTCTGGTGGCCGAAGTTCACCGGCAAGATGCTGGACGAGCGGCTCGGGAAGATCACCTTCTGGACGCTGTTCATCGGCTTCCACGGCACCTTCCTGGTGCAGCACTGGCTGGGCGCCGAGGGAATGCCGCGCCGGTACGCCGACTACCTGGCGGCCGACGGCTTCACCGCGCTGAACACCATCTCCACCATCAGCTCGTTCCTGCTGGGCATGTCGCTGCTGCCGTTCTTCTACAACGTCTGGAAGACGCACAAGTACGGTCAGAAGGTCGAGGTGGACGACCCGTGGGGCTACGGCCGTTCGCTCGAATGGGCGACGAGCTGCCCGCCTCCGCGGCACAACTTCCTCACCCTGCCCCGTATCCGCTCCGAATCCCCGGCCTTCGACCTGCACCACCCGGAGATCTCCGCGCTTGACGAGCTGGAGAACGTGGACAGGGAACAGAAGGCGCTCGCCGGCAGCAAGGAGGCCGGGAAGTGAAGATCCAGGGCAAGATGTTCCTGTGGCTGTCGGTCTTCCTGCTGGCAGTCGCCATCACCTACGGGCTCTGGTCGAAGGAGCCGGTCGGTACCACCGGCCTCTTCCTGGCCTTCGGTCTGTCCATCATGATCGGCTACTACCTGGCGTTCACCGCGCGCCGGGTCGACACCGGAGCCCAGGACAACAAAGAGGCCGATGTCGCGGACGACGCCGGCGAGCTGGGCTTCTTCAGCCCGTGGAGCTGGCAGCCGCTGGTGCTGGGCCTCGGTGGCGCCTTCGCCTTCCTGGGCGTGGCCCTCGGCTGGTGGCTGGTGTACGTCTCGGCCCCGGTGCTGCTGATCGGCCTGTTCGGCTGGGTGTTCGAGTACTACCACGGTCAGAACCGCACCCAGTAGCCGGACGCGGCGCCGCGCAACCGACGGCACCACACAACCGGCAGCACCACACAACCGAGAAAGCAAGGATCGGCCCCCCGACACTCCGGGGGGCCGACCCGTTTGTACGCACTCAGCGGGCCCGAAATGACGATTCTTCATATTTTGGGCCCATGAGCCACAGCCCACGCACTGCGATAGCACAGGGGGTCCTCACCCCCCGAACCCTGTCCCGTAAGTACAAGCGCCGGGTGGTGAAGAGCTGCGCCCTGCTGCTGGCACCCCTCTCCGTGGGGCTCGCCGCCTGCAGCGGCAGCAGCGGCGGCAACTCGCTCGCCGCCACCCCCTACGACGCCACGGACGCCGTGGCCGTCAACGCCGACGCCGACAGCAAGGACGTCGACCCGAACCAGCCGCTCGAAGTCACCGCCCAGCACGGCGACTCCCTCACCGACATCTTCGCCACCGACGCCTCGGGCCATGTGGTGCCGGGCGAACTGTCCGCCGACGGCAAGCGCTGGCACAGCACCGGGCCGCTGGCCGCCGGCGCGCGCTACACCCTCCAGGTGAGCACGGAGAACGACGAGGGTGCCCCAGGGCGGCGCACACTGCGTTTCGAGACCAAGCCCGCCTCCAGGCATCTGGACGTCAAGCTGGGCCCGGACAGCGGCACCTATGGCGTCGGACAGCCCCTCACGGCGGAGCTGAGCCACCCCGTCAAGGGCCGCAAACAGCGCGAGCTCGTCGAGCGGGCGCTGAAGGTGGAGTCCAAGCCCTATGTGGACGGCTCCTGGCACTGGGTGGACAGCAAGGAGCTGCACTACCGGCCCAGCTCCTACTGGCCCGCGCACGCCTCCGTCACCCTCCGCTCGTCACTCAAAGGGCTGAAGGTGCGCGACGGCCTCTACGGCGGCAAGGCCGAATCCGTTCGGATGAAGACCGGCGACCGAATAGAAGCGATCACCGACGCCTCCTCGCACGTGATGACCGTCAGGAAGAACGGCAGAACCATCCGCTCCATACCCGTCACCACGGGCAAGGCGGGTTACGAGACCCGCAACGGCATCAAGGTGATCCTCACCAAGGAGCCCTTCGTACGGATGACGAGCGCCAGCATCGGTGCCGGCGACTTCTACGACCTGGGGGTCCACTGGGCCACCCGCCTCACCAACAGCGGTGAGTATGTGCACGGCGCCCCCTGGTCGGTCGGTTCCCAGGGCGTGTCGAACACCAGCCACGGCTGCACCGGCATGAGCAGCGCCAACGCCAAGTGGTTCTTCGACAACGTCCGCCAGGGCGACATCGTCCAGCACGTCAATTCGGCGGGCGAGAAGATGGTCCCCTTCGGCAACGGCTTCGGGGACTGGAACCTGGGCTGGAAGAAATGGCGCGCCGGCAGCGCCGTCAACCACGGCATACCCGCTGGAAGCAGCCCCGCGGACGCCGCGCGGCTGCGTCCCCAGGTATGACCTGTCCCGGTGTGACCGGAAATCTGGGAAAGACCGGAAATCTGTGAACAGAAAGGCGCGCCCGTCTGTCCCCCGCGCGCGGGGGACAGACGGGCGCGGCGTTTCTCCTGGCGGGCCTCCCGGCCCGGTGCTCAGCTGGGCCCCGGCCGGAGGCTGGGGAGGGCGGGAGCGTCAGGCGGGCTTCAGGCCGGGGCGAGGGTGCCGTCGCCGGTACGGTCCCGCAGCAGCCCGGCCAGCGCGTCGGCCAGCGCCACCGGGTCGATCGGGTGCGAGACGGTGGCCTCGGCCCGGCTCCAGGTGGCCAGCCAGGCGTCCTGCGGCCTGCCGATCAGCAGCAGCACCGGCGGGCAGTCGAAGATCTCGTCCTTGATCTGCCGGCATACGCCCATGCCGCCGGCCGGGGCGGTCTCCCCGTCCAGCACGCACGCGTCCACGTGCAGTTCCTCCAGCGTGGCGAGCACCGCGGGGAGGGTGGCGCACTCCACGTAGCGGACCTCGGGCACATCGGTGGCGGGCCTGCGGCCTGCTGCGAGCCGCACCTGCTCGCGGGTGGTGGCGTTGTCGCTGTAGACCAGCACCGTGGCGGTCGGCTGCATCGTTCCTCCGCGTCCGTATCGGGCGAACCGTGACGCACCGGGCGGCAAGAAGCCGCTTTTCGCGGTGGCGCCGCTCGGATGCTACTCCCTCCGACGCACCGTCAACACCGGTCAGCACACCCTGATACTTGGCCGTAAGAGGACCGGGCGAGGGCCGTCTTCCCAGGGCACAGCGCAGGAGCCGGGTACGGACACACCGAACGGGACCCCCCGAAGTGAGGCCGGGATAAGCGACCGACATAATGTCGGTCGTGGCGACAGCAACAGCAGTAGAAACCGGGCACGCGCACCCGTCGGTCAACCGGCCGAACCTCACCAGTGTCGGAACCATCATTTGGCTGAGTTCCGAGCTGATGTTCTTCGCGGCCCTCTTCGCGATGTACTTCACCCTTCGGTCGGTGACCGGAGCCGAGTACTGGAAGGAGCATGCCGCTGAGCTGAACCTTCCCTTCTCGGCGACGAACACCACGATCCTGGTGCTCTCCTCGCTCACCTGTCAGCTCGGCGTCTTCGCTGCCGAGCGCGGTGACGTGAAGAAGCTCCGCGCGTGGTTCATCGTCACCTTCGTCATGGGTGCGATCTTTATCGGCGGCCAGGTCTTCGAGTACACGGAGCTGGTCAAGGAGGGCACCTCACTCTCCTCGAGTCCGTACGGATCGGTGTTCTACCTGACCACCGGTTTCCACGGGATGCACGTGACAGGCGGTCTCATCGCCTTCCTGTTCGTCCTGGGGCGCACCTACGCGGCCAGGCGGTTCACTCACCACCAGGCCACCGCCGCCATCGTCGTGTCCTACTACTGGCACTTCGTCGATGTCGTCTGGATCGGCCTCTTCGCCACGATCTACCTGATCCGGTAACCGCGCGGGCGCGGCACCGCCGCGCGCCGTACCGCACAGGCGGACTACGGAACAGACGGACAGACACAGCATCGACGAGAAGATCCTGACACCGGGGTAATCCGTGAAAAAGCTCTCCGCACGACGGCGCCATCCGCTGGCGGCGCTTGTCGTTCTACTCTTCGCGCTGGCGGCCACCGGGGGGCTGTACACCGCGTTCGCTCCCGCGGGCGAGGCCAAGGCCGAGCAGGAGTCGAGTAAGTCCCTCGCCATCGAGGAGGGCAAGAAGCTCTACGCCACCGGGTGCTCCAGCTGCCACGGGACCGGCGGCCAGGGGACCAGCGACGGTCCCAGCCTGGTCGGTGTCGGGGCCGCGGCAGTGGACTTCCAGGTCGGCACCGGCCGGATGCCTGCCCAGCAGCCCGGCGCCCAGGTGCCCAAGAAGAAGAGGATCTACGACCAGGACGAGATCAACCAGCTCGCCGCCTACGTCGCCTCCCTGGGTTCGGGCCCGACCAAGCCCACCAAGGACATGTACGACCCGAGCGGTGCCGACGTCGCCAGGGGCGGGGAACTCTTCCGCACCAACTGCTCGCAGTGCCACAACTTCACCGGCGAGGGCGGTGCCCTCACGCACGGCAAGTTCGCGCCCGACCTCGAAGATGTCGACCCCAAGCACCTCTACGAGGCCATGCAGACCGGCCCCCAGAACATGCCGTCCTTCACCGACGGTGCGCTTCCCGAGAAGGACAAGCGGGACATCGTCGCGTACGTGAAGGAGGTCAACAGCGACAAGTCGGAGAGCCCCGGCGGGTTCAAGCTCGGTGGCTTCGGCCCCGTCGCGGAGGGCATGTTCGCCTGGATCTTCGGTCTCGGCGCGCTGATCGCCGTCGCTGTCTGGGTCGCCGCTCGGACCGCAAAGGCCAAGAAGTCATGAGTAGCCAGACTGGACCAGACGAGAACGTGTCAGACGAGAACCTGCCTGCAGAGCAGGAATCCCACGGTGCGGAGTTGGCGAAGACCGACCCCTTCGCGGACCCCGGCCTGCCGCCGCACGAGCACCGCATCCAGGACATCGACGAGCGGGCGGCCAAGCGCTCCGAGCGCACCGTCGCCTTCCTCTTCACGCTGTCCATGCTGGCCACGGTGGGCTTCATCGCCTCCTTCGTGGCCTTCCCGATCGACCAGATCGTCTACGCCTGGCCGATCGGAAACGTCAGCGCGCTGAACCTGGCACTCGGCCTCACCCTCGGTGTCGCCCTCTTCTGTATCGGCGCCGGTGCGGTCCACTGGGCCCGCACGCTGATGTCCGACGAGGAGATGGTCGACGAGCGGCACGCCATCGCCGCCTCCCCGGAGGTGCGCGAGAAGGTCTTCTCCGACTTCAAGCAGGGTGCCAAGGAGTCGGCCTTCGGCCGCCGGAAGCTGATCCGCAACACGATGTTCGGTGCCGTGGCCCTGGTGCCGCTCTCCGGCGTCGTCCTGCTGCGCGATCTGGGTCCGCTGCCCGAGGACAAGCTGCGGCACACTGCCTGGAAGAAGGGCAAGCTGCTCGTCAACGAGAACACCGACGAGCCGCTGCGCCCCGAGGACATCGCCGTCGGTTCGCTCACCTTCGCCAAGCCCGAGGGCCTCGAGCACGGCGACGAGGAGTTCGCGAAGGAGATCGCCAAGGCGGCCCTGATGATCGTGCGGCTGGAGCCGAACGACATCAAGGACAAGCGCGAGCTGGACTGGTCGCACGAGGGGATCGTCGCCTTCTCGAAGATCTGCACGCACGTCGGCTGCCCCGTCAGCCTCTACGAGCAGCAGACCCACCATGTCCTGTGCCCGTGCCACCAGTCGACGTTCGACCTGTCCGACGGTGCGCGCGTGCTCTTCGGACCCGCCGGCCACCCGCTGCCGCAGCTCAACATCAGCGTCAACAAGGACGGCTACCTCGAAGCGCAGGGCGACTTCGCGGAGCCCGTCGGTCCGGCCTTCTGGGAGCGCGGATGAGTACTGGAACCGAGCCCGGGGGCAGCGCGGCTGCCGAGGGCAAGAAAAAGGCACCCGCGGGCGAGCGGGTCGCCGACTGGGCCGACGGACGGCTGGGCATCTACAGCCTCGCCAAGGCCAACATGCGCAAGATCTTCCCGGACCACTGGTCCTTCATGCTGGGTGAGGTCGCGCTCTACAGCTTCATCATCATCATCCTGACCGGCGTCTATCTGACGCTGTTCTTCCACCCGTCGATGAACGAGGTGGAATACCACGGCGCCTACACCCCGATGCACGGGGTGCGGATGTCGGAGGCGTACGCCTCGACGCTGGACATCAGCTTCGACGTACGCGGTGGTCTGCTGGTGCGGCAGATCCACCACTGGGCGGCGCTGATCTTCCTCGCGGCGATGTTCGTGCACATGATGCGCGTCTTCTTCACGGGGGCCTTCCGCAAGCCGCGCGAGGTCAACTGGGTCTTCGGGTTCCTGCTCTTCGTCCTGGGCATGTTCACCGGCTTCACCGGCTACTCGCTCCCGGACGACCTGCTCTCCGGCACCGGTGTCCGGTTCATGGAGGGCGCGGTCCTGTCCGTGCCGATCGTGGGCACGTATCTGTCGATGTTCCTGTTCGGCGGCGAGTTCCCCGGGCACGACTTCGTGGCCAGGTTCTACTCGGTCCACATCCTGCTGCTGCCGGGCATCATGCTCGGGCTGCTGGTGGCGCATCTGATCCTGGTCTTCTACCACAAGCACACCCAGTTCGCGGGCCCCGGCCGGAAGAACACCAATGTGGTCGGCATGCCGCTGCTGCCGGTGTACATGGCCAAGGCCGGAGGCTTCTTCTTCCTGGTCTTCGGTGTGATCGCGGCCATCTCGGCGCTGTTCACCATCAACCCGATCTGGGTGCTGGGGCCCTACCGGCCCGACCAGGTGTCCACCAACGCGCAGCCCGACTGGTACATGGGCTTCTCCGAGGGCCTGATCCGGTTCATGCCGGGATGGGAAGTCAATCTGTGGGGTCACACGCTGGTGCTCGGCGTGTTCATCCCGCTGATCATCTTCCCGTTGGTGCTGGTCGCGATTGCCGTCTACCCGTTCATCGAGGCATGGGTGACGGGGGACAAGCGTGAGCACCACATCGCCGACCGGCCGCGCAACGCACCTACGCGTACGGCCTTCGGCGCCGCGTGGATCGCCTGGTACTTCGTGCTCCTCGTCGGCGGCGGCAACGACCTGTGGGCGACGCACTTCCATCTGTCGATCAACGCGATCACCTGGTTCGTACGGATTGCGTTCTTCGTCCTGCCCGTCCTGGTCTTCTGGATCACCCGGCGCTTCTGCCTCAGTCTCCAGCGCAAGGACCGGGAGAAGGTGCTGCACGGCCGCGAGACCGGCACCATCAAGCGGCTGCCGCACGGTGAGTTCGTCGAGATCCACGAGCCGCTCTCCCAGGAGCAGCTGCACTCGCTCACCGCGCACGACCAGTACGAGCCGGTGGAGATCGGCCCGCTGAAGGACGAGAACGGCGTCGAGCGGAAGGTCTCCCGCGGGCAGAAGCTGCGGTCCAAGCTCTCGAAGGGCTACTACGGGGAGTCGGGGCAGATCCCGAAGCCGACCCGGGAGGAGTACCGCGAGATCGAGAGCGGTCACGGGCACCACTGACCGGTTCGCGCAGCTGAGTCAGCTGAATCCGCCACATCGGGAGGGGTTCACGGGTACGTCCCGTGAGCCCCTCCCGCCTTTGCTGAGCAGCCCGTCGGTTCGGCCCACGGACTCGGTAGGGTGGCGGCACCAATGCGTCGGTCCTATTGCCAGGAAGTGGTCACCATGAGCGCTGCTACCCCCGCCGGAGGCGACACCATGGCGGCGCGTACCTGGCCCGACGTACTGAGCACGCTGCTCGCGGGCGAGGACCTGAGCGCGGACGCCACCGCGTGGGCGATGGACCGGATCATGCGCGGTGAGGCCAGCGATGTGCAGATCGCCGGCTTCGCGGTGGCGCTGCGGGCCAAGGGCGAGACCGTCGAGGAGATCTCCGGTCTCGTGGAAGCGATGTACGAGCACGCCCGGACCATCGAGGTTCCCGGGGCCACCGTCGACATCGTCGGTACGGGCGGTGACCGGGCGAAGACCGTCAACATCTCGACCATGTCGGCAATCGTCGTCGCGGGCACCGGCGCCAAGGTCGTCAAGCACGGCAACCGCGCCGCGAGCAGCGCCAGCGGTGCCTCGGACGTGCTGGAGAAGCTGGGCGTCAACCTGGAGCTGCCGCCCGAGCAGGTTGCCGCGATGGCGGACGAGGCGGGCATCACCTTCTGCTTCGCGGTCAAGTTCCACCCCGCGCTGCGGCATGTGGGTGTGGCCCGTAAGGAGCTGGGGGTTGCCACCCCCTTCAACTTCCTCGGCCCGCTCACCAATCCGGCCCGGGTCGCCGCGCAGGCCACCGGGGTGGCCGATGCGCGGATGGCGCCGATCATCGCCGGGGTACTGGCAGCGCGCGGCTCCTCCGCGCTGGTCTTCCGCGGGGACGACGGGCTGGACGAGCTGACCACCACGGCGACATCCACCGTGTGGGTCGTCCGCGACGGTGCCGTACGGGAGGAGAGCTTCGACCCGCGCGACGTGGGCATCGAGCTGGTTCCCGTGGAGGCGCTGCGGGGCGCGGACGCCGCGTACAACGCGGATGTCGCGCGTCGGCTGCTGGAGGGGGAGCGCGGGCCCGTGCGGGACGCGGTGCTCTTGAACGCCGCCGCTGCATTGGTGGCACTGTCGCCGGGTGCCGGTTCGCTGCCCGAGCAACTTGCGGGGGCCATGGAGAGGGCCGCGGAGGCCATCGACTCGGGGTCGGCCCGCGCGGTGCTGGAGCGGTGGGTGGCCGCGAGCAACCGCTGACCCGCTGGTGGCGGGCCGCCGTCGCACACCGGCCGCACCCTGCGTGCCCCGAGGGGCGCCTTTCGGGTGCGGCCCGGTGGCCCGGTGGCCCGGCCTCAGGCTTTGGCGGCGGATTCCAGGGCGGCGATGTCGAGCTTGTGCATGCCGAGCATGGCCTTGGTGACGGCCTCGGCCTGGGCCGGCGCCCCCTCGTCGAGGAGCTCGAACAGCCGGCGGGGGACGATCTGCCAGGAGACGCCGTACTTGTCCTTGAGCCAGCCGCACGGGCCCTCCTCGCCGCCGTCGGCGGTCAGCTTGGCCCAGAGGGTGTCCACCTCCTCCTGGGAGCCACAGTCCACCTGGAGGGAGATCGCCTCGGTGAACTGGAACTCCGGGCCGCCGTTGAGGGCGACGAACTGCTGTCCCGCCAGCTCGAAGAGAACGGTCAGCACGGAGCCGGCCCTGCCGGGGGCCACCTCGTTGTGCGCCTCGTTGTAGTGGGTGGTCTCCAGGATGCGGGAGTCGTCGAAGAGCGAGGTGTAGAACTTCGCGGCCTCCTCGGCCTGCCCGTCGTACCAGAGGAACGTCTTGATCTTCTGCGGCTTCATGGTGCGACCTCCTGGTGGGTCGGTGCGATGTCTGTGGATACAGACCCGCCCCGGCGGCAGAACTCATCGGCCGGTGCGGACATCTCGTTCTCCACCCCACCGGGACGGGCCGGTGGCACCTCGCGACACTCCGGACCCGCCGGGCGGACTCCGCCGACCGGCCCAGTGGCCGAGGACCGTGCCTGTCGATGGCACGGTGATGCAGCTCATCGCCGTCCACTGGAGCATTGTGAGGCGTTCGCCGAGCAGGACGAACCCCGCGCAGCCCGCTGCGACCGGTTCCAGGGACTGGAGCACACCGATATGCGGGCGGGGAGCAGCCCGCTGTGCCCCAGGCAAGTGCGCAGGAACTGCTGCCCCACAAGGCTGCGCCCCAGACACTCAACAATCGGATGTCCGAAGCCTGACCTGCAGGTGCTCCCATGGACTGGACTGGGCTCTTGGTTGTTGCTGCCGTCGGCAGGCGGACCCAGGCACGGGCTTCACGCTTCGTAGAACCGGCCGAATTATTCGAGTGCTCCGGGGCCGCTAGCTGTTTCGCGCGCTGTTACTGATCTGGGGGCCCGGCAGCGGTCGTCCAGGACGGCGGTGACCTGAGCGCCGCTCGGGCTCGGGTCCACTCCCTCGACGATCCGGCCGTTCAAGCGTTCATCGATTCCCCGTGTGTTGAGGTGACGCATGGAGTGCGATGACGTGAGGCGACGTCAGACCTCGGACTCCTGCGGCTTCGGTTGTCTGGTCACCCACCATCGCTGACGCTATGGGTCGTGAACCTCACGGGCTCGCGGAGTGCCGCCGCTGCTCCGTCGAGGTCGGCCAGGCGGGAGGCGAGCGTCGCCTCTGCCAGGCGCTGCGGAAGGGCCGCGCTGAACTTCAGGCCCGTCAGAGCGCGGGGGTCCACCGCGGGCAGGCAGAGGTGCTCGGAGCCCTCCGCTGCGGCCTGCTTCCACTCCCGGGCGGTGATGTCCTCGCGCAGCCTGACGTACGCGTCCGTGGGGCGCTGTAGCGGGTCGGCGAGGGAGGTGAGCGTGGCGGCCAGGGTGGCATTGGCCCGGTATCCGGCCCAGGTCCACCAGCGGACGTTCGTGTCGCGCCTGCCCCGCATGATCACCGTGCCGGTGGGGCACACCAACTCGGCGGACGCGTCGCGAGCCTGCGCGAGGGCGCCTTTGGCGCGACGGGTGAGGGTGACCGGTGGAGTCGCGCCGAGCAGTACGTCTCGGGCCGCCTGTGCCAGTTCGTACGAGGCGGCGCGGGCGAAGCCCATCCCGCCCCAGCGGGCCCTGCCGCCGCCCTCCACCGGCTCGACGAAACAGCGGCGCCGTGACCAGTCGATGTAGGTCACCTGCCAGCTGCGTCCAGCCAGCAGCAGCCGTCTCGGTCCGACCACCTCGTCGGTGAGCAGTCCGGGATCGGTCGTGCCGATCAGGGTGCGGCCGGACAGCACAGTGAATTCGGGCGGGGCGGTGAACACCGCGGTGAGATCCATGAAGTGGCGGAATCCGAAGCGGCGTTCCGCTTCCGGACCGATGAACATCAGCCCGTCATCAAGGTCCACGTAGCCCTCGTCGATCAGGTGACGCACGATCGGCTCCGCTGAAGCACCGAACGGGCCGAGCTCGCTCCACCACTCCCGCCACAGTTGGTCCCCGACCCGGTGCTCCTGAAGACACAGGGCGAGGACTTGCTGGGCCGCGATGTGCCGCGGCTCCGGGGGCGCGACGACCGGTTCTACCCAGCCACGGGACCAGAGCAGAAGAAGGGCGGCCGCCGACAGCAGACCCGCCTCGTCCACGGCCAGGAAAAGACAGTTCCGTGTGGAGCCGGGGCGTCGTCCGGTGCGGCCGAGGCGCTGCAAGAACGAGGCAACCGTGGCGGGTGCGTCGATCTGGATGACCCGGTCCAGGTCACCGACGTCGATGCCGAGCTCCAGTGTGCTCGTGGAGACGATCACACAGTCGCGGGCCTCGGCGAAGGCCTCCTCCGCACGGCGCCGTTCGTCTACGGAGAGTGAGGCGTGGGACAGAAAGGTGGTCACGCCCTTCGCGCGCAGCGTCTCGCCGAGCTTCTCGACCTGTCGGCGCGACTCGCAGAACACCAGCCGCTTCTCGCCCCGGTGCAGGGCTGCGATCACCGTTGCCGCGTTGGTCAGCGAACCTACATAGTCCAGTTCTATCTCCCCGGACGGAGAAGGAGCCGGTGTTGTCTCACGCAGGTGCGGAGCGACTACCCGAGCGGTGCGCTTGCCCGCCCCGGACCCCTGCAACCACGTCAGCAGCTCGTCCGGGTTCCCCACCGTCGCGGAGAGGCCGACGCGCTGGACTGGCTGGTCGACCACGCGCTCCAGCCGCTCCAGTACGGCCAGCAGGTGCCAGCCCCGGTCGTCACCCGCGAAGGCGTGCACCTCGTCGACGACGATCGCCCGCAACCCCGAGAAGAAGGCCCGGTGATCGACGTTCGCGCTGACCAGCATCGCCTCCAGCGACTCGGGGGTGGTCAGCAGGACATCCGGCCGTTCCCGCAGGATCCGCTTGCGGCGCGTCTGCGGAACATCGCCGTGCCAGAGCGCGGTCGTGCGCCCGAGCCATGAGGTGTACGTTTCCAGCCGGGGCAGCAGGTTGTTGAGCAGGGACTTGAGCGGACAGACGTACAGCACCGAGGTGCCGGTCCAGCTCTGCTGCTCCATTCTCGACAGCAGGGGGAAGCAAGCGGCCTCGGTCTTCCCGCCGGCGGTGGGCGCGAGCAGCACGGCGTCCGATCCTTCCAACAGCGGTGCGATCGCTTCCTCCTGAAGCGGCCGCAGACCGGGCCAGCCGAGCGAGTTCACGATGTGGTGGACCAGACCTCGGTGCAGTCGGTCCAAGGGAGCCGGGCCTTCGGTCGTGTCCGTCACGGAAGCTCCAGCGCGATGTCGTCGGCGCTTCCAGCCGCGGCGGCGTTACGCTCGACCTCGCTCAGCTCCGCCGTGTTCATGGTCGGGACGTAGTGCTCGCGCGGGTCGAAGTCCTCGAACTGGTCGATACGGTCCAGGACATCGCCGACGAGCTTCTTGAGGAACAGCCGGGGCGCGATGCCCACCTTGCCGCCCAACGCTCCGCCTACGGCCTTGGCCAGATCGGCGATGTAGGCGTCGTCCGCGATGGCCTTGATGCGCTCCGGGCTTGACGATCCGCTCGCGTACAGGTCGCGGATGGTCAACCCGAGGCCGACGAGCGAGTCGAAAGTGAAGCCGGAAAGGCGCAGTTGCACCGCGCGGGGATTGTCGAAGCGGGGATCGGTAGTGAAGTCGGTGGCCAGACGCTGGGCCAGGGGGGCCAGACGCTGTACACCCTGCTGACCTTCGAAGAAAGCTGAAGTTCCCGTGATCATCAAATAGAGTCCGGGGAAGCGCCCGGAATGCACCTCGTCGATGAGCTGGCGCAGCGCGTTCAACGCTTTATCACGTGCGTCGGAGCGGACCCGCTGAAGCGTCTCCACCTCATCCAGGACGACGAAGAGCCCCGCGTGCCCGGAATCGCGCAGCACTGTGAGGAGGCCCTGCAAAAAGCCGAGCGCGCCGAAGTGGTCCAGATCCCCGCGCACCCCGGCAGCCTTACGGGCCGCTGCGGCGACATGCGGCTGCCCGCCCAGCCAGGCCATGACTGCTGACGCGGTGGCTTCGTCCCCCGCCGCCAGAGCGTTCCGGTATCCCCGCAGTGCGATGGCGAACGAGGGGGCGTGCCGGGAGACCTCGGCGAGCCGGGCCGTCATCAACCGTTCGACCTCGTCAGGCAGCTCCTCCTCTGCCGCTCCGGCGGCCAGGGCGTCCTCTTCGAGGGCGTAGGACCACGCGTCCACCACGGGCCGCAGGGCGCTCGGCGGAAAACCGGGGGTGGCCAGCCGTTCGGTGAGGCGGCGGTAGACGGTCTCCAGCTTGTGCAGAGGTGTCTCGTTCTCGGAGACCTGAATCTCGGCGACGGCGAAGTTACGGCGCTTGGCGCGTTCGCCGAGCCACCGAGCGAAGAATGTCTTGCCGGATCCGTACTCACCTCGGACCGCCTTGAAGACGGACGCCCCCGACGCGACGGCGTCGAGTTCCGTGTCCAGAGCCTGCTCGAACCGCTGCAGACCAGTTGCGAGAAGATCGAGTCCGCTCTCTGGGACGGCACCGCGCCGCAGGGCATCGATCACGTCACGGCGCCGGGCAGCGCTGACGGGTCCGCTTCGGCCGGGGCTGTCTGCACTCACCCCATCAGTCTCGCACTGCGGCGGTCGGCTCGGGCGGCCTGTCGCAGCACTTGACGCGCAGTTGGTCACTTGATGCAATCGTCTGTTCACACCGTTCAGCCTCAATCGGGGGGAAGACCCAGCGTGGCGCTCGACAGCCTGAATCTAGGCGCTGTTCTCAAGGACGTCGCATCCGGAGCCCTTCAGCTCCCAGATTTCCAGCGAGACTGGAAATGGGACGACGAGCGGATCAGGGCCCTCATCGCGACGGTGACGCTCGACTACCCGCTCGGCGTCGTGATGGCGCTGCAGACCGGCGGCACCGCGCAGTTCAAGCCTCGTACGCTCAACGGTGCTGAGGGCGCAGAGGGGACCATGCCGGAACTGTTGCTCCTTGACGGGCAACAGCGACTGACCTCCCTGTACCAGGCCCTGTACCGAAACCGACCGGTTGAGACCGTCGACGGGCGAAACAAGCCTCTTGAGCGCTGGTACTACATCGACATCACCAAGGCCATCGGTGCACCCGCCGACCGTGACGATGCCATCGTCTCCGTACCCGAGGACCGGATCCTCAGGGGTGACTTCGCTCGCAAGGTCGTCCGCGACCTGAGCACGGTCGAGCAGGAGTGCGCGGCAGGATACTTCCCGCTCCACCTCGCATTCCACCCCCACCTTGTGAACCAGTGGCTCCAGGAGTTCGTGAAGGCCGATTCGGCGAACTGGAGCGTCTGGAGTGAGTTCCAGCAGCTTGTTCTGAACCACGTGCAGCAGTTCCAGGTACCGATGATCAAGCTCTCGGCTTCGACAACGATGGACGCCGTTTGCGCCGTGTTCGAGCGTGTGAACACCGGTGGTGTGTCGCTCAACGTCTTTGAGCTGCTCACCGCCACTTACGCGGGCAATCAGGAGCATGTCGCGGAGCGCGGCGACTACTACCGGCTCCCGGTCGAGTGGGAGCAGATCAAGAAGGATCTGACCTCCTCCTACCCGGTGTTCGGCCGCATGGAGGCTGGTGTCGAGGACGGCCTGAGCAGCAGCGACTTCTTGCAGGCGGTGGCTTTGGTCCGCACCTGGGAGGAGAAGCAGGCCGGCCAGCGCAGCTCGGTGGCCTGTAAGCGTCGCGACCTGCTGCGCCTGCCCCTGGCAGACTTCCGACGTCTCGCGCCCCGCGTGGCGGAGGCGTTCAAGTGGGTGGGGTCCTTCCTGGAGCAGCAGTGCATCGTCCGCACCGGCGACCTTCCGTACCGTACCCAACTGGTGCCGTTGGCCGCCGTTCGTGCCGTCCTCGAAGAGGCACTGGACACGCCTGGCGCGGATGAGCGGATCGCCCAGTGGTACTGGTGCGGCGTGCTCGGTGAGATGTACGGGGGATCGACCGAGAGCCGCTTCACACGTGATGTGGAGCAGCTCATCGGCTGGATCCGCGGCGAGGAACGGGCCGTCCCCGACACGATCACCGAAGCCGCCTTTCTGGACGACCGGCTGGACAGCCTCACCACCCGCAACAGCGCTGCGTACAAGGGCGTTTACGCGTTGCTGGTCAAGCAGGGTGCAGTGGACTGGTACTTCACCGAGGCCCCCCTCACTGCCGGCCGTCTGCTCGAGTACAACGTGGACGTGCGACAGATTTTCCCCAAGGGATGGGTCGCCAAGCACGCTCCTGAGCAGGCGAAGAAGGCAGACTCGATCGTCAACAAGGCACCGCTTTCCGCCCGAGTGAGCCGAAGCCTTGTGGGATCTCCCGCCGTATACCTCAAGTCGCTCACGCTGGAGTCCGGGATGCGACCGGAGTGGTTCGACGATGTCCTCGCCACGCATCTCATCGATCCGTCGGCTTTGCACGAAGCGGATTTTGAGCGTTTTTACGAGAACCGGGCCAGGCAACTGCTCGACTTGGTGAGGTCCGCCATGGGCAAGCGCACCGTCTTCCGTGACACGGCGGGCTGGTGAGTGAGACATGTCGCAGGCACCGTCCGAGGAGCGGCTTCGCGAGCTCCAGGGCAAGATGATCCCGGTTGCCGAGCTTCTCACGCTCTTCGGCACGCGAGTGAGAAACGACCAGTCCGTACTGTTCATCACGCAGACGCTGAAGGATGCCGGGCTTTCGACCGTTCCCTACTTCGCGAACTGTAATGGCCGGGCTCATGTACATATCGTGCCCCTCGAATCAGTGGCCGAGCCGGATCAGGAGCCGGACGTTCAGGGTGGAGAACAAGAGGGGGACGGGCTGACGCCCGGAGCGCTGCCCCATCAGTCCTTCCGGATCGGGGACCTTCCGGCCTCGCATAGCGGAGTCGATTCCGTGCCGCCCGACGCGACGGTGACTCAGGCCACGTACCTCATGCGCACCAAGAACTACTCCCAAGTTCCCGTCATCGAGGGGATGACGACCCTGCACGGTGCGGTCACCTGGAGTTCTGTGGCCAAGATGTATGAGACCAATGCGGCGACGGGGCTGGTGAACGCAATAGTGGACGATCCGCCGATCGCCGACTCCCGCCAGGACTTCTTCTCCCTCTTGCCCATCATCAGTGAGTACGGGTACGTCCTGGTCCGCGACAGCAGCGGGCAGTTCACCGGCATCGTGACGGGCGCGGATATCACAGAGCGCTTCGACGCTACGGCATGGCCCTTCTTCGTTGTGGGAGAGATCGAGTTCCGGCTCCGCAAGTGTCTGGGGACGGCCCTTGATTCGGACAATATCCGGGCGGTGCAACCCAACAACAAGAAGACCGGTCAGATAACCGATCTGATGTTCAACGGCTACGTGAAGCTTCTTGACGGTCACCAGCAGAACCCGGCACTCCGCCCTCTCGCCGACCAGAATTGGCAGGCCCTCGGCTGGGCGGGAGTGGACCGGGTCCAGTTCGTGCACCAGCTCGACCGGGTGCGGGCGATCCGCAACATGATCGCGCACTTCGACCCCGAGCCGCTGTCGAAGAGACTCAGCGACGAGCTGCGCCAATTCGTCGGGCTGCTGCGGCAGCTCACCTGACATCGGCCGTTCGCCGCGGGGCCCGTTACATCAGTTCAAACTGGTCCCGCAGCAGCCCCGTGTGCAGCCGCAGCGTCCGGCCGTCCGGCAGGGTTTCCAGCACCTGCACGCCGTCGTGGTTGAGCAACTGCCGCAGTACGGCGGCGAATCCGTCGGCCGCCCTGGACGCTGGCAGGCCGATCCGCTGGGCCAGGGCCGTCACAGGGAGCGTGCCGCCCGCGTCCAGCAGGGCCCGAACGGCCTTCTCCACCCGGGGCAGATCGGGCTTGCGGGCGAGCAGCTGCACCTGCGCGGCGAAGACCTCGGACGCCAGCAAGCCGCTGACCAGTGTGTCGTCGGGGGACACCAGCTCGGCGGAGAGCAGGGCATCCTCGTTCTTCGAGGGCCCCAACGCCACCTCGAAGAGCGAGTCGTGGCTCCTGGCCAGCTCGACGGCCTGCTTCGACGGCGCTTTCGCGGGGGTGGCGGCTGCGACAGGCCGTACGGGCGCTTGCTCGGAGGTGTCCGGGCCAAGCGACCACCACGGCGGCTGCTGGCTGCCCAGCTCGCGCCAACCGCTCGGCGGCTCCGCGCCGAAGGGGAGGAAGGCGAGCACCGGGATGGCGACCTCGGCCAGGGAAGCACCGCCGTGGTGGCCGGCCTTCTGCGAGGTGTAGCGGGAGTCGGCGTCCCACAGCGCGACGATCTCCCCGCCGGAGTCCGGGGCGACCACGCGCGGTCCCGAGAGAGCGATCTCCGTCTCGGCGAGCGCGCCCCCACCGGACCGGTGCCGGGCGGATTCCACACGGTCGGGGTCCGCCTCGACCCGCACCCCGTGCCGGTCGATGACATGGCCGTGGTCGCTGGTGATGATGACCGCTCGGCCCTGGGCGGCGGCGAAGCGCAGCAAGTCCTGCAGCCGCCCTATGTCCGCGAGTCGCCAGGCGCCGTCTCCGAGCTTCTGCTCAGTGGCGAGCCGGTCGTCGACGGTGTTGAGCACAACGGCTGCGTGCGTACGGTCACTGACCAGCGCTTCGTGCAACTCGGGTCCGAGAGGGGCACCGCTGGTGTCGCCACGCAGGTCGTCCTTGTGGAAGACGGCGGCCCTCTCTTCGCCCCAGAAACGGTGCTCCGGGAAGAGTCTCTTCTCGTCTGCCTGGGTGCCATTCGTGAGGCGGGCGGCGAACAGAGAGGTTCGCGACACGGCCGTCACGGTGGGCAGCGCGGCGGCCATCGCCCGGCGCACGGGAGTGTCCTTCGCCTTGGGCAGCGGATCGTACTCCACCCAGTGGGTGCGCAGTTCCTCGCCGAGCTGGGCGGCGATGGCGGCGCTCATCCCGTCGAGCACCAGAAGCAGCACCCGGCGCTTCCCCGCTTTCACCACGGGGGCGACGACCTTGGGCAGGAAGGTCTCCACCGTCAGCATGTCCTCCGGGGGCCTGCCGCCCGCCGTCCAGGCCGCGAGGGAACGGGCGAAGTGCCGGTTGATGTCGCGACGGCGGTCGCGTACGGAGGTGCCCAGAGCGTCGTAGGCGGATTTCAGCGTCGCATCGGGGTCCCCGCCGGATTCGATGTGGTCGAGTGCGAGGTCCACCCAGCCGGTGTCGGAGACATGCCGGCCGATGCTGTCCTTCACGCTCAGGCTCTCCGCCTCGCTCTCCACCGCCGGCCGGGCGGAGAGCCAGCGGGTGAGCCGCTGCGCCATACGCGCCCGTTCGATACGGGGCCGGACATCGGATTCAGGCGCGAGCCGGTGGTCGTCGAGCGCCGCCACCGCCTGTGCGATCCGCACCTGCTCTCCGGCCAGCAGCGCTTCCCCGACGCCGGTGAAACGGGCCTCGAGCCCCGCGGCCAGCAGGGGGCTCGTACGGATGGCCTGCTCCGCGCCGAACTGCCGCGCCAGGGAGGCCGCGCGGTCGCGTGCGGAACCGGAGAGGCGCCGCGCGGATGCCGCCGACTCCTCGTGGACCGACCGTCCCGTCAGCAGCAGCCCCGAGACGAACTCCTCGCAGGATCGCCCGAAGGCCGCCACCAGCATGTCCAGGGCCTCGCCATGAGCGGGAGGCTCCTCCCCGAACCAGCGCTCGGCCCGCCCCCGGGCCCGGTAGTTCTCCGCGTCCGCAGCCGCGTCAGCATGCACCCACAGCGCGGCGCAGACCAGGCCGAAGGCGACAGCGTCCGGCCCATGCTCGGCCTCGACCAGGGCAAGCAATGCCCGTCCGGCCTGGCCCGCCTGGTCCGACGAGCCGAGGAACTCACGGATACCGGCCCGCTCGGGCGCGCGCAGCGCCAGATAGCGGTCCGGGCCGCCGGACGCCAGCGACCACTGCAGAAGCGCGTGGATGTCGAGTTCGTCGCCGTTCGCAGACAGGGCATGCCGCTCGTCGCGATCCGGGTCGTACCGGCCGATGCCGAGCCTGCGAAGCGTGAGTTCGCTCAGTGCCTTGTTCCGGGACAGCACCCCGCCCGGAAGCCGCGGCCAGCCGCCCGGCGGGGTGGCATCCAGCAGCGCCTCGGCAGCCCAGTTCTCGTCCACCAGCCGACGGTCGGTACTGACCGCGCCGAAGGATTCCCGGACGACGTCCCACGTGTCCACCGCATTGACACGGTGCCGGTGCACTTTGGCCAGCAGGTCGGGGCCGAGTTCGGCCTCTTCCCGGTCGGTGAGTACCACCAGCACATTGGGACCGGGCGCCGCAGTCGCCTGGTGCGCCAGCACCAGCTCGTACGCGGCGAGCGGCGAGGGCGCCGTGGCCACCGACGCGTGCCGATGCTCGCCCCACGCCAGCTCGGCCGGGCCGTCCCAGCGCGGCGCGGCGCGAAGCAGTACGGCGCGGCGCTTGTCCGGGCTCAGGCCGCGCTGGGACGCCAGGTACTGGGCGATGGTGGCGGAGTTGAGCCGCACCGCACTGGTGATGGCCTTCGCGCTCGTGTTCGTCGTCGTGGTCGTCACCGCACACGCCTCGTTCCGCTCATTCCACGACCCGCCAGCTGATCTCGATCGTCACGTCGGGTTCGGTGGCCGTCAGTTCGTCCAGTTCGGCCCGCAGCTGGGCGATCGCCTGAGATGCCTTGGCCCGTCCGCCGCCCGACCGGCGCGCCGTACGAGGACCGGGGAGCGGGTGGTTGGTGGACACCGGCGGCTGGGCGGTGTCGTCGCTCAGGCTCACCGCGTTGGGCTCGGTGAGTGGGGCCACCGGGGACGCGGGAGTCGAGTGAGGCGCGGCCGGTTGGGGTCGTGCGGCCGCCTGGCTGCGCTCGATGACCGAGACGATGGACTTCCGTGCGTCCCGCAAGGCGTCTTCCAGCCGCATCGTGCGCTGATCCGCGCGCGCCGCGCCGCGCAGCGCCTCCAGCACCGCCTCGCCCTGCGGCCCGTAGTTGGGCGCGAGCTTCAGCATGTCCCAGGCCGCGACGACCAGCGCGTCGGCGACGGCCTTCGCCTGCTTGATCGAGGCCCCGTAGCGGCTGGCGGACACCTCGTCCAGATCGAATTCGGCGAAGGAGGTGATGACCTGCTTGGCAGCCGCCGAACCTCCCGCTGTGCTCTCGGAGAGGTCGCGCAGCTCCTTGAGCAGGTCACGCGAGCGGCGGGCGAGGGTCAGCCTGCCCGACGCGGATTCGTCGGCCCCGTCCAGGCCGAGCAGCTTCGCATGCTTCTCCAGCTCCTCGACCAGCGTGTCCACATGCGGCTTGTACTCGCGGGCCTTGGCGGTGATCTGCCGGGCGAAGTGGCTGACCAGTCGGCTGCGGCGCAGCTTCGGGGGCTGCTCACCGAAGATGTCCCAGAACCGGCGCCCCGCCTCCTCCCAGACCGTTTCGTCCGGCAGCGGCTGGGAGCGCAGGCCGTCCTGGGGCTTGATGGCCGCCAGTTCGGGCGCGGGGTCGAGCAGCGACCCGGCGCGCACCCACACCCGGTCGTCCATCTCCGCGTACGAGGCGATGACCAGGTTGACGAGGAAGGTGTCGAGGCCCATCCGCTCGGGCCGGTCGATCCACTCGGCCAGCTTGACCACGCTCAGGTCGCCCGGACCGCCGTCGGTGCGGGCCTGCAGGTTGAAGTGGTCCACCCAGCGGCTGGAGAGCCGGAAGAAGACCTCCTTCTGCTGGCCGAGCCCGAGGGGCGCGGCGATCCGCCGCATCAGCATCCGGTCCTTCGAGACCACCTCGACCTGCCGTTCGGCGGATTCCGCCGCCGCCCGGATGTACCCGAACACGGTACGGGCCTGCACAGGCGCGACCGCCGTGCTGGTGCCGTCCGGGTCGAAGTCGGGGTGCGCGGGGAACTGGTGCGCCAGCAGCTTCTTCACGATGTGCCGGGCACCGTCGGACAGCGTCTGGCCGATGGAGACCTTCAAATCGGGCATGTCACGCAGCGACTCGAAGTGGTCCTCGAAGGACACATCGACATCGGACGCCTTCTTCTCCGCACAGCCATACGCCTGCTTGAAGGCCGCCGTCACCGTCTTGACCAGGGACTCCCGCTGCTCTTCGAGGAGCACCCTGGCCCGTGCGCGGTTGTCGGCGTTGAGGTGCTGGGCGTAGTGGGTGTCGAAGCGCCGCTGGTCGGCCAGTGCGTAGTCGATGACGACCAGCTTCTGGAAGTCCTTGTAGCGGGCGGCCGACAGATAGGTGGGGATCCAGCCCACGGTGCGGGGCCCGGTTCCGGACTGCTCGCGCAGCCCGCGCAGCCGGTTGACCGCCTCGACGGAACCGTGCTCGCTCTCGTGGTACGGCAGGTCGATGACCAGTCGCCACAGCCCGTCCTGGCTGGGGGAGAACTCATGGTCGGGCAGGTTCTCCTGGTCGTTGACATCCCCGATGACGACCTCTGCTGTGCGGTTCGAACCGCGCCAGACGAGCGTCAGATCGTCCGCGCTGCCCAACCGCTCGTGCACGTCCAGCCCCAGCTCCTTGGCCAGAAGCCGCCTGGCCAGGGCCCGCCGGTTGGAGCGGTTGTTGTTCACGTTCGCATTGGCGATGACGGAGTCGACGTCCACCCCGGCGAGTTCAAGCCGTACGCCGGGATTCAGCTTGGTGCCGGTCGCCTTGATCTCCACGAAATGCGTGGCCCACTCGTCGACCTTCGCCTTGATCATCCCGACCTCAGCGCCGGGGATGGGGGAGAGGACCGAGCCATGGTTGAGCGCGCCGAGCCGCCGGATGGTGAGATCGCGCAGGGCGGGTACGCCGGGGGCCAGCGCGGACAGCAGCAGCGTGCACATCAGCCGGTTGTCGCCGACGAAGCCCCGGCAGCGTTCGAGGAGCTGCTGGTCGGTGATGGTCTCGCGGCGGTGCTGGTAGCGCTCGACGTCCTTCTCGTCGATCTCGTACGTCCCGAGGAGGTGCGGCCTCAGCTTGGTCCGGTACAGCTTGTCCGCGACCTTGAACTCCACCTTCAGTCTGTCCACGAACGGCTTGTCCCCGCCGTCGGCGATCACGGGGTAGAGGTCGCCGAGCGGGATCAGATTCTCCAACGTCGCGTCGTCCCGGTGGTTGGCGAGGAGCTGTCCCATGAGCTTCAGGCCGGTACGGGAGCGCTGGAGCGCGGAGGAGATGTGGACGAGCGTGTCCATGAACGCGGGGGAGAAGGGGTACGTCAGCCGGAACGACTCCTCGTCGGCCCCGGTGGTCGTCTCGTCCGAGCCGAGCAACACGTCCCAGATCTGCGGGCCCACCCGCTTGACCTTCGCGAAGGCGGCGTCCAGCTTGGCGGCGGCCTCCGCGTCCTTGGGGGTGAGGAGGCGCGCGTGGGCGATCTGGGGGAGGTTGCGGTCCTCAAGCGTGATCTTGTCGAAGCGACCCGAGGCCAGGTTCAGACTGTCCTGGATCGCGGTCTCGGCCGCGCCGGAGGTCTCCTCGCCGACGAGTTCGCGCAGGTCGCGCTGGCGGGCGATGAACGACACGATGGGAATGGCACGGCGTGAGTCGGCGCCCTCCACGAAGTTGGTGATCTTGTCCGTCTCGCGGGAGACGAACTTCGGGTCGTGGATGCGGTTCGCGAGCCACAGGATCAGCTCGTCGAGGAAGAGAATCAGCCCGTCATAGCCAAGCGACTTCGCGTGCTCGGCGATGACGGCGAGGCCGGCGTCGAGGGAGACGAACCCGTGCTCGTCCTCGGCCGCGTTCCGGGCGAACCCCGGGAACCAGGTCATGCTCGCGTCGTGGACGAGCTTCGCGCGTAGCTCGGCCGGGGTGCTTGGGTTGACGAGGTTCAGGTTCACCTCGCCGCCGTCCAGCTCCTCGGCGGCCAGCGCGGCGTCGAGCAGTTCGGGTGTCCAGGTGAACGGATCGCCCCACTCGTCGTCGTCCCCGTCGTCATTGGCTGCGCCGGGGGTGGGGGCTTCGGCGAGACCGGCGATGAAGGCTTCGTCGCCGACGCGCCGGCGGTGGGAGCGGATGTCCTCGAAGAGGGAGTCGGTCCGGTACACCTGCGGGGTCGGGGCGTCCTTGTGCTGGGGCAGGGACTTGACGTGGCTGACGTAGCCGCCGAGGACGCGCTGCTCCAGGGACTTCGCGCCGAGCATGTGGTACGGGACGAGCAGGAACCGCTTGCCGTCGGTGCCCAGCCACTCGTGCTTGGTCAGCACCGGGTCGAAGTCCCCGCGGCTGCGGACGGCCGTGTCGCCCCGGAGGAGGGCGTGGAGAACCGCCATGAAGTGGGACTTACCGGAACCGAAGGAGCCGTGGAGATAGGCGGCCTTCGAGGTGTGCCCGTCGAGGGACGCCTTGATGAGGCTGAGCGCTTCGTCGAAGTTCTCCAGGAGGCGTTCCGTGACGACGTAGTCCCGCAGCGCGCGGGCGGCCCCCTCCTCGGTGACGGCCTCGGCGAGCTTCAGCACGAAGTCGGAGGTGGAGATCGACGTCTTGATGTCGATGACGTCGCGGAGGAGAGGTGCCGTGCCGGTGGCGTTCGGGGCCATCTGTGTCTCGCTTCTCCTGGTTCCTGCGTCCTGTGTGCGCGTGAGCGCGTGGGCCTGGACAGCAGGGTCTCCCCCCTGGCCCGGGGCGGCGACGGTTACGGGTGGTCTCCGTGCGGCCCCGGTGTGTTGTCGTCAGTCGTCGTGAGACGGCTGCGGCCCGTCCACGATCGTAACGGTTTGGATGGGGGAGCGAACCGGTGTGCGGGGCGGGCTGGGTTGCGGTGGAAGGGGCTGGGAGGGCGCGGTGCGGGTCTACCCTGGGCCGACGAGCGTGGCGGGCGATTTGTCTCAGCTCAGGTGTTTGAGGAACGCGTCCCAGGCCGTGCGACTGACACGTATGACGGGATCGGCGGGGCGCTTGCTGTCGCGGAGCCAGACACCGCGGGAGAGGTTGTCAGCGATCTCGACGCAGTTGCCCTGCCCGCCGCTGTAGCTACTCGTACGCCATGCCGCTTCCATGAGGTCTGGCGATATTCTGGTTTCGTTGCTCATGGCTGGTACTCCTTGGCGACGCGACGGATCAGGGCAAGCGATTCCGTCGGCGGCAGAGCTGTTGTGCGTGCGTCATCGAAGAGTTCTCGATAGCGAGCGACTTCGAGCTCCCGTTCCATCCAAATGTTGCCGGTCGGAGTCTCTGACAGCACGAGGTCCAGCGATGCCAACTGCGGAAAGCTGAGAAGTAGGTACGGCCCGAACATACTTGAGTGCGCACCGCGTGAGAACGGCAGTACCTGCACAGTGACGTTGGACTGTTCCGTCATGACGGCCATGTGCTCCAGCTGTGCTCGCATCACGGCCGGGCCGCCAACCTGCTGCCGCAGGACCCCTTCGGACAGTACGGCCCAGAAGTCCATGGGCGTTTCGCCGACCAGTCGTTCTTGCCTGGTGAGCCGCACCTGGACGAACTGTTCGATCTCCTCGGGCGTCTGCCAGGAGCGCGAGGCCACCGTCACTGCGCGCCCGTACTCCTCAGTCTGCAGGAGTCCGGGGACGAGTTGCACTTCGTACGTGCGGATGCTGTCGCAGATGGCCTCCATCTCGATCTGGTCGCGGTACGCGTCGCCGAGCACGGACTCGTACTGACGCCACCAGCCGTCGCGTCGCCGACGATTGGCCCTGCGCGCCAGTGCAGCGAGGCGCTCGCGTGCCTCGCTGTCATCGACATCGTATGCGTGCATGAGGGCGTTCAGATCCGGCGTGCGGACGGGAACGTGACCGTTCTCGATGCGGCTGATCTTCCCCTTGGTGCAGTCGAGGACTTCTGCCGCATCGGCGGTGGAGAGGCCCGCGCTCTCGCGGAATCTGCGGAGTTCGTCGCCGAGTTGGCGCCCCAGCACGGTGGAGGGTTTGACGGTTGGCATACGTCACTACCTATCAGGGCCTGGGGCTTGATGGCTCCCCAAGTAGCACGAACGAGTGAATCGAGAAGCGATAACTCATGCAACGTTGCGCAAGTCTGTGTGGCGAGGGCAATCTGCTCAGGACGGTTCGAACCGCTACCAGTCCACAGGGACTTGATCGACAGCTACCGACCCCCAGGGGGCGTCATGGCAGAGCACTCCACCGCTTACGAAGTGAAGTTCCGGCTGCCTCGTCGGCGGAGCAGCGTGCCCAGAGCGCGTGCGTTACTACATTCCGCCCTCGGTGACTGGGGGATTGGGCAGGCGGCGGAGACTGCTGAGCTGGTCCTCTCGGAGCTGGTGACCAACGCGATGCGAGTGCGTGTGCCGCATGACCGGCTGGTCGGAGTGCGGATCGCATGGCTGACGGAAGACGGCCTGCTGCGCCTGGAAGCCAGCGACGCCGGTGAAGGGAAGCCCGAGGTGCGGGCGCCCGGCGAGGACGAGACAGGCGGGCGCGGACTGATGCTCGTGGAGGCGCTGGCTGATCGTTGGGGTTTCGAACAACGCGCCTGCGGGATTGGAAAAACCGTCTGGGCCGAGCTGCAGGCCCCAAACCGCGTTCCTGAGCGCGACGGAGCTGAGATCGCTGCGTCAGCGGTCCGCCCGGGTCAGTGCGTACGGGTGTGGGGTGCTTGGCGGACGGTCCGAGGCGTGGGTACCAAGCGCTCTGCGTCGGGCGATGGATGCACTGTCGTGCTTGAGCTGGACGACGGCCCGGCGCTGCGGGTCGATCCCACCGCGCCGTTGACCGTACGAGACGCCGGTGTGTCCTCCCCGCGCAGAGACGGCGAGGACACACCGGGATAGGCGATCAGCCCTTGGTCGAGCGCCGGCCGCGAGTGGCCGGGGCGGGCCGCCAGGCCCGCAGATCGTCATCGGTCAGGTCGTGTTCGCCTTGCTGGGTGGCGCGGTAGCCCGCGAAGAAGGCTGCGGGTGAGCTGCCGTAAAGCGGGTCGAAGTCGTCGTGCCACTGGTCGAGCCAGGGCTGAAGTTCGAGCAGGCCAGCGAGCAGCGGCGTCATCTCCTCGGAGGACAGCCCGTCATGGTTCGTGAAGTACGTGGCGAGCGCCTGCGCCTGTTCCCGGTGGTCCCAGCCCGCCCAGCCGAACAGTTTGGGTGTCCCGGAGATCGGGCCGGTCGCATAGGAGATGAATCGCTCCTTGGGCACGTCCAGCTTGCCTCGGGCTCGCCAGTAGGACGGCTTGAGGAAGTCGGCCGAGGTGTACTTCGGCGGCACCGGGATGGTGTCCCGGATCTTCCGCTTGGCAGGCTCGTCCAGAGCGGCGTCCTCCTTCCGCTGGAGATCCCAGACGTGCTCCCAGTCTTCGCGCTTCTTCAGGCCACTGGGCTTGTAGCGGAGCGCGGGGAGGAAGGGCACGTGCTCCTCGGTGAGGAGGTCGGCGACGATGGTTGCTAGCTCCGTCCGGGGTGCGTACAGCTCCGCGACGGACACGAAGTCCTCATCGAGAGATAGCGCCGAGGTGAGCTGGTCGAGGGTGAGGATGGTCGGCTGCCCGTCCGGGAACCACAGCTCGCGGTTCTCCATCCGATCCAGCAGCCAGGACTTGAGTGCGCGCTCCTGGAGGACGTCCCAGCCCTCGGTCGCCCAGCGGCGCTTGTATTCGGGGCGCTCCACCATGCCGATGGCGCGGGATGTCTCGATGACATCGATGCGCTTCTGGACGACGGCCTTGTAGGCGTCGGACCAATGGTCAGGCAGTTCGGTAATGGGCGTGGAGTTGTGCCGTTTAAACCACTCCCCGGATGCCTCACCTTTCTCGGCACGTCGAGCGAGCACAATCTCGAAGGCGCGCTCCCCGAGTGCGAGTTCGGGGGCTTCGGCTTCCAGGGATTGGAGATTTTCGGAGTGGAGATTGTAGAGAGTGTACACCTGCCAATCCAGCTCTTCTTGTACCGCAATCATGCGAGCCCGGGTTGCTTCCCACCGAGCGCGAGCTTCACGAAGGACATGCGTGGTCGGGGTGTCGGTTTTAATTAGAGTAAATGGGTGGGCAGTAGCGAGCTGCTGGGTGAGGGCTTCGAGAGTCGTAGCGAGGGGGGTTGCGGACCCTTCCGGGAGTGGGAGTTGTCCAACATTGGTACTGTTGAATTGGTAATTCCATGACCATGGCTGATCGGCCATGCCGCTTGACGCCGTGGCGTTTCCCTTGCAGAAACAAATCTGTTTGAGCCAAAAGCAAACTGTAGAGCTGTTGAGGAATCCGAGTAGCTGAAGGTGGTCCTCATCGCTGGAGCTCTTCGCTAGTTTGATCACCGGAGCGGTTTGATTGAAGACCGTTGCGCCACGGTCGAGTGCAAAGTGATTATGGGTGGCAACTTCTGCAAAGAGGATCGAGGTGGGGGTGTCGAACTTTTCGGAGTACAGCTCGCGATACTCGAACCACTTGAGCGACGAAATAGTTTCGAGGGGTTTGCCGAAGCGCCTACGCTTTTGGAGGGGGCGACGGTATGGCCAAAGCGTCTTGATGATCCCTTTCGCGTGCTCTTCTTGGAGGGCAGTGAACTGATCATCGTACGGCCAAATTGTTACGCTTGAGGGGGTGATGCAGAAGTCACGGACAGAGGAGCCCGAAACCATCGGTAGTGCCCGTTCAACACCCTTGCGTTGAGTTGTGGACAAATCGGGAAGGAGGAAAGCGTTGTCTTCGCCGGAAATGGCGCCGAAGCCGATGTTCATTGAAAGGGCGCTTTGGAGTTTATGGCTTTTATTCTTCTCCATCTGCTCGACAAGTTCCAGGCCGCCATCGGAGAGGATCCAAGGGTGCTTTCCGAAGTAGTGCTGACGCTCCAAGTCGTCAACGGAGACCCAGGGGCTTGCGGATCCTGGAGTGTTGATCTGATCAGTGATAGCTGTCCAGACCACCCCTTCCTCGGCATTATGAGGTGTAGTTGGCTCACCTTGAATGCTTCGGACTGTCCGAATGGTCGTCGAACGGTCGCTACCGGAGCGTCGCCTTCCGATTAGAATGACCGTAGGCGTGCTGTGGCCTGGAATGTACGACCCTGATGTGTCAATGACTTCCGTCAGTTCGACTTTGTGGGCGAAATACTCTTCGATTAGCCGTGTTCCGAAACCCCTCTTCATGAAGGAGTTGGCAGTGATTTGCCCGACCATTCCAAAGTCGTGGCCCTCGATGCCTCCTTGTTTGGCCAGCTCAAAAAATCGCTCGGCGAACGGAACTGACAGTGCATATTCTCTTGTGCATGTCTTGTATAGATTTCGATAGACTGCATTGAGTTCTTTGTCTTTTACTGTCACATAGGGGGGGTTCCCCACCACCACGTCATACCGCCCCACCTCAAGAATCCCCGGGTACTCGTGCACGTCCTCAGTCGCGTACGAGAACTCCGCCAACGGGTCCCCTGACTCCTCACCCAGCAGCGTCAACTCAAGCTGCCGCGCCTTAATCAGCGAGTCACCCACCGCCAGGTGAATCGGCCAGTCGTACTTACCCGCCTGCGCCAGCGTCCGCACACCCGCCGCCGTCATCCCCGCAACCAGCAACCGGAACCGCGCAATAGCCACCGCGAACGGGTTGATGTCCACCCCGTGCACCGCGTTCAGCGCATCCCGCACCCGCTCATGCACATCACGCCCCGGCTCCCGATCCGCGAACAGCCGGACCATCCGCCGGAACGCACCCAGCACAAAGTGGCCCGACCCACACGTCGGGTCGATCATCTTCAGCTCGCCGAACTTGCCGCCCAGCTCCCGCACCACTGGGTCCATCGTCCGGTCGAGGATGAATTCCTCCACGAACTCCGGCGTCTGGAGCAGCGCATAAGTCTTCCGCGCCGACTCCGACAGCCACTGGTACAGGTCGCCCAAGAACCGGGTGTCCCACCCCTTCGTAGGGTCGTCCTCATCCAACGGGTCGGTGAAGTCATGGACCAGCCGGTCAGCGTCCTCCCCCTCACCCCGCTCGCGCCAGAACTCCACCAACGCCCGAGCCGCGTCATGCGACAGCGGAATCTGGTACAGCGGATTGCGCCGCTTGTCGAACAGCAGCTTCCCGGCCTGGCCCGCGCCCAGTTCGTCGAAGGCCCGCTCCAGCCACCCGCGATACGTCGGGTCCGGGTCTTCCTCCACGTACTGCGCGTACCGCGCCTCCGCCAGGTCCCGGCGCTCCGTATCCGGCCCCGTCAGATACGGCTCCGCAATCAGCCGGTTGTCCTCGCAGAACCGTACGAACACCGTGCCCAGCACCCATGCCACCGCGACCTGCGTGACCCGCTCGTCCAGCCAGGCGTTCCACGTCGCCGCCGTACGCCCCAGCTTCCGGGCCTCGTCGTACTCGGCCCGCAGCCTGCCCGCGACCGAGTCCGCCGCCCGCACCCGCTCTACGCGGTCCGCCGACAACTCACCCTCAGCCGAACCCAAACGCGCATCCAGCCAAGCACTCCACCTCGGAGTCGCCGGATCCGCCTTGCTCGCCTTCTCGAACTCCTGCCGCAGCGGTTTGAGGACCGACTCCCCGTCCTTGACCTGCTTGGCGAGATCCAGCTCGATCGCCTTGACCTGCTTGATCAGGTCGGTCCGCAGCGCTGGAGCGTCAATCACGTCGTCACATCTCCCGTGTTCCCCGTTGTCCCCAATTGCCCTTTGCCCCGGCGGCTCCCACCCCGCCGCTAGCCGTCCCCCGACAAGCCCGCGCGCGCTGCCAGCGCCTCCGCCCGGTGGGCGTTGGCCACCCACGACTCGGGCAACTCGATCCATTCTCCCAGCCCCGACTGGTACGGCACAGCGACCGCGCCCAGTCTCGGCGGTCGCGCCGGGTCGCTCTGCGGGCACAGCAGCCACAGCCCGCGCCCCCCGTCACGCGCCGCGTCGGCCAGCCGTTCCAGGACCGCCATCGCGTCGTACCGTGCGAACGCACCCGCGTCCGTCAGCAGCACAGGAGAGCCCGACGCCCCCCGCGCCCCCGACACCAGCTCCCGCAGCCGGGGCTCCACCGCACCCCAACTGGTCCGCGCGTACTCACCGAACCGCATCGCTGCCCTCGAACCCGGCTCCGCCGCGTCCGCGCGCAGGATCGTCTCCCATGTCGGCTTCGGCCGCGGGTCGACCTGCTCGTGCAGGGCTTGCAGGAACAGGTCGGTCACCGACACCGCTTCCGCACCGAAGCGGTCCGTCGTCAGCTCGCGCACTGCGTGGTTCGCCAGCCCCGTCCGTACCGTCAGCACCCGGAAGCCGTCTCGGTCGGCGGAGGACAGCAGCCGTTCCTCGGCCACCGCCGCGCCCGCGAGCTGCGGATCGTCGGAGTAGCGGTGGGCGGTGAGGAGGCCGGTGGCCTGCCGGGCGGCGCCCGACGACAGGTACGAGGAGCCGCCATCCCGCTGGCGCGGGACATAGCGCAACGTCCCGTGGCCCTCACGGGTCTTCAGCTCCAGGTCGAACCCGGCCTTCCGCAACGCCCGCGTCAGCGGCCCGTCCGTTGGCAGCGAGTGACCGCGCCGCTCATTCAGCAGCTCGGGGAAGCGAGCCCGTACCCGCTCGTGGATGTCCTTGGCCGTCAGCCCCGGCTGCCGCTCGTCGGGCATGCCGGGGATGAGCGGGACCAGGCCGGCCTGGGTGAGGCGCAGCGCGCGCACGAGCGGCAGATTGCGGGGGTAGATCTCCAGTCGGGGCGTCGCGGCGGCCCGGCGCGAGGCGGCTGCGGCGATCTCGACGAGGCGCCGCTCGTCCCACTCCACGGCCGTGCTCGGAGGTGTGATGGCGCCCAGCTCGGCCAGCACCGTGGCCGCGGTCGGCAGGGTGTCGAGCTTCGCCAGTCGGTCGGCGACCTTGCCCAGCCGCTGGGCGTAGTGGAGCAGACCCGGCCCGGACGGAGTCTCGGGAGCGTCGTCAGGGCCGACCTCGAGGGCCAGGAGCCCCGCGCCCATGCCTTCGTCGGCTGCGTTACGGTTCGGCGCGTGCTGGAACTCGGCCTCGTCCGGTACGAGTTGCTCGACCTCGACCACCGCGCGTACGGCGGCCAGCGCGAGCGCCCGGCGCTGCTCTCGCTCCGGGAGCTGGGTGCCGCGGCGTACCGCCAGGGCATCGGCGATCTCGGCCGCGGACGCCACCCGGCCCAGGTCCCGCAGCAGGCCGAGGATCTCGGCGCGCAGCACCCGCACCGCCGGGCGCTTCTTCCATCGGGTGCGCTGAGTCCTCAACATCTGCGGGATGCGGCCCGCCGACAGCCCCAGCGCACTCGCCACGTCCTTCTGCTTGGGCCAGACGCCGATGTCGGGCAGCGTGCCCGACTCATCGGGGAGCCGGAGCAGCAGCCGAACCATTTCGCACTCGTTGCGGTTTGCCCCGTCCTTTTTCAGCTCCGGTACGAAGATGGTCGCGAGCGTGTCCAGGGTGACCCTGCGCAGGGCACGTTCGGGCACGCCCTCCGTGCCGCCGTTTTCTGCCATCGCGGTCGCGATCGCGGTCTCCGCGGCCGACAGCTCCTCCTTCGCCGCCTTGCGCCCCTCGGGGGTGAGCGGGGCGGCGGGCTGCTCGGCGAGCCGCTGCCGCCACTCCTTGATGCGGCGGAGGACTTCCTTACGGGTCTTGGCGCCCAGGCCGGGCGCGTTGACGAGCTGATGGCGGCTGTAGTCGAGCAGACCACCCACGTCGTTGACCTGCAGTCCGTAGACGAAGGACTGGGCGGCCGGGCTGAGGCCCGAGGCCGAGATAGAAGTCTTGCGATGGGCTTCGGCCGCCAGCCGGTCGCGCTGCTGCTCGGCGCTTTCCTCCTCGGCTGCCGGGATCGGAGCTTTCTGGGCCTCTGCCGGCGCCTCCCTGGTATCGACCGCGCCGCCCGGCGCGGCGGCGGGCTGCCAGGAGCGGCGCGACGACGGCTTCGCCTCGTCCATCGCCAGGAAAATCTTCTTCCAGGCGTCCCGCATCGGCTTGAGGTCGGGGAAGCGCTGTGCCGCGTCCCGGTGCAGCGCCTTCCGGAAGAACGCGGCCAGTCCGTCCTTCACCGCCGGGTCGAAGGCATCGGCTGCGATCTTGGGGTGTGGCTCCTTCTCGGGATCGGTCTGGCGCGGCGACACCCTGCCGTCGCCCCAGACGGGAAGCTCGCGCGAGGCCATCTCGTGCAGGGTGACGGCCAGGGCGTACCGCTCGGCGTGTCCGTCGTACACCGAGCGCTCGGTGAGGGTGCCGATGAACGGGTCCAGATAGCCGTCCGTCCCGGCACCGGTCTCCTGCACCGGATAACCGGCCAACGAGAAATCGATGAGCACCAGCTCACGGGTCCGGTTCGGGCGGATGCGGATCGCGATGTTGTCCGGCTTGATGTCGCGGTGCCACACGCCCTCGCCCTCGAGGAAGTCCACCGCGCCGAACAGATAGTCGCCGTACGCCTCGAGCTGGTCCACGGACAGGCGGCCGAACTCCCGGAGCTGGCGGGCGACGGTCTCCTCGCGCCGCCTGCTCCTCCGTTCCCCGGGCGCAGCCGGTTCGCCATCGGCCTCGCGCTCGTTCCCGACGTACTCCATGACGAGAACGGTGCGACCGCCGATACGCTGCGGCTCCGGCTCGACGAGGCGGATGATCCGCGAATCGGGGCGCAGCCGTCCCATGATCTCGGCCTCGCGGGCGAGCATTGTGCCCTTGCTGTCCGAGTTGGCGACCTTCAACACCGCGAGGGTCTTCGAGAAGCGAACGTCCGGGCCTGCCGCCAGGTCCCGTACGAGGAACGCGCGGCTGGTCGACCCCGTACCGAGGCGGCGCCTGACCTCCCAGCGGCCTGCCAGCACATCGCCCGCGACTGCTTCCAGCGGGTCCTTCTCGGGCTCGACAGGTCGTACGGGCTCCGCGGGGGCGGGTTCGGTCAGGACCGTCTCGACGACCTCCAGCATCTCCAGGAAGTCGTCCACCGAATCCAGGCGGTCGTCGACGTGGTAGGCGGTGGCCGCCTGCACCAGCTCATCGATGTACTCCGACAGGCCGTCCACCACGGCGCTCGGCCGCAGCCCCTCGCCCGCCTCGTAACGGGCCAGCAGCTCGGCCTGGCTGGCGGCAGGGGCCTTGCCGGTGGCCAGCAGGTAGGTGAGGACACCGAGGCCGTAGATGTCCAGTGCCACGGGGTCGGCCTTCAGCGCGGTCAGCTCGGGGGCGAGGTACGGGTCCGCGCCCTCCGCGAGATGCGCGCCCGCACGCGAAAGCGTGGTCGGTGCGAACCGCTCACCACCGCTCGGCGCGCCGGACCCCGGGCCACGCTGGACGGCGACCTGCCAGTCCGAGATCTGCAGATACGGGCTGAGCCAGGCCGCCTCCTCACCGTTCCCGTTCCCGTCTGCGCCCGCCGCCCGGCCCCGGGCGCGTGGCATCACATGGATGGCGTGGGCCGCGAGCGTGCGGTGGTAGATCCGGCGGCCATGAGCCGAACGCACGGTCTCGGCGAGCTGCCGTACCAGCGCCATGCGGCTCAGAATGTCCAGCTTCTCGCCGTACTGCGCCAGATATTCGTCAAGGCGCAGCGTTCGCGGATCGAAGTCGAAGATCAGCGCGGGCCCTGCCGAGTGCCCGGACGGGTCGTATTGCTTCAGCTGGACGACTCCGGGGTGCTTGAAGCGCCGCAGCACTGCGGCCTCGCGCCGCGCGGCGCGCTCCACCGAGGCCCGCAACTCGGCGTCGGAGCCGCGCTCTCGCAGGTAGACGCGGATCCGGGCGGTCTCCGGCAGCTCGCTGTGCCGCGCGAGGTAGTCCGCCCAGGTCGGACCCGAGTCGAACGACTTCCGGTTCAGCAGGTAGGGGCCGACCTTGTACTCGGCGTCGCTGCGGGCGATGCCCACCCGCTCCAGGGCCGACTTGATCCGCCGTGACCTTGTCCGGTCGATGCGGCGGCGCTCGTCGTGCGGGGGAGCCTCCAGCATCTTGACGAGCTGGTGGATGGTGTGGAGGCCGTGCTGGTCGTGGGCGGGCAGCCGGTTCTTCAGCGAGGAGTCGGTGAAGCAGACCGCCTCCGATACCCACACCCGCTCGCCCTCCTGCGCCAGTAGCCCCGCGAGTTCCTTGGCCTTCTTGTTCGCCAGGTGCAGCGGGTTGCCGTGCGTGATCTGCCGTCCGCTGGGCTGGGTCTGCAGCCAGGTGCCGTTACGGGACTCGACCGAGCCGTGCCAGTCCTTCAACTCGATCAGATACACCCCGCCCGGGGCGACGACGAGCAGATCCACTTCTCTGACGTGGCCGGCGTGCGCGGTGAAGGTGAAGTTCGACCAGGCCCGCCACGGGTCGTTGTCGGGGAGCTTCTCCCGGATGGCCTCCAGCCCCCGGCGCTCGTGCTGGAACTCGGATTCGGTGACCGTGACCCACCGGCCCTCCCGCATGCGCCATCCCCGCTTCGTATCTGTGCCGATCTGTACTGATTTCGGCTGCTCGGCAGCAATATCCCCAGCCCAGATCGTAATGGTTGCGAGGCTGGTCCGGGGCTTCACGGCTTTCGCGGAGCTGGGGCTGCCCCATGCCGTGGTGCGTGGTGGAATCCGGTCTTGAGTCCGGCACCGCTGAGGCGGAATCACTGCGGTTGGGCGGATATGTCGCTCGCGTACTTTCACAGGGCGACTCAAGAATGTTTGTATCGCGTGGTGGGGAGCGGCTGCGCTGACAGGGGGAGTTATGGGGGACGTGGCATGACGGGGGCCAAGCAGCCGTATCCGGTGGGGGAGCTTCTCACGGCGGTCCGTTCGGAAATTCAGGCCGAGCGGCGCGGCGATGGCCAGGGCGGGCAAAAGGTGTCGCTCTCCGGCGGTCGACTTGTCTCTTCTTCCGCTGGGAGATTCGAATACGTCTTCGTATGCAAGAAGTGGGATCAGTCCCTGGATGGTGCCTCCGTGCTCGTTCGCGCTTCGCGCTCCCGGGGACTCTGGACAACGGCAGAAGCATCCCGTATGCCGGACGGGAAAGTGCGGCTGATCGCCACCGAGGACTTGGGACAGTCCATACCCAACGTCCAGATCCGGCAGGACGACACGGCCGGTCTGGCCCTGGTGGCCGAGCGGCTGGAATCGGTTGGACAGGCGGACAGTCCCGTCCGCGCCGAGAGCGCCGGCTGGATTGTGGGACTCGGGGAGCCCGCCGTCACCAGGGAAGCCGACCCCGGTCGCTGGGTGTCCAACTGGCAGGGGCTGAGGCTGAATCCCCGCCAGAGGCTCGCCATCGAACATGGCCTCGCGAGCCAGGTCCTCTTCCTCTGGGGCCCTCCCGGCACGGGGAAGACGGATGTCGTCGGGCACATCATCGAAGGATGTTTCCGGCAAGGGCACAACATCTTGTTCCTCGCGCCGACGAAGGTCGCCGTCGACCAGGCGTTGGAGCGGGTGTGCGATCTCCTCAAGACGGAAGACCGCTTCGCTGAGGGACTCGTTCAACGTGCCGGGGATATCGAAGTGCCGTCCCTGCGTGACCGATACGGCGAATTCGTCGACCCCGGCCGGATCGCCGCTCGGGTCTCCGCTCAGCTCGACGAAAACCTCACCCGCGCGACGGAGGCGTTGAAGAACGCCCGCTCGGCCATCGCCTTGCACGACGATTTCGCATCGCTGGAACAGGCGCTTGCCTCTGCCAGTACGGCTCGCTCCGCGGCGACGACATCGAAGGAGGCCGCTGAGAAGGACGGGCTGCGAGCCGAAGCCGATGTGGCGAGGCTCCGCCTCAAGATCAGTGAATTGGGTACCCCGGGCGGGTTGTTCGCGAAACGAAAGGAAGCCCAGCTCGCCACCTTGAGCGGTGAGCTCGCGCAGGCCGAGGCGGCTGCTCATGGTGCGCGGAAGCAGGCCGCAGATGTGGAACGGGATGCGAGGGAGGCCGCGGCGAACATCAGCGAGCTGACCGGGCGCCTCGCCGCCGCCCGAGCCAGACTCGTCGGCGTCGCGACACGCCAGGTACTGGCACAGCAAGCCGAAGCCCTGCAGAAACAGATCGACGACCTCGATCAACAGCGCAGGAAGATCCACGACACCGTGCGTTCCCGGTGTCGGGTGATGGGTGCCACTGTCGCCAAGGCTGTCCAGTCGCGGCAGTTGCTGGACCGGGTGGATGTCGTCGTCATGGACGAGGCGGGGATGGTCGATCTGCCGTCAGCCTGGCTTGCCGCAGGACTCGCCGGGAAGCGCGTCGTCGTCGCTGGAGACTTCCGGCAGCTCCCCGCTGTGACCAAGGGCGAAGGTGACAAGAAGGCGACGGAGCGGGAGCGTGCACACTCCCGGCAGTGGGCGTCCCGCGACGCCTTCCACGCGGCCGGCCTCGTCAGTGAGTCCGGATCGGTACGCCAGGACCCCCGACTCGTCGCGCTGGACACGCAGTACCGGATGCGCGAGCCGATCTGCGACGTCGTGAACGTCGTCGCCTACCCCGACGCGCCGCTCTCCACTGGCCGCGACCGCCACAGCCGGATCCCCTTCAACCCACTGGTCGACGCGCCGGTCATCCTCATCGACACCTCCAAGCAGCGCATCCCAGGGCCCGACCACAAGGCCAACACGGTGAACGAGGCAGTCGTCCACGAACTGGTCCGCGGGCTCCAGTACGAAGGCGTCCTCCCGGGCCGGAAGTGGGAGGGCGTCGAGACGGGCGAGCGTGCGACCGACCGATTGGGGGTCATCGCTCCCTACAAGGCGCAGGTACAGGCCCTGAAGGGCAGTCTCAAGTACCGATTCGGCGAAGAGTACGAGGGCCTTGTCGACACCATTCACCGGTTCCAGGGAAGCCAGCGCCCGATTGTCGTGTTCGACACCGCGGTCGGCGCGGGCAAGAACCCCGGCTTCTTCTACCAGGGGACGGGCCTGTCGTCCCATACGTGTCGGCTGCTCAATGTCGCCCTCAGCCGGGCCCAGGACCATCTGATCGTGGTGGCTGACCTCGATCATCTGCGAAAGCATCTCGCCCCGCACAGCGAGGCTCGGGTCATGCTCGACCACCTGGAAGGCCAGGCGCAGCTGATCTCCGCCGATCAGCTTGTGCCCACGAGAGACGCGGCCCAGCTTTCGACACTCTCCGAGGAGGAGCTGGCGAGGCCCGCGTTCTTTCCAGCGGATGAGGTCTACGCGGCGGTGGAGTGGGACATCGCGCGAGCGGTCACGAGCATCGAGCTCTACTGCCCGTTCCTCGACCCGCGACCGGTCCGCAGATGGTCTGTCCTGCTGGGTGGGCGCGTTGCCGACGGTGTCAAGGTCGTCGTCCACACCCGAGCCGCTGAGGAACAGCGTGACGAAGCCGCTGCCCAGCGCCACCAGCAGCGTATCGACGAACTTCTGTCGGTCGGCTGCGAGGTGGACTTCCGGGAGCGCATGCACGAGAAGGTCCTCATCCTCGACGGCGAGGTGTTGTGGCACGGCTCGCTCAACCTCCTGGCGAACAATGGGCCGACGGACCTGATGATGCGGTTCACGGACCCTGCGTCGTGTGAACGGGTCAGCCGAGTCATCGAACGCGCCCGCAAGGAGCGTGCCGCGTGGAATCCGCGCACAGCGGTGGGCAGCGACAGTGACAGTGGCAGCGGGCATGTGCGTGGAGCGGCCAAGTCGCCAACGCCGTCACCCAACAGCGTTTCGCCCGGCGATGTCGTGGATGGTCGGCTCTATCTCCAGGTTCCTTATGGCGAGAAGGATGAGGCGAAGCAACAGCTCCGCGCGCGATGGGACAACAAGAAGCGTCTGTGGCACGTCGACGCGGCGCGCATCAGCCGTGAGCAGGCCCGCCGGTGGCTCCCTTGAGTCAGCCGCGGTCGGCCTGCCGCTGCCATTCCTTGAGCGCTTTGGCGGAAGCGGTACCGCGAACGGCACTTGGGCTGACGTAGAGCACCCGAGGGTTGTTGTTGTGAGGCCCGAATCCCACCGAGCCGCCCAGCAGGACGTACGTACCGGCAGGGCATGGTGCGCGTCCGTGAAACCACGTGTCTTGCCGCACGCCGGTCCTCTGCCAGATGATCCAGGCCTTGTCACCCGCCCTCGCCCGTTGGTAGATGGACTCGACCCAGGCGATGTGGACATTCTGACCGGCTTGCCGGACGGCCGCGTCGCGGAGCGCTTCCCACTGCGCCGCGGCGGCCCTTCGCCGTCTGCCGCGTCCAAACAGATCCATCATCCTGTCGACGATACGCCGTGCGTTCCAGGGCAAGCAGCGAGTGCCCGCCCTCATTGGTGCGCCTTCACGCGGATTGCTGGGGCCCTGCCTTCGGGCTGGACCCCAGCGGCTCATGAGCTGTTGATCAGATCGAGGGTGGATTCGATGGAATTGAGCTGGTCGACAGGTGGATGCGGTTCCTTGCCATCACGCGTGCATGCCATAGCCGTCGGTAGCCCGGCGGTGGCCGCGTCTACTCGCCGTTGGTCTCCGGTTTGGCGAAGCGGAATTCCTTGTCCACCGGCCCAGTGGCCGAGGACCGTACCGCTCGACGCCGCGGTGATGCAGCCGACCGCCAGCCACTGGGCCGCGCTCAGATGCTCGCCCAGCAGGACGAGTCCGGCGCAGCCCGCGGCGACCGGCTCCAGGGACTGGAGGACGCCCACCACGCGGGCGGGGAGGCGGCGCAGTGCGGCGAGTTCGAGGGAGTAGGGGGCTGCGGCCGACAGCAGGGCGACGCCGAGTCCGGCGAGCAGGACATGGGGCTCGTCGACCCGCGCTCCGGCCTGGGCCAGCCCGAACGGCAGGGTCAGCACGGCGGCCCAGCACACGGCGAGGGCCAGCGGGCCGCCGCCTGCCATCCGCGCGCCGGCCCGTCTGCTGAGGAGGAGGTAGGCCCCCATGGAGAGCGCGGAGGCCACCGCCCAGGCCAGCCCGGCGGGGGAGAGCGGTTGCCCTCCCGTGCCCGGCAGCGCGAACAGCGCGATACCGGCTGCCGCCAGCAGGCCGCTGGCCGCGTCGGTCCAGCGGCGCGACATCAGCAGGGAGACGGCGAGCGGGCCCGCGAGCTGGATCGTCATGGCGACGCCGAACGGCAGATGCGCCATGGCGAGGCAGGAGAGGTTCATCCCGGCGATGGCCGTGCCGAAGGCCACGACGAGCAGCAGAGTGCGGCGGTCGGTGGGCGGCCGGGGGCGTCACAGCGCCAGCAGGATCAGGGCTGCCGGGCCGAGGCGCAGCGCCACCACGGCGAGCGGGCCGCCCGCCGCGTCGAACAGGCCCTTGCCCAGGGCCTGTCCCGTCTGGACGCTGACGACGCTGCCGAGGACGAGCAGCGGCGCGGGGACTGCCGGGGTGCGCGGCCGTGGTCCGGCCGAGGAGGGGGCCGGTTCAGTCTCCGAGGCCATCGGAGCCGGCCCGTGTGCCGTTCCTGAGGGTGTGGCGGGCGCCGACGAGCAGCCGGTCGGTGTCCCCGGGCCGCTGGAGCCAGACACGAAGGGTGCCGCAGGCGCATCGGGAGTAGACGACGGTTCCCTCGGTGACCGGGTGGCGGGAGACGGTCTCGTACGGGTCGTGCAGCGGCCAGCTGCAGGTTGCGCACCGCCCGTCGCCAGGGTTGCGGAGGTTGTCCATGCGGACAGCGTTACCCCCGGTCAGCATGCAGGTCCATCGCATCTTTGTGCACGCGATCGTTTTGAATTGGTGCATGATCGACCTACGGCTCCTGCACACCCTGCGGGTCCTCCACTCCGAGGGCACCGTGACCGCCGCGGCGCGGGCCCTCCATCTGTCCCCCTCGGCCGTCTCCCAGCAGCTGCGGCAGCTCGCTCAGCAGGCCGATGCCGAACTGCTGCGCCAGGACGGGCGGACTCTGCGGCTGACCTCCGCCGGGAGGGTGCTGCTGCGGCACGCGGACGTACTGCACGTGGGAACAGGCCCGCGCCGACCTGGCCGAACACGGCGGGGAGGGGCTGCGGACGCTGCGCGTGGAGGGGTTCACCACCACCATTGCCTCGCTCCTGGCCCCCACGGCCTGCGAACTGCTGCGCGCACGGCCGCCCCTCCGCGTCCATATCCACGAGTCCGACACCCAGCGCAGCTACCAGCGGCTGCTGGCGGATCAGGCGGACATCGCCGTACTGACTCCGCACCCCGACAGCCCCACCGTCGACGACCCCCGCTTCGCACAGCGTCCGCTCATGGACGACTTTCTGGACCTCGTCGTCCCGCTCGGGCATCCGCTGGCCGGGCGGGGACCGGTCGATCTGGCCGCCGCCGCGGGGGAGGACTGGATCACTCCGCACCACTACCAGGACCGCCTCATCCAGGCGCTGTGCGCCGCCTCGGGCTTCGCACCGCGCCGGGTGCACCACTCCGACGAGTGGCCTGCCGTGCTGGCGATGATCGGGTACGGACTGGGGGTGTGTCTGGTGCCGCGGCTGATGTCGACCGCCGGATATCCGCAGGTCGTCCGGGTGCCCGTGCAGGGAAGTCCGCCGCCGTTCCGGCGGGTGCTGACCGTGGTGCGGCGGGGTGGCGAGCGCCGGGCCGCCGTCGCCGCGGGGCCGGCTGCGCTCCGTGAGCGGGCCGTGGTTCTCACATCGCAGCCTGCGATGAAGTGAGCAGTCCCTTTCCTGCGTGTTACGGGAGGACACGCAGGTCGAAACAGCGGGCTTCTAGCGTCGGTCTTCCTTCCAGCGGACAGGAGACGACGTGAGGGCACGGTGGATCACTCGATGGGAGCCCGAGGACCAGGGGTTCTGGGAACGCGAGGGGCGGCGCACGGCGCGACGGAACCTGTGGTTGTCCGTGTTCGCCGAGCACATCGGGTTCGCGGTATGGAGCCTGTGGTCGGTGCTGGTGCTGTTCATGACCCCCGAGGCGGGCTTCTCGCTGACCCCGGACGACAAGTTTCTGCTGGTCTCGGTGGTCTCCCTGATCGGCGCTCTGCTGCGGCTGCCGTACGGGTTCGCCGTCACCCGGTTCGGCGGGCGTACGTGGACGGTGTGCTCCGCGCTGGTGCTGCTGATACCGGTTCTGCTGGCGACCGTGCTGGTGCAGCGCCCGGAGACGCCCCTGTGGGTGCTGTTGCTGTGCGCCGCCGTCGCCGGTCTGGGAGGGGGCAACTTCGCCTCCTCCATGGTCAACATCAACCAGTTCTTCCCCGAGCGTGAGAAGGGCTGGGCGCTCGGGCTGAACGCCGGTGGCGGCAACCTCGGGGTCGCCATGGTGCAGATACTCGGGCTGGGGGTGCTGGCCACCGCCGGGGTCGCGCACCCGGAGATCCTGCCGCTGCTGTTCGTACCGGCGCTGCTGCTGGCCGCGCTGCTGGCGCGCCGGGGCATGGACAACCTGGCCACCAACCGGACCGACTACGGCGCCTACCGGAGTGCTGCGCGGGACCGCCACTGCTGGACCATCTCGCTGCTGTACATCGGGACGTTCGGCTCCTTCATCGGGTTCGGCTTCGCCTTCGGGCTGGTGCTGCAGAACGAGTTCGGCAAGACCCCCGCGCAGGCCGCGGCGCTCACCTTCCTCGGGCCGCTGCTGGGCTCGCTCTCCCGGCCGCTGGGCGGTCGGCTGGCCGACCGGTTCGGCGGGGCGCGGGTCACCGCGTGGACGTTCCTCGCGCTGGCGGTCGGCGCCGGTGGTGTGCTGATCGCCTCGGCCGCCGGTTCGTTCGCCGCATACGTCGCCGTCTTCACGGTGGTGTTCGTACTGACCGGGCTGGGCAACGGGTCGACCTACAAGATGATCCCCGCCATCTACGCGGCGCGCGCCGAGAGCGCGGTGGAGGCGGGCGCCGACCCGGCCGAGGCCCGCGCCCGGGGGCGCCGGATCTCCGGTGCCGTCATCGCCATCTCCGGCGCGGTGGGTGCGCTGGGCGGCGTGGCCATCAACCTCGCCTTCCGCCAGTCGTACCAGTCGACGGGCGGCGCGGACGCGGCCATCGGCGCGTTCCTCGCCTTCTATCTGCTGTGCCTGGTGGTGACCCTGGTCGGATACGTGCGGCGGCCCGCGGCGGAGCGCGCCGACCGGGCGGTCGGTACGCGGCAGCCGGAGCCCGCAGGCGCCGAGCGGGGGGCCTGACGTGACCACGGCCGCCGCCGCCCCCGGGACCGCGACCGGCACCACGACCGGCAGCGGGACCGGCACCCCGACCCACTGTCCGTACTGCGCCCTCCAGTGCGCCATGACGCTGACCCCCGAGACCGGCTCAGGGCCCGCACCGGCCGGGCTGACCGTCACCCCGCGGGACTTCCCCACCAACCGGGGCGGTCTGTGCCAGAAGGGCTGGACCTCCGCACATCTGCTGGACTCGCCGGAGCGGCTGACCACCCCCCTCGTACGGGACGCCAAGGGCGCTCCGCTCCGCGAGGCGGGCTGGGACGAGGCACTCGGCCTGGTGGCCCGGCGCTTCGCGGCGCTGCGCGAGACGCATGGCGCGGACTCCGTTGCCGTCTTCGGCAGCGGCGGGCTGACGAACGAGAAGGCGTACACGCTCGGCAAGTTCGCCCGGGTCGCGCTCGGCACCTCGCAGATCGACTACAACGGACGGTTCTGCATGTCGTCGGCCGCGGCGGCCGGGAACAAGGCGTTCGGGCTCGACCGGGGGCTGCCGTTCCCCGTCACCGACCTGGACGACTCCGAGGCCGTGGTGCTGGTCGGCGCCAATCCCGCCGAGACGATGCCGCCGCTGATGGGCCACTTCGACCCCGCACGGCTGATCGTCGTCGACCCGCGCCGTACGGCGACCGCGCAGGCCGCGCTGGACGGTGGCGGCATCCACCTCCAGCCTGCTCCCGGCACGGACCTCGCGCTGGCGCTCGGGCTGCTCCATGTCGCGCTGGTGGAGGGCTACCTGGACACGCCGCAGCGCACCGCCTACCGCCGGGAGCGCACCGTGGGGTGGGAGGACGTGCGGCAGTGCGCCGCGCGCTGGTGGCCGGAGCGGACGGAACGGCTGACCGGGGTGGCAGCGGCCGATCTGCGCCGCGCCGCCGGCACGCTGGCCCGCGCCCGGCGCGCCCACATCCTCACCGGGCGCGGCGCCGAGCAGCACAGCAAGGGCGTCGACACCGTCTCCGCCTGGATCGACCTCGCCCTCGCGCTGGGCCTGCCCGGCACCCCCGGCTCCGGGTACGGCTGCCTGACCGGGCAGGGCAACGGGCAAGGCGGCCGGGAACACGGCCAGAAGGCCGACCAGCTGCCCGGCTACCGGCACATCGAGGACCCCGCGGCCCGCGAACACATCGCCAGTATCTGGGGAGTTGCGGCCGAGTCGCTGCCGGGTGCCGGACGCAGCGCCTGGGAGCTGCTGGACGCGCTCGGCACACCGGACGGCCCCGCGGCGCTGCTGGTGATGGGCTCCAACCCGGCCGTCTCCGCGCCCCGGGCACGCCGCGCCGTCGAGCGGCTGCGGGCGCTGGACTTCCTCGTTGTCGCCGACTTCCTCCGCTCGGAGACGGCCGAACTGGCCGACGTGGTGCTGCCGGTGACCATGTGGGCCGAGGAGTCCGGCACCATGACCAATCTGGAGGGCCGGGTGCTGCGGCGCCGCGCGGCCCAGTCCCCGCCGCCGGGCGTACGGACGGACCTGGAGGTGCTGCACGGGCTCGCCGTGCGGCTGGGCCGCGCCGAGCAGGAGTTCCCCGCCGACCCGGCGCCGGTCTTCGACGAACTGCGCCGCGCCTCGGCCGGCGGCACCGCCGACTACGCGGGCGCCGCACCGGAACTGCTGGACGCGGGCGAGGCCGTGTACTGGCCCGTACGCGAAGGCGGGGACGGCGGCACGGACACCGTCGGCACGCCGCGGCTCTTCCTCGACCGGTTCGCGCACCCCGACGGCCGGGCCCGCTTTCTGCCCGTCGAGCACCGGGACGCGGCCGAGCTGCCCGACGCCGAGCACCCGCTGTACGCCACCACCGGGCGGCAGTTGCAGCACTACCAGTCCGGCGCGCAGACCCGCCGGGTGCCCGAACTGCTGGCCTCCGCACCGGAGCCGTACGTGGAGGTGCACCCGGACACGGCCCGCCGCGCCGGGCTCGCCGACGGGGACACCGCGCGGATCGTCTCCCGGCGCGGGGCCGTCCTCGCGCGTACCCGCTGCGTGCCGAGCCTGCGCCCCGACACCGTCTTCCTGCCCTTCCACTTCCCGGGCGACGGGGCCGCCAACGCGCTCACCAACCCCGCGCTCGACCCGGTGAGCCGGATGCCGGAGTTCAAGCTGAGCGCCGTACGGCTGGAGCGCGCCGACGGGGGCGGCGCCGCCGGCCGGAGGGAGGCAGCGTGAACCGGGCACTGAACGTCGTGGTCGTCGGCAACGGAATGGTCGGCGCGCGGCTGCAGGAGGAGACGCTGCGGCGCGACCCGCGCAGCAGGCGGGTGCGGATGACCGTGCTGGGCGCCGAACCGGTCGGCGGCTACAACCGGGTGCTGCTGCCCGGGCTGCTGTCCGGCTCGCTGACGGAGGCCGATCTGGCACCGGAAGCGCCCGGCGAGAGCCCGCTGGCGACCGGCACCACCGTCACCGGCATCGACCGCGCGGCCCGCACCGTCAGCACCGCCGACGGACGGCAACTCCCGTACGACAGGCTCGTACTGGCCACCGGCGCCGCCACCGCCGTACCCCCGCTGCCCGGGCTGCGCGACGACACGGACGAGGGGAGCGGCACACTGGCGCGCGGCGTCACCGCGCTGCGTACGCTCGCGGACGCGCGCAGGCTGCGCCGCCTCGCCGACCGGGCCCGCGCTGTCGGCGCCCGGATCGCCGTGCTCGGCGGCGGCGTGCTCGGGCTGGAAGCAGCCCGCGCGCTGGTGGCCCGCGGTGTCGCCGTGACCGTCGTACACCCGGCGCCGCATGTGATGGACCGGCAGCTGGACGCGCCCGCCGGGCGGGTGCTGGGCCGGGCGCTGCGCCGTACCGGCATCGAGCAGCGGCTGGGTGTGATGGCGGTGCGCTGGGAGCCCGGCAAGGGCCTGCACCTGGACGACGGCAGCGTGCTGAACGCCGCCGGGCTGCTGCTGTGCACGGGTGCGCGGCCCGAGACCGGGCTCGCCGAGCAGTGCGGGCTGGACGTGGGCCCGGCCGGGATCACGGTCGACGACACCCTCACCACCTCCGACCCGGACATCTATGCGCTCGGCGACTGCGCCGACGCCGAACCCGGGCTCATCCAGCCCGGCTGGGAACAGGCGGCCGTCCTCGCCGACCGGCTGACCGGCGAGGACCCGTACGCGCGCTACCTCGGCAGCCCGCGGGTGACCCGGCTGAAGGCGGCCGGTATCGAACTGGCCTGCCTGGGCGACCCGTTCGTGGCCGACGACGGTTTCGCGGGGCACGCCCCGGCCGGTGGCGGCCCAGCCCAGGGAGACTTCGCGGACGACGGCGGCCCCGAGGTCCTGCGGCTGGAGGACCCGTCTCGGGAGCGGTACGCCAAGCTCGTGCTGCACGGCGACCGGGTCACCGGCGCCATCCTGCTCGGGGTGCCCGACGCCGCCGCCGGTCTCGTCCAGCTCTACGACAAGGGCGCCCCGGCCCCCTCCGACCGGCTCGCCCTCATGCTCGGCCGGGCACTGCCGCCCGAGACGGCGGGCGAGACCGGCGAGGCGCTGCCCGACCACGCGATGGTGTGCCGCTGCAACAGCGTCACCAAGGGCGCCCTGCGCTCGGCCTGGTACGACGGCGCCCGGTCGGCCCGCGAACTGGCCGACTCCACCCGCGCCACCACGGGCTGCGGCGGCTGCCGCGGCGCCGTCGAGAAGCTCGCCGCATGGCTCGCCGAGACCGACCCGCTCTCCAGCCGTGACACCCCTGCCACGACCGCCCCGAGGTGAACCCCATGACCAACTCGCACCCTGAAGCCCCGCGCAAGCTCGTCGTCGTCGGCCACGGCATGGTCGGCCACCGGCTGGTCGAAGCCCTCGACTCCCGTGACGCGGACCGGCAGTGGGAGATCACCGTGCTCGCCGAGGAGCAGCGTCCCGCCTACGACCGGGTGGCCCTCTCCTCCTGCTTCGACGGTGCCGACGAGAGCGCCCTGCGGCTGCCCGAGCACGACTCCGAGCGGATCGACCTGCGGCTGGGCGACCCGGCGTCCGAGATCGACCGCGACGCGAACGCCGTACTGACCGCGTCCGGCGAGAGGGTGCCGTACGACGCGCTCGTACTGGCCACCGGCTCACGGCCGTTCGTGCCGCCGCTGCCCGGCTCCACGTCCCCCGGCTGCCTCGTCTACCGCACCCTGGACGACATCGACGCCATCCGCGCGGCAGCCGAGAAGTCGGCCACCGGTCGGGGTGTCGTCGTCGGCGGCGGACTGCTCGGTCTGGAGGCCGCCAACGCGCTGCGGCTGCTGGGGCTGACCACCCACGTCGTGGAGATGGCCCCGCATCTGATGGCCGTCCAGCTCGACGAGGGCGGCGGCGCGCTGCTCGGCCGCATGGTGGGCGAGCTGGGCGTGGCCCTGCACACCGGAACCGGCACCAAGCAGGTCGTCACCGACCCGGAGACCGGCGCGGCGAGCGGCGTGGAGCTGACCGACGGCACCTTCCTGGAGACCGATGTGGTGGTCTTCGCCGCAGGCGTGAGGCCCCGCGACGAACTCGCCCGGGAGGCCGGGCTGGAGGTGGGGGAGCGCGGCGGCATCGTCGTGGACGAGAGCTGCCGGTCGGTGACGGACCCGCGGGTGTGGGCCGTCGGCGAGGTCGCCTGTATCGAGGGGCGGACCCTCGGCCTGGTCGCACCCGGGTACGCCATGGCCGAGACGGTCGCCGACCGGCTGCTGGGCGGCGAGGCCGGCTTCCCCGGCGCGGACACCGCGACCCAGCTCAAACTGCTCGGCGTCGGCGTCGCCTCGTTCGGCGACGCGCACGCCACCACGCCGGGCGCGCTGGAGGTCGTCCTCAACGACCCGGTCGCCGCCACCTACGGCAAGCTGGTCGTCTCCGACGACGCCAAGACGCTGCTCGGCGGCATCCTCGTCGGCGACACCTCCGGCTACCCGCTGCTGCGCCCGCTGGTCGGCAGCACGCTGCCCGCCGACCCGGCGACGCTGCTGGCCCCCGAGTCCGCGGGCGGCGCGGCAGCCGGGGGAGGGGTGGCCGGGCTGCCGGACAGCGCGCAGATCTGCAGCTGCCACGCCGTCACCAAGGGCGCGCTGACCGAGGCCATCGCCGAACAGGGCTGCGCCGACGTCCCCGCACTCAAGTCCTGCACCAAGGCCGGTACCGGCTGCGGCTCCTGCGTACCCGCGCTCAAGCAGATCCTCGAAGCAGCGGGCGTCGAGCAGTCCAAGGCGCTGTGCGAGCACTTCGACCACTCGCGGGCCGAGCTGTTCGAGATCGTCGCAGCCACCGGCATCACCACCTTCTCGCAGCTGGTGGCCGAGCACGGGCGCGGGCGCGGCTGCGACGTGTGCAAGCCCGCCGTCGCCGCGATCCTCGCCTCCCGCGACAGCGGCACCCACATCCTGGACGGCGAACGCGGCGGCCTCCAGGACACCAACGACCGCTACCTGGCCAATATGCAGCGCAACGGCACCTACTCCGTCGTGCCCCGCGTCCCCGGCGGCGAGATCACCCCGGCCCGCCTCATCGTGCTCGGCGAGGTGGCCCGCGACTTCGGCCTCTACACCAAGATCACCGGCGGGCAGCGCATCGATCTGTTCGGCGCCCGCCTCGAACAGCTCCCCGCCATCTGGCGCCGGCTCACCGACGCCGGCTTCGAGTCCGGGCACGCCTACGGCAAGGCCGTCCGTACGGTGAAGTCCTGCGTGGGCTCCACCTGGTGCCGCTACGGCGTCCAGGACTCGGTCGGCCTCGCCATCGAACTGGAGCTGCGCTACCGGGGGCTGCGCGCCCCGCACAAGCTCAAGGCGGGCGTCTCCGGCTGCGCCCGCGAGTGTGCGGAGGCCCGCAGCAAGGACTTCGGCATCATCGCCACCGAGCAGGGCTGGAACCTCTACGTCGGCGGCAACGGCGGCTTCACCCCCCGCCATGCCGAACTCCTCGCGGCCGACCTGGACCATGACACCCTCGTCCGCACCATCGACCGCTTCCTGATGTTCTACATCCGCACCGCCGACCGCCTCCAGCGCACCGCCGCCTGGCTCGAAGCCCTCGAAGGCGGCCTCGACCACCTGCGGGCCGTGATCATGGACGACTCGCTCGGCATCTGCGACGAACTCGACGCCGCCATGGAACGGCACGTCGCCGACTACCACGACGAGTGGCGCGGCGTCCTGGAGGACCCCGAGAAGCTGGCCCGCTTCACCTCCTTCGTCAACGCCCCCGAGACCCCCGACCCGGCGATCTCCTTCGCCGTCGAGCGGGAGCAGCCGGTCCCGGTGCCCGGCCCGGTGGCCCTCGGCATGCCGAAGATGCCCGCCGCCGAGGGCGCGAGCGCCCGATGAAGACATCCGTCCCTGCGAGCCGAAAGGTGACTGCCATGACCGCCATGACCACCAGCCCCACGACCGACTGGGCCGCCGTCTGCCCGCTGGACGTCCTCCCCGTCGAGCAGGGCCGCGCGGCACTGCTGCCGGACGGCAGCGCGGTCGCCCTCTTCCGGCTGCACACCGGCGAGATCTACGCCGTCGGGAATCTGGACCCCTTCAGCGGGGCACCCGTCATCTGCCACGGCATCGTCGGCGACCGGAACGGTGTCCCCGTCGTCACCGGGCCGCTGGGCAAGGAGACCTTCGAGCTGTCGACCGGCCGCTGCCTGGACGACGAGGCCGTCCGGCTCCCCGTCCACGAAGTGCGGCTGACCGGCCGAGTGATCGAGGTCTCGGCCCCGCGAAACACGGTGGAAACGCTGGTCGGGGGACGATGAACAGCACGCAGCCCCCACGTAAGGACTGAGAGGAGACGCGGTGTCGGCACCTGACCCGTCGCGGAGCCGTACGGGATCCGTTCCCCCGCTGGCGGGGTTCACCGTCGCGGTCACTGCAGCGCGCCGGGCCGAGGAGCTGGGCGCGCTGCTGGAGCGGCGCGGCGCCGAGGTCGTCCACGCGCCCGCCCTGCGCATCGTCCCGCTCGCGGACGACGTCGAACTGCGGGACGCCACCAAGGAGCTGGTGGCCCGCCCGCCGGATGTGACCGTCGCCACCACCGGCATCGGCTTCCGCGGCTGGATGGAGGCCGCGGACGGCTGGGGCGAGGGCGAGGCCCTGCGCGGTGCCCTCGCGGTCGGCGAACTGCTGGCCCGCGGTCCCAAGGCGTGCGGCGCGCTCCGTGCCGCGGGCCTGCGGGAAGCCTGGTCCCCGGCCTCGGAGTCCTCCACCGAGGTTCTCGAACGCCTGCTGGCCCGCGACGACCTGGACGGGCTGCGGATCGCCGTCCAGCTGCACGGCGAACCGCTGCGGGACTTCATCGACGCGCTGCGCGGCGCCGGTTCCGAGGTGGTACCGGTGCCCGTCTACCGGTGGACGGGCCCGGTCGACCCCGGCCCTCTCGACCGGCTCATCGACGCCGTACTGGGCGGCGGCGTGGACGCCCTCACCTTCACCAGCGCCCTGGCCGCCGCCGGGCTCTACGCCCGCGCCGAGGAAGGCGGCCTCACCGAGGAACTGACCCAGGCGCTGCGCGGCCGCACCCAGGTCGCCTGCGTCGGCCCCGTCACGGCCGCGCCGCTGCTGGCCCGGGACATCCCCGCCTACTGGCCGGAGCGGTTCCGGGTCGGCGCCCTCGTCCGGCTGCTGTGCGAACGGCTGCCCGCCACCGCGCCCATGCTGCCCGCCGCCGGGCACATGCTGGAGGTACGCGGCACCGCGGCGCTGCTCGACGGCGAGCTGCGGCCCGTCAGCCCCGGCCCCATGGCCATCCTGCGGGCCCTGGCCCGCCACCCGGGCCAGGTGATGTCCTGCGCCGACCTGCTGCCGTACCTGCCCGGCGGCGGCACCGACGAGCACGCCGTCGAAGCCGCCGTCGCCCGGCTACGGACCTCACTGGGGGTCTCCGCCGTCGTGCAGACCGTCACCAAGCGCGGCTATCGCATCGCCCTCGACCCAGCCTCGGTCTCATCGGTCTGCGAGTCCGACGCATGACGGTGCTGCTCGTCGCGCACGGCACCCGGCACCTCGCCGGTGCGCGCACCGTGCGGGAGCTGGCCGACGGGGTCGCAGCGCGGCTGGGGCAGCCGGTCACCGTCGCTTACGCGGACGTACGGGGGCCGACCGTCGCGGACGCCCTCGCCCGGCTGCCCGGCCCCGTCACCCTCGTCCCCGCCTTCCTCGCCTCCGGCTACCACGTGCGGGCCGACATACCTGCGCAGGTCGCTGCCGCGGGGCGTACCGCGGACGTGACCATGACCCCCGCCCTGGGGGCCGATCCCGCGCTGCTGGCAGCGCTCGTCGACCGGCTCGCCGAGGCGGGCGTACGGGAGGGGGATGCCGTCGTGCTGGCCGCCGCCGGGTCCTCCGACGCGGGGGCCCGCGCCGAGGCCCACGCCATGGCGCGGCGACTCGGCCGCCTTCTGCGGGGGCCCGTTCCCGTTGCCTGGGCCGCCACCGCGGAGCCCGCTGTCGCGGAGGAAGTGGCTCGTCTGCGGAGTTCTGGGGCCGCGCGTGTTGCCGTCGCCACCTGGTTGTTGGCGCCCGGCCTGTTCGCCGACCGGCTCCGCGCCGCCGGCGCCGACGTCGTCGCCCCGCCCCTGGGAGCCCACCCCCGCGTGACCGCCACCCTCGCCGGGAGGGTGCACTCCCGGCTTGCCGCTGCCGTGAGCTGAGGGCCCAACCCTGGGCCCCCTCCCTTTGTTGGGGGCTCCGCCCCCAAGCTCCGTCTGAGGTTGGAGCATGGGCGCTCTCACCCACCCCAGATATGGGCGCCACGTGCAGACAAAAGGCAGCAACTGCTGGCGGAGATCCCTCACGTCAATAGATCAAGGTCTTGCGGAAGGGGGGTTCTAGGGGGGCGAAGCCCACCTGGCGGGGGGCCGTTGGGGGGCGGAGCCCCCCGACACGACCTGTCGGCGGCAGCCGAAAAACAAGGGGGGCGTGCCCCCACAAGCACCGGCAGGCAGCCGAAAACGAAACGAGGCGTGCCCCCACAAGCGACGGCCCTCACGGGGGTGCCCCCACAAGCGACGGCGGTCCACATGGCGGACGCCCCAATGGTGGGCCCGCGGAGCGTATGGCATACTCCCTCGCAGGTCACGAGCGACAGCGACAAAGGCCCCGGCCCGCTGTCCGGCAACCCTCCGTCCGTGGCGGGGTGCCCCGGGTGATGACCAGGCCGTAGGACAGCAAGGTCTACGGCAAGCGCGGATCCCTCTCCGCCAGGGGTCCTGGTCTACGAGGGAGCCTTCTGTGAGCAAGCGAATGCGCTAGGGCCGGCGGGCGGCACTTTTCAACGCGCCCCGGCCCTCCCACTGTTCCGCCGTCAGGCGACAGCACACGGCATCACCATGCCGTGATTCCCGCGCAACTCACTTCCTTCACCTTGCCCGGAGTACTGCCATGTCTTCCGCCACCACCTTTGCCCCCTCTTGTACCCCCGCCGGCACCCCCTCTCGCAGCGGCGAGCCCCTCCCCGTGTTGGGCCGCGACGTCCAGGTGCCGCTCGTCACCGGCGGCGAAACGCCGTACGCGGCGCTGGACTACGCGGCGAGCGCCCCCGCGCTACAGCGTGTATGGGACGACGTGGCGGCGTACGCGCCGTACTACGGCAGCGTGCACCGCGGCGCCGGCTATCTCTCCCAGTTGTCGACGGAACTGTTCGAGCAGAGCAGGCAGACCGTCGCCGAGTTCCTCGGCTGCCGCGAGGGCGACCAGGTCGTCTTCACCCGGGCGACAACCGACTCCCTCAACCTCCTTGCGGCGGCACTTCCCAACGGCACCAGGGTGTTCGTGTTCGAGACCGAGCACCACGCCTCCCTCCTCCCGTGGCGGGCGCACGACGTGACGTATCTGGACGCGCCCCGCTCGCCCGAACAGGCCGTCGCCACACTGGAGTCGGCGCTGCACGCGGCGCCCGCCGGGCCGAAGCTGGTCTGCGTGACGGGTGCCTCGAACGTCACCGGCGAGGTGTGGCCGGTGCGCGAGCTGGCCCGCGCGGCGCACCGGCACGGCGCGCGGCTGGTACTGGACGCGGCGCAGCTCGCCCCGCACCGCCCCGTCAGCCTGACGGAACTGGAGGCGGACTGGGTGGCGTTCTCCGGGCACAAGCTGTACGCGCCCTTCGGCGCGGGCGTCCTGGCCGGCCGCGCCGACTGGCTGCGCGCTGCGGAGCCGTATCTGGCGGGTGGCGGCGCGAGCCGCCGCGTGACCCGCAGCGCGGACGGCACCGTAGAGGTGGAGTGGCAGCACAACGAGGCCCGGCACGAGGCGGGCTCGCCCAACGTGATCGGCGCGTACGCCGTCGCGTCCGCCTGCCGGGCGCTGACCGAGGCCGGGTTCGACCGCCTCGTCGCCCGCGAGGAGGAGCTGCTGGGCCGGCTCCGTACCGGCCTGGCCGACGTCCCCGAGGTGAAGGTGCTCTCCCTCTTCGGGGAGGACGCCGACCGGGTCGGCGTGGCCTCCTTCGTCGTCGACGGCTGGAACAGCTCGCACTTCGCGGCGGCGCTCTCCGCCGAGTACGGGATCGGCGTCCGCGACGGCCTCTTCTGCGCCCACCCGCTGCTGCGTACCCTCCTCGGGCAGGAGGGCGACACCCCCGGCGAGTGCGGAGCGCCCGAGGCGGCGCCCGGGGAACGGTCGCTGAACGCGATCCGCGTCAGCTTCGGCGCCGGGACGCCGGACGAGCACGTGGACCGGTTCGTCGCCGCCGTACGGGAGTTGGTGCGGGACGGCGCGCGCTGGACCTACCGTACGGAGGACGGCCGCTGCGTCCCGGAGACACCCGGGCACGCCGGGAGCTGAGCTCAGTAGGCCACCGTGAACCGCACCCGGTGGTGCTTGGGCCGCTCCGCTTCGTCGAGCAGGGCCACGGCGAAGTCCTCCATGGAGAGGGCGGAGCGGCCCGCGTCGTCCAGCAGCAGTTCGTCGGCGCCGAGCCGGTAGCGGCCGGTGCGCCGTCCCGGCTCCAGCAGCGCGGGCGGGCTGACGTACGCCCAGTCCAGGTGGGCCGGGGCGTGCCGCAGGACCACCGCGTACTGCTCGTTGCACGCCTCGGCGATGGGGCGCCATTCCTCGGGGACGTAGCGCGGGTCGTCGCTGACCCGGACGCGGCCCTCGGTGCCCGGCACCGTGAGGCTGCCCGCGCCGCCGACGAGCAGCAGTCGTACGCCGGTGGTACCGAGCCCGGCCAGCAGGCCGCGTGCTGCCAGCAGCAGCCCTTCCTCGTTGCCGGGCGCGGGGCGGGTGGCGCTGACGACCAGGTCCTGGCCGTCGCTGAGGGCCGCCACGTCACCGGCGTCGGCCGCGTCGCCCACCCGGTGAGTGGCCCCGGGGTGCAGCGCGGTGAAGCGGGCGGGGTCGCGGACGACCGCTGTGACCTCATGGCCGCGGGAGAGGGCCTCGGTGACCAGTCGGCTGCCGACGTTGCCCGCCGCGCCGAAGACGGTTATGCGCATGGTGCTCAACTCCTCGGTGAGAACTACTTGTCGACAAGTGTTCAGGGCTATATGTGGTCACTGGGCGGTGCGCCGAGCGGTGCCGAGCCGCTCCAGCGCCCACACCGCGAGGGCGCCCGCAGCCAGCCCTGCCCCCAGCAGGCACACCCCGCTCCAGCCCGCGTGCGTCCACACCACGGCGGTCAGCGCGGAGCCGGTGGCGCCGCCGATGAAGAAGCTGGTCATGAAGACGGAGTTGAGGCGGTTACGGGCCTCGGGGCGCAGCGCGTACAGCACCGTCTGGCTGCTGTTGAGCACGGCTTGCTGGCCGACGTTCAGCACGACGATGCCCAACGACAGCCACAGCAGGGAGCGTTCACCTGCCAGGAGCAGCAGCCAGCCGCCGCCGAGCAGGACGATGCCGGATCCGGTCACGTACTGCACGAATCCGCGGTCGTTCAGCCTCCCGGCGAAAGTCATCGCCAGCACTCCCACGGCCCCGAGCAGTCCGAAGAGGCCGATCGCTCCCTCCGACCAGTTGAAGGGCGGCCGGGCCAGCAGGAAGGTGAGCGCGGTGAGCTGCACGCTGTACGAGGCGAGGGAGAGGCCGCCGAGCACCGAGCGGTGGCGCAGCAGGGGTTCTTCGCGCAGCAGGGCCAGGGAGGAGCGCAGCAGCGCGGGGTAGGACAGCTGGGCCGTGGACCGTACGCGCGGCAGACAGCGGTGCAGCGCCACGGCCATCACGGCGACGGGTATCGCGCCGGCCCAGTACACGGTGCGCCATCCGCCGAGCCCGGCCAGCGCGCCGGAGACGGTACGGGCGAGCAGCCCGCCCAGCAGCACCCCGGACATCACGGTGGCCACGGCCCGCCCGCGCGCCTCGTCCGGGGCGAGGGCCGCCGCGTAGCCGACGACGACCTGCGCGCCGACCGCCGTCAGCGCCACGGCCACGGTGCCCGCCAGCAGCAGCGGGCCGTTGGGCGCTGCGGCCGTCAGCGCGAGGAACAGCGCGGTCGCCGCCAGCAGTCCCACCGCGAGGCGGCGCCGGTCGAGCACGTCCCCGAGCGGGACGATCAGCAGCAGGCCGAGCGCGTATCCGGCCTGCGAGGCGGTCACCAGCAGGCCCGCGAGGGTGGTGCCGATGTGCAGATCGCGGGTGATGAGGTCGAGGAGGGGCTGGGCGAAGTAGTTGCCCGCGCAGGAGAGGCCGGTGGCGACGGCCATCAGGAGCAGCAGCCTGCGGCTGGGCGCGGCGGCTCCGGCTGCGGGGTCGGCCTCGGCGGGCCTCGTGGGCCGGGCGTCGGCAGCGGTTTCGGTCATGCGATCAGGCTGCGGCCGGAGAGTTCGATGAGTCCAACGCATCCTTGTCATGCGAGCAATCGCAGATCGCGATCGATGGGCATACGCTGAGCAGCATGGAACTCCAGCAGCTGCGCTACGTCGTCGCCGTCGCCGAGACCGGCGGCTTCACCCGTGCCGCCGAGCGCTGCCATGTCGTCCAGTCCGCGCTCAGCCACCAGATCGCCAAGCTGGAGAAGGAGCTGGGCGCCCGGCTGTTCGACCGTACGAGCCGCCGGGTGGCGCTCACCCCCGCCGGTGAGGCATTCCTTCCCGCTGCCCGGCAGTCCCTGGAGGCCGCCGACCGTGCCGCCGCCGAGGTCGCGGCGGCCACCGGCGAGATCCGCGGCACCCTCGCCCTCGGCGCGATCAGCACCATTGCCTCCGTCGACCTGCCGCGGCTGCTCCGCGACTTCCACACCCGCTACCCGCAGGTGCGCATCAGCATGACCGCCGGCCGCAGCGAGCTGCTGGTCGAGGAAGTCCGCCGCGGCACCCTCGACCTGGCGTTCCTCGGCGTCACCCCGGCCTTCCGCGCGAAGGGCGTCCGGTCCCGCACCCTGGTGCGGGACCGCCATGTCGTCATGGTCGCCCCCGACCACCCCCTCGCCGACGAGGGCGCCGACGGGCCGCTGGAGCTGGCGCGGCTGGCCGAGGAGACCTTCGTCGACTTCGCCGCGGGCAGCCACGCCCGGGCCCAGACGGAGGAGATCTTCGCCGCGGCCGGACTGCACCGCGACGTGGCCTTCGAGGTCTCCCACTGGGAGTTCCTCGCGGGCCTCGTCCGCAACGGCATGGGCATCGCCCTCCTCCCCTCCGCCTTCGTCTCCCAGCTCTCCGGCCTGCGTGTCCTCCCCGTACACGAAGGCCCGCAACGCGAGGAGCGCCTGGTCTGGAGCGCCACCCGCCTCACCCCCGCGGGGGCTGCGTTTCTGCGGGAGCTGGGGGTGGGGGAGGGAGCGGAGGACGCGGAGGACGCGGAGGGCTGAGGCCGACGGGCGGGCCCTCGGCCGGCCGGCGTCGACGTCAACACCGTCGTCGTCCGCCCGCTGGGCCGGCCCAACTGACGTAGGCCCGCCTCACGCGGGGCGGCACGGGTGGCGCAGCAGCGTCCGCATCTTGGCGGGGTCGGTCTCCGACACGTCCGACAGATAGATCTCGTGGTGCAGTCCGTTCGGCACCAGGCCGTGCTCCCGCATATACCGGTCCATGCGGGCGAGGGAGGCCGGTTCGTCGGCGTAGGGCCCGTGGTGGACCAGCTGTACGCAGCGTCCCTCGGTGAACGTCACCAGCTGGACCCGGTCGACGGCCGCTGCGGAGGGGCGTGCCGCCTCTCGGGCCTGATCGACGAGCGCGGGGTCCAGCTCGTCCGGCAGCCGCAGGAAGAGGTGCCACCGCCACAGCGCCCGTTCGACCTCCAGCGGCGGACGCGGGTCCTCGACCCACCACCGGCCCTCCAGCGGCACCGGTTCGGCGTTCGGCAGCGCACCGGCGACGGTGCACAGGGCGCGTACGCAGATTCCGTACTCCTCCCCGCCGGGCTCGCCCTGCCCGGTGACGCCCAGGCCGCGCACGGGCCCGTACTCGGCCGGCTCGGGCTCGTCGGTGGCGGTGTACCAGGAAGCGGTATCGGTCTTCACGGTGTCTCCTGCATCTCGTTCGTCTCCCGTACGGGGACCATCAGCCGGGTGACGAGCTGGTCGGGCGGGGTGGTGGCGGGGTCGTTGACATAGACCTCCCGCAGCGGCCCGGCGAGGTCGTGCCCGCGCTCGGCGCACCAGGCCAGCAGGGCGTGCGCGGTCAGCGAGACCTGCGCGTACGGGCCGAGATGCGTGGCGCAGGCGAACACCCCGCCGGGCAGCAGATCGACGGTCGTGGACTCCGGTGCGCGGGCCCCGTCGTCCAGCGTGGCGGCGACCGCGACCGGAACCTGCTCGCCCATGTCGAGGGGGAAGAGCCCGGTGAGCCGGGGAGGGCGAGCGGTGTCGAGCAGCGGTAGCAGCCGGGCCACGCAGAGGGAGGTGGCCCGGCCGATGTCGTACGGCGACGTGGCGAGGTCCCGTACCAGGGCGACGCGCTGCGGGCTCTCCTCGCGGAGCGCGACGTGGGCGGCCTCCGCGCTGGGCAGTCCCCGCTCGAGGATCCGCTCCAGTGCGGCGAGGCTGTGCTGCCGCCGGGCCAGCTCCTCGTCGAGCCGGTCGCGGACATCGGCCAGCGCACCGGTGGCCTCGGGCTTCCCGCGCAGCACCTCCGCCACGACGGGCAGCGGCACATCGAGGGAGCGCAGCAGTCCGACGGTCAGCGCGTCGCGGGCCTGCCCGGCGCGGTAGTAGCGGTATCCGGTGGCGGGGTCCACCCGGGCGGGCGGCAGCAGGCCGAGGTCGGCGTAGTGCCGCAGCTGTTTGACGCTGAGCCGGGCCAGGCGGGCGAACTGTCCGATGGACAGCAGGTGGTCGTCGTTCACGGGACAACGATGGACTCTCCCAGGGAGGGAGAGTCCACTCCGGCGGTGCCGCCATCTCAACGGAACTCGTGCACGACCTCGATCTGCCCGACGATGTGCGCGTTGAACTCCGCCAGCTCCTCGGCCGGGACCCACAGTTCGAGGATGGTCTCCCCGCCGGCCTGCTGCACCGGATACCGGCGGAGGAATTCCGCGTCCACCTCGAAGCGCGTGACGTACCCCGCACCGTCGTGCTTGACGTTCCAGTCGCGGGCGATCCGGATGGCGTAGTCCTCGTTCAGGACCGGATAGAAGATCGGCTGCTCCGGCAGCCGCGGCGGCCAGGCCCGCCACTCCAGCTCCCGTACCAGCTCCAGCTCCTTCGGCCCGGTGGGCCGCCACAGTGTGGTCGTCGCAACCTGCCCCGTGCTCATGCCCCCACGCTATCGGCCCCGCTGGGCTGCCGCTGCGCGGGGAGCCGGGTGCCCAGCAGCACCATGCGGACGGCGTGTTCGGTGGCGTCGGCCAGGTGGAGGGGGGCCAGTGTGAGGGCGTCGGAGAGGGTGAGCGGGGAGGGGAGGATGGAGCGGTAGGCGTCGATGCCGGTGGCGCGGGTCTCGTCGGCACCCTCGCCGAGGGTGCCGGCCAGGGCCAGTACCGGCTTGCCGAACTCCTTGGCGCGGCGGGCCACTTCGGCGGGCACCTTGCCGCGAGCGGTCTGCCGGTCCAGGGAGCCTTCGGCGGTCAGTACGAGATCGGCGCGGGAGAGCCGGGCGTCCAGGTCGAGATGGCCGAGCAGCACCTCGAAGCGGGGCAGCAGCCGGGTGCCCAGCGCGGCCAGACCGGCGCCGAGGCCGCCGGAGGCGCCGGTTCCGGGACCCGTGCGCAGATCGGCTGCCGCGGTGCTCCGGCTCATGTCCCGCCGCAGCACCGCCGCCCACCGCTCCAGCGCCGCCGCCAGCGACCGGACCTGGGCAGGCGTCGCGCCCTTCTGCGGGCCGAAGACCCGGGCGACACCCGACGGCCCGCAAAGGAGGTTGAACGGGTTGCAGGCGGCCACCAGTTCGGTCTCCGCCAGCCGCGGGTCGAGGCCCGACGGGTCGATCCGGTCCAGCAACGCCAGCGCTTCTCCGCCGCGCGGCAGCTCCACGCCGTCCGCGTCCAGCAGCCGCGCGCCGAGGGCCTGGAGCGCTCCGGCGCCACCGTCCGAGGTGCCCGAATCGCCGCACCCCACGAGCACCTGGCGGACCCCCGCGTCCAGCGCCGCACGGATCAGCTCCCCGACGCCGTACGTGGTCGTCGACCCCGGATCGCGGCGGTCTGCCGGAACCAGGGAGAGACCCGCGACCGCCGCCATCTCCACCACAGCGGTGGGACGTACGCGGAACGTGCCGGTCCGGCCCAGAAGCGCGAAGTGGGTCCGCACCGGCTCGCCCACAGGGCCGGTCGCCGTACGGTGCACCAGCCGGCCACCGGTCGCCAGGGCCAGCGCCTCGGCCGTGCCCTCGCCGCCGTCCACCAGCGGTATCAGGTCGAGTGCGGCCCGCGGGGCGACCCTCCGGACGCCCTCGGCCATGGCCTCGGCGGCCTGCCGCGCGGAGAGGGACTCCTTGAATCCGCTGGGTGCGAGAACGAAGTGGAACGGCATCCGGATCTCCAGAGTGAGAGAACAGCGAGGGGAAAGCAGGGCGCGGTACGGCTCAGCGCACGGGAACGCCGAGCAGTGGCCAGACCGCCAGCGCGAACAGCAGGACGAGCAGCGCTGTCAGCGGCGCGAGTACGGCGGACAGCCGCAGCAGGTCGCTCGGCGTGTAGGTGGGGGTGTTCGGTACGTCGGCGAAGAGGGCCACGGGCTTCGCCGAGGCGGGGAGCGTGTGGCAGAAGCCGGCCGCCGCGGTGGAGGCGAGCGCGGCCGACACCGGGTTGACGTCCGCGCTTGCCGCAGCGGCGACCACGAGCGGCACCAGCACACTGGAGCGGGCCGACCGTGACTGGAGCAGCAGATGTGCTCCCGTACTCACCATCACGACAGCCGCGAGGAACACCCACGGCGGTATCGCGTTACCCCCGGGCAGCCCGCCGACCAGCCACGCGGCGGCGCCCGAGGCCGACAACGCGACGCCCATCGCCATCGTCGCCGCCATGAACAGCAGCAGCGACCACGGCACCGTCTTCAGCGCGTCCTTCAGCCCGACCGTGCCCAGCGCGGGCGAGGCGGCGACGACGGCGCCGATCAGCGCGACCAGCGCGGGCGACACCCCGTGCAGCGGCTCCGCACACCACAGGACGACGACCGTGACGAGCAGCAGCGCCGACCGGGCCTCCGGCGGCGACAGCGGCCCTGTGACCTGGGTCGCGGAGTGCTGCTGGATGTCCTCGACGGTGACGCGGACACCGTCCCGCCGGTCGGCCCGCCGCGTGGTGGTCAGCAGCACCACCTCGGCCGCCAGATGCGAGGAGGCGACGGCCAGTGGCAGGCCCAGCAGCAGCCACTGGGTGAAGCCGATGTGCCGGCCCGTCGACTCCCACAGCACGCTCACGGTGATCAGATGTGCGCCCGCGCCGATCAGTGTCGCCACGGCGGACAGCAGGATGACGGTGGGGAAGAGCAGCGCGAGCATCACCACCAGCCGCGTGCGCTCCCGCAGCACGGCGGCGAGCGCGAGGAAGACGGGCAGCGCCAGCGCGGCCCGGCCCGAGGTGGCGGGTATCGCGAACGCGCTCACCACCAGTGCAGCCGTCGTCAGATGAACGAGCTGCCGCACCGACCGCGCGCCGCTGACCAGGAAGGCGGCTGCCCGGGCCGCCAGGCCCGTACGCGCGACCGCTGCCGCGAGGACGAACGCGCAGATGAGCAGCCAGACGGTCGCGTCGCCGAGGGTGCCGAACAGCGTGTCGGAGCTGATCACCCCGGTCACGGCCAGTGCCAGCCCGCCGCCGAGCGCGACGTAGGTGTCGTCGATCGGGGTACCGATCCACGCGCACGTCGTCAGGGCGAAGACGGCCAGCGTCACCCGCGCGTCCCCGCTCAGCCCGGGGAAGTTCCCGGGCACGGCGAGCAGCGCGCACACGCTCAACGCGAGGCAGAGGAGGCAGAGGGAGGCGGGAGAGAGGGCCTTCCGGGCGGGCGGTGTGCTGACGGACGGTGTCATGCGGACGAGCTTCCGGGCCGGCGGTGAGCCCTCGATGAGCGCGTGATGAAGGGGATTTCATCCGGCCCTGCCGCTCAAGGCTCAGGGCAGCCGATACCCCATCCCCCGCACCGTCTCCACCCGCTCGGCGCCCAGCTTCTTGCGGAGAGCCCGCACATACACATCCACGATGTTGGAGCCGGGGTCGAAGTCGTAGCCCCACACGTGCGAGAGGATCTGCTCCCGGGAGAGCACCTGTCCCGGGTGCCGCAGGAACAGCTCCAGCAGGACGAACTCCCGCGCCGTCAGGTCCACCGTCCTGCTGCCCGCACGGGCCCGCCGGGTGCGCAGGTCCAGCGACAGCTCGCCGCTGCGCAGCACCGTGGTCTCCGGTTCGCGTGCCGCCGTGCGCAGCCGCAGCCGTACGCGGGCCAGCAGCTCCTCGAACCGGAACGGCTTGGTCATCCAGTCGTCGGCGCCGCCCTCCAGCCCCGCGACCGTGTCACGTACCGAGTCCCGCGCGGTCAGCACGATCACCGGCACCGTCATCCGGGCCTCGCGCAGCTGCCGCAGCACCGTGAAACCGTCCCGGCCCGGCAGCCCGATGTCGAGGATGATCAGGTCGAAACCGCCGGTGTGGGCGTAGTCGTACGCGGTGTCCCCGTCGGCGGCGACCGTCGTGGTGAAGCCGCTGGCGCGCAGCCCCTTCTCCACGAAAGCGGCGATCCGCTCCTCGTCCTCCACGATCAGCACCCGCGTCATCCGTCTTCCTCCTCCTGCTCCGCCTGGGCAGCCCCCGACTCGGGCAGGACGAGCACGAAAGTGGCCCCGCCGCCTGCCGTGGACCGCAGCTCCACCCGGCCATCGGGATGCCCCTCCGCTATGGCCTTCACGATCGCGAGCCCGAGCCCGGCGCCGCTGCCGCGCGCGCCGCGCCGGGCCGTGCCCCTGCGGAAGCGTTCGAAGATCAGCTCGGCGTCCGTCCCGCTGACGCCGGGTCCGCCGTCGGCGACGTACAGCTCCACCGCCCGCCGGGTGACGGAGCGCCGGGAGCCGATGTGGACGGCCGTGCCCCGTGCCGTGTGCTGGACGGCGTTCTGCGCAAGCTGCACCATCGCCTGGGTGACGCGTTGCGGGTCGAGCCGTACCGTGCCCTCGGCCACCTCGGCGAGCTGCCACGCGCGCTCGCCCAAAGCGCGTGCCTTGACGAAGACATCGGCCGTCAGCTCGGCGAGCTCCACGGGTTCGGGGGTGACGAAGTCCGGCCGCTCGGCTTTCGCGAGGAGCAGCAGGTCCTCCACGATGCGGCTCATCCGGTCCAGCTCGTCCGTCACGACCCGGACGGTCTCCTCGCGCTCCTGGGGCCCGTCCCCCATCAGCTCCAGGTGGCCCCGCACGATGGTGATCGGGGTGCGCAACTCGTGCCCGGCGTCGTCCACGAACTGCCGCTGCGCCGCGAAGGCGCGCTCCAGCCGGTCCAGCATGGCGTTGAAGGTCTCGGCGAGCGCCGAGATGTCGTCCCGGCCGCGTACCGGGATGCGCCGGGTCAGATCCTGTTCGGTCAACTGCGCGGCAGTCGTCCGTACCAGCCGTACGGGAGCCAGGATGCGGCCCGCGACGGCCCAGCCTATGCCGCAGGTCAGCAGCAGTGCGACGCCGGATATGGCCAGCAGGATGCGGAACACCGTCTGCGGTCCGGCCTGTTCGCGGTCGGCGTGGATGGCGACGATGAAGGTGCCCGACGGTGAACCGCCGCCCGGCTCGATCGGGACGCGCGCCCAGCGCACCTCGCCCTGGGGCCGGTGCAGGACGCCGCTGCGCCGCTCGCCCGAGGTGATCCGGCGCAGCGCCGACTTGTCCCGGTGGAGCGGCAGCGCGGAGGGGATGTCGCGACTCTGCCGGATCACCTTGCCCCGCACCACACCCAGCAGTTCTTCGTCCGGGTCGGAGTACTGCCTCTCCAGGAAGACCTTCAGCAGCCGTCTGGCCTCGGTGAACGGGCGTCCGGTCTCCGGGTCCCGGCCATGCTCAACGAAGTTGGCGAACTCGCCCGTCTCCTGCTCCAGCAGCCGCGTCATCCGGTGTTCCACGTCGCGCGCGAGGATCGACCGGGTGGTGGTGGCGACGGTGCCGAGCGCCACTGCCATCACCGCCAGCAGCCACAGCAGGATGCGGACCCGGGCCGAGATCCGCGGCCGCCGTGCGGGCCCTGAGCCGGTCTCAGCCGTCGTCGCCCGGTCCGTCGTCCTGGTCGTCCCGGCCGCCGTCGTCGTTCCGGTCGTCCGGTTCTTCGCTGCGGTCATCGTCGCTCGTGTCGTCGGTGGCGGGCGGTCGCACCGTCTCGTCCCCGGACGGCCGGGAGGACCCCTTGGAGGGACCGGACGACGGCTCCGGCTTCTTGCCGGACGGGCGCTCGGCGGACGGGCTCTCGCTGTCCAGCTCGACCTTCGCGGGCGGCCTGGGCGGGTCCGGGCTGTCGGTCAGCGCGTAACTGGTGGCGGCGATGCCCAGCGGGATCGCTACGACTGCCGTGAGCGTCGCGATGCGGTGTGAGAAGGCCATACGGGCCACGCTGCCGTGCCTGCCGGTTACCTCCGATGAAGCGTGGATGAAGAAGCGTTCATCAACGAGGCCGTCAGGAGTCCAGCCCGATGGCGAAGGCGGTTTCCAGGTCGTGCTGGGAGTAGGTACGGAAGGCGATATGGGTCTCGGTGGACTGGACGCCCGGCACCTTGCTGATCCGGCCCGGAATGATGTCGGCGAGGTCGTCGTGCTGGGCGACGCGGACCATGGCGATCAGATCGTGCGCACCGGTGACGGAGTAGACCTCGCTGACGCCCTCGATGGCGGCGATCTGCTCGGCGATCTCAGGGATGCGTTCGGTGCTCGTCCGGATGAGGACGATGGAAGTGATCACGGTTCGGTCTCTCCCTCTGACGCCGGGGTTGGCCCGGTCACTCTAGCCCGGCGGTAGTGGAGCCAGGCATACAGGAAGCCCAGCGTGAAACCCACCACATGGGCCAGATAGGCCACGCCGGGTCCGTCGGCTGCCTGCCGGGCGGCCAGCCACTGCACGGTCAGCCAGAAGAGGAGTACCACCCAGGCGGGAAAGCGCAGCGGCAGGAAGAAGAGGAAGGGGAAGACACTGGTCACCCGGGTGTGCGGGTGCAGACGGAGGAAGGCGCCCAGCACCGCGGAGATCGCTCCGGAGGCGCCGACCAGCGTCTCGCCGGACGCCGGGTGGGCCACCGCGTAGCAGAACATGGCCACATAGCCGGCGCTCAGATAGAAGAGGGCGAAGCGCACCGGGCCCATGCGCTGCTCGACCAGCCCCCCGAAGACATGGAGGAAGATCAGGTTACCGAGCAGATGCAGCCAGTTACCGTGCAGAAACAGCGCGGTCAGCGGCGTCAGCAGCGGACGTGCGGCACCGCTGAGCAGCGCGCGGGGCACCACGCCCCACCGGTCGAAGTAGGCCGACCGGGCCTGCTCCAGCACCTGCCCCGTACCGTGCGAGGGCAGGAAGCCGGAGGCCGGTCCGATCAGGAAGATCAGGCAGCAGCAGCCGATCAGGGCATACGTCATCAGGGGGCGCGTCAGCAGCCGCGGCAGGGTCAGCAGCCGGAGGCGCGTAGTGGGCTGCGGCCCCTCGCCGCGGTCCGGGGGCGGGGCGTCGGCGCGGTCGGTGCCGTCCATGAGCGGATCATGACCGCTCGGTGGCCGGGCATGCTCCTCGACACACGTGGAGGCACGCGGAGGGTCCCAGGCCGTAGGGTTTACGGGACGTGACCCCGCGCCGCATGTCCGTGATGTGTTCCGCGGAACCGACAGCACCGAGACCCTCGGGACCGGGACTTCCGGGACCGGGAACTTCGGGGCTGGGACTTTCGAAGAGATTTCGAAGAGATGAGGACGAGACGATGGCGGTCCCCACGCCGACGGCCGAGACCCGCTGGCGCTGCACCCTGTGCGGCAATCTCACCCGGTTCGATGTGACGCGTTCCAGCAAGGTGGTCGAGTACGTCCATCTGGACCTGGCCGGGGCGCCGAAGGTCGAGGAGCGGGACGTGCTCAGTGAGAGCATCGAGTCGGTGCGCTGCAGATGGTGCAACGCCGTGGACCAGGTCGAACTGGTGGACCGGCCCAGCGCTCAGGTATAGGGCTCAGGGCTCAGAGACGGCAGGTGTGACCGGTGGTGGAACGGACGGGCGGCGACCCTCGGCAGCCGGAACCGGCTGCCGGGAAGGAGACCGGGCCCGCTGCCCGCGCGGCGGCCGAGGACCCGGCGGCCCGGACGGACCCGGACCACACCGAGGAGCGCCCCGGCGGCGCGGAGGAGCGGCGCCCGGAGACGCAGCAGGCCCCGGACCCCGGCGCGGAGGAGCCCGACGGCGCGGGCGAGAGCCTGGAGCGGCCGTTGCCGGAGAAGGTACGGCGGCGGGTGGTCGCCTTCACCGGTGAAGCGCTGGGCGGGCTGACCGTCGCCGAACTCCCGCCCCCGCTGCGGCAGTACGCCCGCTTCACCCCGCAGCGCCGCGCCAAGTTCGGCGGGAACGCCATGGCGGCGGCGCTGGAGAGCGACGCCGCCTTCCGGCAGCGCATCGCCTCCCGGGTGCGCGAACAGCTCCCCGAGCTGGCGGGCGCCCTCGACGAGGGCACTCCGCCCCCGGCCGCCGACCCGGTGGACGTGGCGGCGGCGGCGTACATCCTGCGCCCGCCCGGCTGGGCCAAACTGGTCGCGGCGGCGGGCGAGGAGGCCCAGCGGGCCCAGGCCGAACGTGCGGGCGAGGAGGCCCAGCGTGAGCTGGCCCGGCTGCGCGAAGAGCTGGCCCATGCCAAGGACGCGGCCCGGGACGAGGCCGAGCAGCGCCGCCGCGAGCTGGAGGCGCTGCGCAAGGAGCTGGACGGCACCCAGCGCAAGCTGCGCAGTGCGCAGGCCGATGTGCGCCGCCGCGAGGCGTCGCTGCGCAAGCTCCAGGAGGAGCTGGACGCGGTACGTTCCGCCGCCGGTACGGAGAAGACGGCGCTGGACAGCGAGGTGCGCCGGCTCAAGTCCCGCCTCGCCGAGACCGAGTCCGCGCTGGAGGCCGGGCGGCGTGCGGCGCGCGAGGGCCGCAGCGTGGAGGACATGCGGGTGCGCCTGTTGCTCGACACCGTGCTCGACGCGGCCCAGGGGCTACGCCGCGAACTGGCGCTCCCGCCGTCCGACACCCGCCCGGCCGATACGGTCGACGCCGTGGAGCCGGGCCGGATGTCGCCCAAGGACGTGGCGGCCAGGGCGCTTTCGGAGACCGATCCGGCGCTGCTGGACCAGCTGCTGGCGCTGCCGCAGTCCCATCTGGTGGTGGACGGCTACAACGTCACCAAGACCGGCTATCCCACGCTGCCGCTGGAGAAGCAGCGGCTGCGGCTGCTGGGCGGACTCGCGGTGCTGGCGGCCCAGTCGGGCGCCGAGGTCACCTGCGTGTTCGACGGTGCCGAACTGGCGGCTCCCGTGCTGCTGGCGCCGCCGCGCGGGGTGCGGGTGCTGTTCTCCAAACCGGGCCAGACCGCGGACGAGTTGATCCGCCGGCTGGTGCGCGCCGAACCGCCGGGCCGCGCCGTGGTGGTGGTCTCCAGCGACCGCGAGGTCGCCGACGGCTGCGCGGCGGCCGGGGCCAGGCCGGTGGCCTCGGCGCTCCTCCTCAAGCGGCTGGCCCGCAGCTGAGAAAGCGGTACGGTCCCAACTACTCGGCACATAAAGGACATCAAGCTTGCCGTGCCGGCGGCGCGGTAAGCGCTGGGTGAGACTGTGCTCGCCCAACGTGTACATCGGGTAAAGAATGCGGCTGTGGGACGTCTTTTTCCCTGAGGGATTTGATCGGATCACTACCCGTGGCTACTCTCAGGCCCGAACCTTCGCTTGGTTGATCGCCTATCCGGGGTGACAGCGGAGGACCGCCTCGTTCCGTACGACCGGGATCGCCCAGTCCCGTGCAGCGGAGCCGGAGATGACCGACCGGCAGGCGGCTGAGGAAGAAGGAGCTCGCCCCAGTGGCGTCCCACCGTCGTCCCAAGCAGCCGAGTCGCGCACGTGTCAGTGTCTTCACCATGACCGCTGCCGCGGCAGTCGCTCTCACCTCCCAGGCGGCCCACGCCGACCCGCAGTCCTCCAAGAAGGACGTCAAGGAGAAGGTCGACAAGCTCTACGCGGACGCCGAGGCCGCCACCGAGAAGTACAACGGCGCCAAGGAGAAGCAGTCCAAGCTCTCCAAGGAGGTCGAGAACCTCCAAGGCAGCGTCGCCCGCGGCCAGGGCGAGCTCAACGGCATGCGCGACAAGCTCGGTTCGATGGCCACGGCGCAGTACCGCTCCGGCGGTATCGACCCCTCGGTGCAGCTCTTCCTCTCGTCCGACCCGGACAACTACCTGGACAAGGCTTCGGCCATGGACCAGTTGAGCACCAAGCAGGCCAGCGCGCTCAAGAAGATCCAGGCCAAGCAGCGCAGCCTCGCGCAGCAGCGCAAGGAAGCCTCCGGGAAGCTGAAGGACCTCAGCAGCACCCGCAAGGAGCTCGGCAAGAAGAAGAAGGAGATCCAGGGCAAGCTCTCCGAGGCCCAGCGGCTGCTCAACACGCTGACCGCCAAGGAGAAGGCGAAGCTCGCCGAGAAGCAGGAGCGCGCGGACCGCGCTTCCAGCGACCGGGCCGACCTGGGCGACGTCCCGGCGGGCTCGGGCCGCGCCGCCGCCGCGCTGTCCGCCGCCAAGAGCAAGATAGGCAGTCCGTACGTGTGGGGCGCCACCGGCCCCAGCTCCTTCGACTGCTCCGGGCTGACCTCGTGGGCGTACAAGCAGGCAGGCGCCTCGCTGCCGCGCACCTCCCAGGCGCAGGCCAACGCCGGAACCCGGATCCCCAGCCAGAGCCAGCTCAAGCCGGGCGACCTGGTGCTGTTCTACGACGACCTGCACCACATCGGCCTCTATGCCGGGAACGGCCAGGTGCTGCACGCTCCCAAGCCCGGTGCCAACGTGCGCTTCGAGGCGATGGGCAATATGCCCTTCAAGTTCGGCGTCCGGGTGTGACGTCCGGCGGCGGTCCCACTCCCAGCTGATCACCAGCCAGTGTGATGACCGCTAAACGTCCTTCCTCCGGGTGAAACCCCCAGGGTCCTGGTGACCCCGGAACCCGGCCGGTGACCTGCGTGATCGGCGAACGCCACGGCGTGGTGCGGGATTCGACGACGGCGGACGGTCCTTTGCCCCCTGTATGGGCGCGGCTAGATTCTGCGGGCGCAAGTCGCCTAGCGGAAGGAACGCCTCCTCCAGTGGCATCGCACCGGTCCCCTCGACGCACCCCGCAGCCCGGGCAGGGCTGGACAGCACGGGTCACCGTGCTGTCCGCCGCCGCTGCGGGCGCGGCAGCCGCGCTCGTCCCCGCGGCACCGGCGGGCGCCAAGCCCGACGACAAGCCGACGGCCCGCCTCAACTCCCGTATCGACCGGCTCTACGAGCAGGCGGAAGTCGCGACGGAGAAGTACAACGGGGTGGCCGAGCGCACCGGCAAGCTGCGCGAGCAGGTGGCCAACGCGCAGGACGGTGTGGCCCGTGGCCAGGCCAAGGTGAACCGGCTGCGCGACTCCCTCGGCTCCCTCGCGGGCGCGCAGTACCGCTCCGGGGGCATCGACCCGGCCTTGGCACTGATGCTCACCGAGGACCCCGACAGCTATCTCGACAAGGCCGCCACCCTCGACCGCATCGGCAGCCGTCAGCTGACCAAGCTGCGCCAACTCCAGTCGGCCCAGCGCCACCTCAAGCAGCAGCGCAGCGAGGCGGCCGGCAAGCTGGAACAGCTCGACGGACTCCAGAAGAGTCTCAAGCGTCAGAAGAAGGACGTCCAGAAGAAGCTCGCCGCCGCCCGGCGGTTGCTCCACCAGCTCTCGCCCCAGCAGCGCGCCGCCCGGGACGGCCACCGGAGCGGAAAGGCGCACGGCGTCGACGTCGGCGGCTCCAAGCCGTCCTCCCAGCGCGCCGCAGCGGCCGTCGCCGCCGTCAAGTCCGCCGTCGGACGCCCGTACGCATGGGGTGCGGCCGGGCCGGGCGCCTTCGACTGCTCCGGTCTCACACAGTGGGCGTACAAGCAGGCGGGCACCTCGATCCCGCGTACGTCGCAGGCCCAGCGCTCGGCAGGACAGCAGGTCCCGCTCAGCCAGGCCCGCCCCGGCGATCTGGTGATCTACCGCGACGACGCCAGCCATGTGGGCATGTATGTGGGCGGTGGCCAGGTGGTGCACGCGCCGCATCCCGGTGCGCCGGTGCGCTACGACCCGGTCGGCATGATGCCGGTCTCCTCGGTCACCAGACCCTGATCGGCCCCGCTCTTGCGCCCGTACCCTCGGTGGGGTGGGCGAGAAGCGGCAACCGACGCGGTACGGGCGAGCGCTGAGCGGTACGGCAGCGCTCGCTCTGCTGTGTGCGCTCGGCGCCTCGGCCCGCACGGCCGGGCACGACCCGGACCACGTCCCGTTCCAGCGGACCCTCGACCAGCAGGCTGCGGCACTGCGCAGCGGCGACGAGTCCGGTTACCTCACCGCCGTCGACGCGGGCCACCGCGGCGAACAGCGCCAGGTCTTCCGCAATCTGTGCCGTCTGCCGCTCTCCGCCTGGTCGTACGACGTGCGGAAGGTCACAGCCAAGAGCGACCGCGCCGCGACCGTCGAGGCCGCTCTCCGCTACCGCCTCGCGGGCTACGACCGGGCCTCCACCACCGCCACCGAACGGCTGCGCTTCGTACGGCGCGACGGCGCCTGGCGTATCGCCTCCGAAGCGTCGGGCAGCGACACCCAGCTGTGGGAGCAGGGCACCATGACGGTCGTCCGCGGCCGGCACAGCCTGGTGCTGGGCGTGGGCCGGGACCGCTCCGAGCTCCGCGCGCTCGCCACCGCCGCCGACCATGCCGTACCCGGCGTCGCCAAGACCTGGCCGTCCGGATGGACCCGCAGGACGGTGCTGGAGGCGCCCGCCTCGACGAAGCAGCTGGCCCGCCTGCTGGGCTCTCCCGCCGCGAACTCCCCTACGTACGCGGGTATAGCCGCCGTCACCACCGGCGAAGCGGGCGCCGGCGCCGGGCCCGGCGACCGTATCGTCGTCAACCCGAAGGCGTACGGGCTGCTCAGCGCAGAAGGCCGACGGGTCGTACTGACCCACGAGACCACCCATGTCGCCACCCGCCGGCAGACCACCTCCGCCACCCCCTTGTGGCTCTCCGAGGGCATCGCCGACTGGGCGGGCTACCGCCACTCGCACCTGTCCCCCCGCGAGGCGGCCCCCGAGCTGGCCCGCGCGGCCTCCGCGCCGCGCACCCTGCCCTCCGACGACGACTTCCACTTCGGCAACGACCCCACCGAACTCGCCCGCGCCTACGAAGGCGGCTGGCTGGCCTGCCGGATGATCGCCGAACAGTGGGGTCCCGACAAACTGATCGCCTTCTACGACCGGGCGGGCCGCGAGAACGCCGACGCGGCCCTGCGCTCCGTCCTGGGCGTGAGCGAGAGGGAGTTCACCGGCCGCTGGCGGACTTACGTGCTGCGGCAACTCCACCCTTGAGCCGGGGGCTCGCCGAAACGGAGACCCCGCCGCCTTCGCGGGGCCGGGGCACCGCAGGCTCGTCCGCGACCGCCGACCGCCACAACCGAACACAAGCGACAACAGCAGCCACAACCAACACCACGTTTCGCACGGCCAGTACCGCCGTGCCCGCTCCTTCGCTGGCCACCACATCAGCGAACCAGGCCGGAAACTCCAGCTGAGTCAGCCCGGCCGCCCCGAGCACCGACCAGGCAGGCACCCGCTGGCAACTGGCCCGCAGGGTCAGACAGACCGCGGCCAGCCCCACCAGCCACACCAGATACTGCGGACTCAGCACCCGGCTCGTGACGACGAAGACCAGCACAGCGGCGAGTGCGGCATCCGCCAAGGTCGCCGAGGTCCACACCCGCGCCCGCAGCCGCCACAACAGCAGCCATCCGAACGCCACCCCGGTCAGCACCACGGCCACATTGCTCACGGCCCGTACCCCCGGCCCCACGAACTCCATGGAGCCGTACCGCAGCAGCACCTGCCCCTCCCAGCCGAACTGCCGCGCGGCGTGCAGCGCCAGCGAGCCGACCGACTCCACCTCCGTGCCCCGGCCGCCCTGTGCCGACAGGAAGTTCATCGCACCCGGCATGGTGGCGGCGAAGCCTGCCGTCACCACCAGCACGGTCACCAGCGCGCTCAGCCAGATCACCCGCGTCGCCCGGCCGCGCGGGGTGCCGAGCAGCAGCAGCACAGGCCACACCTTCACCAGCGCGCCCAGCCCGGCCAGCAGCCCCGCCGCACGGGGATGCCGTGCGGCTGCCAGCAGCGCGGCGACGGCCAGCACGGTCACCATCAGGTCGTAGCGCGCATACGCCGTCGGCCCCAGCAGCGGCACCCCGGCCACCCACGCCCACACCCCGGCCCGGCTGCGGGATCCGGCCCCCGGATCGCGCGGTCCGCGCCGTCGCGCCGCGTACAGCAGCAGCCCGAGCACCACCGCGTCGGCGGCGCAGGCGAGCACGAAGAAGGCGGAGGCGTAGCTGAGCAGGCCAAGCCCGGTGAGCAGCCCGGGAGAAAAGATCACCAGCGCTGCGGCGGGCGGATACTGCCAGGTCACATCGTCGGACGGAAACGTTCCGCTGCTCAGCTGTTCGTACCAGCCGTGGTAGATCACCGAGACGTCGGTGGTGATGTCCATGCCCCCGGGGACCGTGAAGACCTTGAAGACGTAGAGCAGCAGCACCGCCCGGGTGACCGTCCACACCAGCACGAGAGCCACCGCACCGCGGGCTCTCCTCGCCTCGCCCCGCACATCTGTCCTTCCTCGTCTGTGCCGATCGGCCGGCCGCTCCGCCCCGTACCGGCACGCGGTACTGTCGGCGGCGATGCGCAAGACGATGCCCAAAACCCTGATCGTCACCAACGACTTCCCGCCCCGTCCCGGCGGCATCCAGGCGTTCCTGCACAGCATGGCGCTGCGCCTGGACCCGTCCCAGGTCGTCGTCTACGCCTCGACCTGGAAGCGGGGCCGGGAGGGTGCGGAAGCCACCGCGGCGTTCGACGCCGAGCAGCCCTTCACGGTCGTCCGTGACCGTACGACGATGCTGCTGCCCACTCCGCGGGTGACCAAGCGTGCCGTCTCGCTGCTGCGGGAGCACGGCTGCCGCGCGGTGTGGTTCGGCGCCGCCGCGCCGCTGGGGCTGATGGCGCCCGCGCTGCGCAGGGCCGGGGCCGAGCGGATCGTGGCGACCACGCACGGCCACGAGGCGGGCTGGGCGCAGCTCCCCGGGGCCCGCAGCCTGCTGCGGCGGATCGGCGAGGAGACCGACACCCTCACCTACCTCGGCGACTACACACGCCGCCGGATCGCCGCCGCGCTCACACCTGAAGCCGCCGCGCGAATGGTGCAGCTGCCGCCCGGCGTGGACGAGAAGACCTTCAACCCCGGATCGGGCGGCGACAAGGTCCGCGCCCGGCTGGGACTGACCGAGCGGCCCGTGGTCGTGTGTGTCTCGCGTCTCGTCCGCCGCAAGGGCCAGGACACCCTCATCGAGGCCATGCCCCGGGTGCTGGAGGCCGTGCCCGACGCGGTGCTGCTGATCGTCGGCGGCGGCCCCTACCGCGCGGATCTGGAGAAGCTGGCCGCCTCCCGGGGACTCACCGACGCCGTGCGCTTCACCGGTCCCGTCAGCTGGGAGGAGCTGCCCGCGCACTTCGGCGCGGGCGATGTCTTCGCCATGCCGTGCCGCACCCGGCGCGGCGGGCTGGACGTGGAAGGACTCGGCATCGTCTATCTGGAGGCGTCCGCGACCGGACTGCCCGTCGTCGCCGGTGACTCCGGCGGGGCGCCGGACGCCGTACTGAACGGCGAGACCGGCTGGGTCGTCCCCGGCGGCAACCCGGCGGAGACCGCCGACCGGTTGACCGAACTCCTCCGCGACCCCGAACTGCGGACCCGGATGGGCACCAGGGGCCGCGAGTGGGTCGAGGAGCGATGGCGCTGGGACCTCCTCGCCGAACGGCTACGCGAGCTGTTGTGAGCCGGGCCCCGGGGCAGCCGCGGGCGGCACCGGACCGAGCAGCGCCAGCTCCAGCCCGGCCAGCCGGGCCGGGTCCGCGATCACCTTGTACGCCGCGATCCGGCCGCCCTCGACCGTGAAGGTGAGCGCTGCCCGCAGCCTGCCATCCGGTGCGAGAACGGCCCCCACAGCGCCGTTCACCAGCGCGGTCTGCGCATACCGCGAGCGCTGAGCCAGCAGCACCGTGCCCCGCGCCACGGCGTCCGCGCCGCGCAGCCGGGCCGGGACGCCGGCGGGCAGCGCCGCGGGGTCGGCGGAGCGCACCACGTCGGGAGCGAGCACCTCCAGCAGCCCCGCCAGGTCACCGCCGCGCGCGGCGGACAGGAACGCCTCGACCGCTGCCCGCTGCTCTGCCAGTTCCGCTGCGGGCACGGCGGGTGTGCCGCGTACGCGCTGCCGGGCACGGCTGGCGAGCTTCTTCGTGGCGACGGGTGAGCGCTCCACCAGCGGCGCGATCTGCTCGAACGGGACGGCGAACATGTCGTGCAGCACGAATGCGACCCGCTCGGCGGGCCCCAGCGTGTCCAGCACGACGAGCAGCGCCCTGCCCACCGAGTCGGCCAGCAGCACCTCGTCCTCCGGACCGGCGCCGTCCTCCAGCGGGAGGGGGTCGGGCAGTTGCTGTCCCACCGGCTCCTCGGGGCGGGCGGCGCGGGCGCGCAGCATGTCCAGGCAGATACGCGAGACGACGGTACGCAGCCAGGCGGCCAGGTTGTCGATGCCCTCCGCGTCGGACCGGCTCAGCCTCAGCCACGCCTCCTGCACGGCGTCCTCCGCCTCGCTGAGCGAGCCCAGCATCCGGCAGGAGACCGCCAGCAGCGGGCCGCGGCTCTCCTCGAAGCGCTCGGCCAGCCCGGTCAGCTCGTCCATCGGTCACCTTTCCCTCGCGTGTTCCGTCACCTTCATCGACGTATCCGACGCGACAGAAGTGACAGGGGAGAGCCTGCTATGAACCACGAGGCGACGACGCCGTGTCTGCTGCATATCGACACCAGCGTGAGCCCGCCCGGCGAGTCCGTCAGCAGGCGGCTCACCGCGCTGTTCGCCGACTGTTGGCGCCGGTCCCGGGGCGCTGCCGGGCACCGTTACCGCTACCGGGATCTGGCGGCTGAGCCCGTCCCTTACGTGACCGCTGACTACGCCCGGTTCGGGTACCGGGTGGAGCGGCACGGCACCGTACCGGTGGACCAGGTGGCCGGGCTGGTCGGGGACGCCGCGGACGCGGGCGTGTGGCGGGTGACGCTGCCGCTGGTCGAAGAGGTGCTGGCGGCGGACATACTGCTGTTGGGAGTGCCGATGTACAACCTGACAGTGCCCGCCGCGCTGCTGGCGTGGATCGACCGCATCAGTTTTCCGGGCGCGCTCCTCGATCCGGAGACCGGCGCCGGCCGGCTGCGGGACAAGCAGGTGGTGGTCGTCAGCGCGCGCGGCGGCGGCTACGGGCCGGGTGCCCCGCGCGAGGGCCTCGACTTCCAGGTGCCGTATCTGCGGGGGTACTTCACCGACCGCGGAGTGCCGGAGGAACAGCTGCACTTCGTGACGGCCGAGCTGACCCGCGCCTGGGACGTGCCGACGATGGCGCCGCTCCGGTCGCTCGCCGCCGACTCGGAGGCCGCGGCCCGGCAGGCGGTCACCGAGCTGGCGGACCGGCTGGCGGCCGGGGAGCGGGAGGAAGCGGCGCGTTACGCCGTGTAGAGGGCCTCGATCTCGTTGGCGAAGTCCTTGGCGACCACGCCCCGTTTCAGTTTCAGGGAGGGGGTGACGTGGCCGGAGTCCTCGGTGAACTGCTCCTGCAGGACCCGGAACTTACGCACCGACTCGGCCTTGGAGACGGCCTCGTTGCCCTCGTCCACGGCGGTCTGGAGCTCGGCGAGCAGCTCGGCGTCGGCCAGCAGCTGGTCGTGGCTGAGGTCCTGCTTGCCGTGCTCGGCGGCCCAGCGCGGCAGGAACTCCTCGTCCACGGTCAGCAGCGCGCCGACGAAGGGCCGGCCGTCGCCGACGACCATGCACTCGGCGACCAGCGCGTGACCGCGGATGCGGTCCTCGATGACGGCGGGGGCGACGTTCTTGCCGCCCGCGGTCACCAGGATCTCCTTCTTCCGCCCGGTGATGGTCAGATAGCCGTCCACATCCAGCGTTCCCAGGTCGCCGGTGTGGAACCAGCCGTCGGCCAGCGCCTCGTCGCTGGCCTGCTGGTTGTTCCAGTAGCCGGTGAACAGGTGCTCGCCGTGCAGCAGGATCTCGCCGTCGTCGGCGATCCGGATGACGGAGCCGGGCAGCGGCTGCCCCACGGTGCCGATCTTGGGCCGGTCGTACGGGTTGAAGGCGGTCGCGGCGCACGACTCGGTGAGCCCGTACCCCTCCAGCACGGTGAAGCCGACGCCGCGGAAGAAGTGGCCCAGCCGCTCTCCCAGCGGTGCGCCGCCGGAGATGGCGTGGGTGGCCCGGCCGCCGAGGACGGCACGCAGCTTGCTGAACACCAGCTTGTCGAAGACCTTGTGCTGGAGCCGCAGCTTGAGCGAGGGGCCCGCCGGATAGTCCAGGGCGCTGCTGTAGGCGCCGGCCACCCGGGCCGCCTTGTCGAAGATCTTCCCCTTGCCGTCCGCGACGGCCTGTGCCCGCGCTGAGTTGAAGACCTTCTCGAAGACGCGGGGGACGCCCAGCACCATCGTCGGCCGGAAGGAGCCGAGGTCCTCGGTGAGGGTCTTGATGTCCGAGACGTGCCCCAGCTTGATCGGCGCCATCACGGCCGCCACCTGCACCAGCCGCCCGAAGACGTGGGCGACCGGCAGGAACAGCAGCACCGACCCCTCGCCGGGCTGGAACATCGGGCTCAGCCGCTCGACCACGTTCCCGCACTCCGCGAAGAAGCTGCGATGGGTGAGCACACAGCCCTTGGGGCGCCCTGTGGTGCCCGAGGTGTAGACGATGGTGGCGGGCGAGTCGGCGTCGGCGACGGAGCTGCGCTCCTCCACCTTCTCATCGCTGATCCCGGCGCCGAGCGCGGCCAGTTGCGCAAGGGCGGTCTCGCTCTCGTCGGTCCCCGGCGCGGGTTCGATCCGCCATACGTCGCGCAGCTCGGGCAGCCGGTCGCGGACGGAGTCCACGGCCGCCGCGTGGGTGTCGGTCTCCACCAGGCAGGCGACGGCGCCCGAGTCGCCGAGGATCCAGGAGATCTGCTCGGGGGAGCTGGTCTCGTAGACGGGTACGGTGACGCCGCCCGCACTCCAGATCGCGAAGTCCAGCAGCGTCCACTCGTAACGGGTGCGGGACATCAGGCCCACCCGGTCGCCGGGCTCCACGCCTGCCGCGATCAGACCCTTGGCGGCCTGCTGCACCTCGGCGAGGAACGCGGTGGAGGTCACGTCCTCCCACCGGCCGTCGCGCTTGCGCCCCATGACGGGAAGATCGGGGTGCCGAGCTGCGTTCCGGCGGATGAGGTCCGTCAGGTTGCCCTCTGCGGGGACTTCGTAGAGTGCCGGAAGGCTGTACTCGCGCAAGACTGCTGCTCCTCGTCGGCGCGCCAAGGGGGGCCGCGGGGATCGGCCTCCATTGGCTCGGTCCAGGGTCGGCGAGCGATCCCGGAAGAATGACGGCCCGGACGTTACCCATCGGTATGGGGGCGGGGGTAGAGGGTGACGCGGAGATGTCTTGTGCGTCACAGGTGGAGATGGGCGGATAGCAGCCTAGTCGAGGCGTTCGGGGACACGGAAGCCGCGAGGGGAGAGAGCGGAAAGAGCGGGCGTACGGCACTTTTCGGCCGGCGCCCCGAGTGTGCCGTGCTGCGGCGCCCCTCATCGGCGCCTGCTCCCCCTCCCCGTGACCTGCGCGGCAATCTAGGGTGGGCGCATGCGAGTCCACGTGGTCAGCGACGTACACGGCAACAGTGCGGACCTCGCGAAGGCGGGCGAGGACGCTGACGCGCTGGTCTGTCTGGGAGACCTCATCCTCTTCCTCGACTACGCCGATCACTCGCGCGGTATCTTCCCCGATCTGTTCGGCGTCGAGAACGCGGACCGCATCGTCGCCCTGCGTACCGCCCGCCGCTTCACCGAGGCCCGCGCCTTCTCCCGGGAACTGTGGGCGGGCCTCGACCGCGACGCCGCGATGGAGACGGCGGTGCGCAAGCAGTACGCCGAACTGTTCGCTGCCTTTCCCACGCCCACGTACGCCACGTACGGCAACGTCGACATGCCGCCGCTGTGGCCCGAATACGCGCGTCCAGGCGTGAACGTGCTCGACGGCGAGACGGTGGTGATCGGTGGATGGCGCTTCGGCTTCGTCGGCGGCGGACTGCACACGCCGATGCGCACCCCGTACGAGATCGACGACGAGACCTATGCGGCGAAGGTCGCCGCGCTGGGCGAGATCGACGTGTTGTGCACCCATATTCCGCCCGAAGTACCCGAGTTGTGCTACGACACCGTCGCGCGCCGCTTCGAGCGGGGCAGCCCGCAGCTGTTGGAGGCCCTGCACACGCTGCGCCCGCGGTACCACCTTTTCGGTCACGTCCACCAGCCGCTGGCCCAGCGCATGCGGATCGGCGCCACCGAGTGCGTCAATGTCGGCCACTTCAACGCGACCGGGACGCCCTGGGTGCTGGAGTGGTGACGGTGCCGGGGCGTTCGGGGCCGGAGGTGACCCGCGCGGCGCCGGGCCGGACAACCGCGCGGTAGCCTTCCACCGCAGACGCTTCCCCGCGCCACGGCGGGCATCCCGCGCGGTCTTTCCACCTACGGCGGGCATTTCGGACACGGGTATATCGGAGGGCCATGGCGATGGCGGAACACACCAGCTCGAGCATCACCGTTGACGCGGCACCCGAGGCCGTGATGAACGTGATCTCCGACTTCCCCCGCTACCCGGAGTGGGCCGGCGAGGTGAAGGAGGCCGAGGTGCTCGGCCGGGACGAGGAGGGCCGCGCCGAGCAGGTGCGCCTGCTGCTGGACGCCGGAGCCATCAAGGACGAGCACACCCTCGCCTACGAGTGGATCGGCGACCCCGAGGTCAACGAGGTGCGCTGGTCCCTGGTCAAGTCCCAGATGCTGCGCTCCCTGGACGGCGTCTACCGCCTCACCCCGGTCGGCGGCGGCGAGCGCACCGAGGTCATGTACCAGCTCACCGTCGACGTCAAGATCCCCATGCTCGGAATGATCAAGCGCAAGGCCGAGAAGGTCATCATCGACCGGGCGCTCGACGGGCTGAAGAAGCGCGTCGAGGCGGGCGGCGCCGAGGCGTCCGGAGACCGCAGCTGACCGGCGGAGCGGGCGCCGGGCCCGAGCGCCCCGACCTCCACCACCCCGAACCGCAGCGTCCCGGCCCGCAGACCGTCCTGGTCACCGGCGCGGGCGGGACGGGACGCACCACGGTGGCCGCCGCCACCGCGTGCGCCGCCGCGGCCCAGGGACACCGCACCCTGCTGCTGAGCGCGGAGCCTGCACGCCGGCTCGCCGCGCTGCTGGGCACGGCAGCGCCGGACAAGGGGACGTCAGCCCGGCCCTCGGCTGCCTCCGGCGAAGGCTTCCGGCCGGGCACACCTGAACCCGTCGCCGGCGCGGCCGGCCTGTGGCTGCTGCGCATCGACTCCGGCGAGGAGTTCCGCAGCCAGGCCGTCGCCCTCCAGTCGCGCGGCAAGACCGTGCTCGACCTGCTGGGCGCCGTACCGCTGGACGAGGACGAGCTGACCGAACTCCCCGGCGCCGGGACCTTCGCCCTGCTGCGCGCCCTGCACACCGCGCACACGGGCGGCACCGGAGAGAACGGCGAGGGTTGGGACATCGTCGTCGTCGACATGCCGGCAGCGCCCGAGGGACTCAACCTGCTGGTGCTGCCCGAACAGTTGCGCCGCTATCTGCGCCGTCTCATACCCGCCGAGCGCCAGGCGGCGCGCGCCCTGCGCCCCGTACTGGCCCAGCTCGCCGGTGCCCCCATGCCCGCGCAGTGGCTGTACGACGCCGCCACACGCTGGTCGGACGAACTGGCCGGGGTGCAGCGGATCGTGGAGTCGCCGGCGACCCTCGTCCGACTCGTCACCGAGCCCGGACCGCTCGCCGCCGAGTCCCTGCGCACCGCCGGGGCCGGAGTGCGGCTGCACGGGCTCGCGCTGGAGTCCGTCGTCGCCAACCGGCTGCTGCCGACCGGCTCCTCCGACCCCTGGCTGACCGCGCTGGCCGGACAGCAGCAGACCGCGCTGGCGGCGCTGCGCGAGAAGTGCGAGGCCGAGTCCGTGCCGCTGTGCGAGCTGCCGCACCTGGGCCGCGACCCGCACGGCCCCGAGGACCTGACAGCACTCGCCAACGCCGCCCGCACCGCCGTCGCCGCCGACCGGACAGCGGGGGAGGGCCTGCGCCCGCCCGCCGGGGCCGAGGGCGGCCCCGGTACCGACATCGCCTACGGCTGGCTGGAGGACCGGCTGGCCGCGGACGGCAAACTGGTGTGGCACCTGCCCCTGCCGGGCGCCGAGCGGGACGAGCTGGAACTGGTGCGCCGCGGCGACGAGTTGACCGTCGGCGTCGGCCCCTACCGCAGGGTGCTCCCGCTCCCGTCGGCGCTGCGCCGTTGCCGCGTTTCCGGCGCGGGCCTCAAGGGCGGGGTGCTGGGCGTCCGCTTCACCCCCGACCCCGACCTGTGGCCCGGCCGGCGCGGGCGCTCCGAACCCGCGGGGCGGAGCGGCTGACGGCGCAGGGGCCCGCCCCGGGCCGCCGCCGTCGCCCTCAACCCCGTGCCGCCGTTCGGGTAACGTCGGAAGGTGCACGGCCCGTACCCCGCAACCACCTGTCGCCCGTAGGAGCCCGCCATGAGCGATGCCGCCGATCGCCCTGCCGCCCCGGACCCCGACGCCTGGGCCACCGCGTGCGAGGAGGACCTGGCCGCCGAGAAGGCACGCCGCCGCGCCCAGTACGGTCTGCCGCCCACCAGCCCGGCCGAGGAGCTGCGTCGGCTGGCGGACGCGGTCACCGAGAAGGTCGCCGAATTCGGCAAGCCCCTGATGGGCGCCGCCGGATCGGCCGCCGCACAGGGCGTGGCGCAGCAGCTGTTCAAACAGGCCAGGGCGACCATCGAGCCCGTCGTCGAGCGCAACCCGCAGCTCTTCGACCACCTCGCCGCCGCGGGCGGCGAACTGCTTGCCGCCTACCGCTCCGTGGTCCACGAGGCCGAACGCCGTTGGAGCGAACCGCCCGGCGCCGCCGACGCCGAGCGGATCGACGTCGAGGAGGCCGCCGACCTCTCCCACCAGGCGGACCTGGACGCGCGAGCCGCGGAGCAGGCCGTCGAGGAGCACATCGCGGTCGAGCCGGACGAGGACGAGGACGCCGACTAGCCAGGGGGCGCCCCGGGAACTGCGCGACAAGCCACAACAAGCCGGCAGCCTGCGTACGCCAGGCAGGGGCACCCCCTCCCCAGCCCAGCGGCGACGCGGGGCAACCATGCGCGGCCCCTCGCGGAAGCGTGCTCCGGTACCGTTGGCGGCGGCGGGGATCACATCGGATGACCGAGGGACACATGGGACTCACAATCGGGGTCGACATCGGCGGCACCAAGATCGCGGCTGGCGTTGTGGACGAGAAAGGCACCATTCTCGAGACGAGCACGGTGCCCACACCCGACACCCCTGAAGCCGTGATCGACGCCATCGCGGACGCCGTACGCCAGGCCAGCGCCGAGTATCAGGTGGAGGCCGTCGGGATCGGCGCCCCCGGGTACGTGGACGACAAGCGCGCCACCGTGCTGTTCACCCCCAACCTCAGCTGGCGGCACGAGCCGCTCAAGGACAAGGTCGAGCAGCGCATCGACCTGCCGGTCGTGATCGAGAACGACGCGAACGCCGCCGCCTGGGGCGAGTACAAGTTCGGTGTCGGCACAGGTCACGAGGACGTCGTCTGCATCACCATCGGCACGGGCCTGGGCGGCGGCACCATCATCGGCGGCAAGCTGCACCGCGGACGGTACGGCGTGGCCGCCGAGTTCGGCCATATCCGGATGGTCCCGGACGGTCTGCTGTGCGGCTGCGGCAACCAGGGCTGCTGGGAGCAGTACGCCTCAGGGCGTGCCCTGCTCCGCTACGCCCAGCAGCGCGCCACCGCCACCCCGGACAACGCCGCGATCCTGCTGGGACTGGGTGACGGCACCAGCGAGGGCATCCGGGGCAAGCACATCAGCGAGGCGGCCCGGCAGGGCGACCTGGTGGCCATCGACTCCTTCCGCGAGCTGGCCCGCTGGGCGGGCGCCGGCCTCGCCGATCTGGCCTCCCTCTTCGACCCGGGCGCCTTCATCGTCGGCGGCGGCGTCTCCGACGAGGGCGAGCTGGTGCTGGACCCGATCCGCAAGTCCTACCGCCGCTGGCTGGTGGGCAGCCGCTGGCGCCCGCACGCGGAGGTCCTCGCCGCCCAACTGGGCAACAAGGCCGGCATGGTCGGCGTCGCCGACCTGGCCCGCCAGGGCTGAGCGCACCGGGGGGCCGCCGCGATGACGGGGGAGACGGGCGGGACGACGCCGGGAGGGGGCGTGCAGGTCGTCGACCTGCCGCCCTCCCGTACCGAGCCCGACGGCTCGGCCGTCGTCCGGCTGCTCAGCTACAACATCCGCTCCTTGCGGGACGACCGGGAGGCGCTCGTCCGGGTCATCCGGGCGTGCGCCCCCGACGTCGTCTGCATACAGGAGGCGCCGCGGTTCTTCCGCTGGCGCAAGCAGGCCGGCTGGCTGGCGCGCCGCACCGGCCTCACCTATGTCACCGGCGGCGCGACGGCGGCCGGACCGATGATCCTCGCCTCGCTGCGGGCCCACGTCGAACGCACCGAGGACGTGCTGCTGCCGCGTACCCCCGGGCTGCACCAGCGCGGGTTCGCCATGGCCGAGCTGCGGTTCGGGCCGTCCCCCGGCTACCCCCAGGAGGTGCCCCCGGCCCGGCTGGGCGTGATCAGCTTCCATCTCAGCCTCCAGGCCCGCGAACGGCGGCAGCAGGCCCGGGCGCTGCTGGAGCGGGCCGCCGCGCTCGGCGGCAACCGGGTGGTGGCTGCCGGTGACGTCAACGAGCGGGCCGGCGGCCGGACGTTCGGGCTGCTCGGGGAGGGGCTGCGGGACGCGGCGGGCCTGCGGGACGCGTGGGCGGTCGAGCCGTGGGGCGCCGAGTACACCTCGACGCCCGCCGCACCGGTGCAGCGCATCGACGCCGTCTTCGCGGGTGAGGGCGTCGAGGTACTGGGCGCGGGCGTGCCCCGCGGGCTGCCGGGTGTGACCGCGGCGGACCTGACCGCCGCCACCGACCACCTCCCGGTCCTGGCAGCGCTGCGGGTCCCGGGGGAATAGCCCCCCGCTCACACCACGGCGCCCCGCCCGGGGTCCTCCCAGTCATCGTCGTCGCGGCCGTCCCGCAGCCGGGTCACCAGTGTGGCGAAGCCGCCGAGGAAGCCGCCGACCCCGAGGGTGACGATCCACCACGTCATATCGGCCTGCACGAGTACGGCGCCGATCAGCAGCAGCGGCCCGCCCAGCGCGGCCAGCCAGGCAAACTTCGTCGTGGTGTCCGTCTGCGGCAGCGGCGGCGGCTCGGGCGGCTCGAAGTGCCCCTCGCCGTCCTCGTCCCCGGCCTCCTCGGCGGGCTCCCAGTCGCGGGGCCCGGTCCCGGCGGCGTAGACGGTGAAGCTGCGCACCGGGGGTTCCGCGTCCGGCGCCGGACGCGGCTTGGTGAGCATGTCACCGTCCGGCTCCCCGGCCCCCTCGCCGTCACCGTCCCCGTCCGGGCGCCGGACCTCGGACGAGCCGTCCGCGCCCGGCGGCTCCGTCGGCTCGTCTCCGTACGCCGCGACGATCGCTGCCCACGCCGCCTCTTCTTCGGGTGGCAGCGACGACTTGCTCTCCCCAGGGTCGCGGGGCTCGCCCTCGTCCGGGTCACGCCCCGTCACTGGCGCTCCGAACCGTGGGAGCCGGCTCGCGCTCGGCGGTGAGCCGGTCGATGAAACCGCGGGAGTCGGCGAAGATCCGCTCCGCGTCATGGTCGAGGGTGGCGACGTGGAAGCTGTTCTCCAGCACGGTCTCGGTCACATCGACGGAGGAGACGCGGCTGAGGACGAGTGCCGAGTCCGCGGGGGGCACCACGTGGTCGGCACGGCTGCGCAGGAGCAGCAGCGGCTGCGTCACCTTCGGCAGCTCGGGCCGGGTGACGCGGAAGAAGTCGCGCAGCGCGTACGCAGCCCGGGTGGGCACCCGGTCGTAGCCCAGCTCGTGCCGGCCCTCCTTGGCGATGTCGCTCACGATCCCCGGCGCCGAGCGGACCAGGAAGCGGCCGACGGGCAGGAGATACCCCGGCAACCGGGGGAAGGTGATCGCCGGGTTGACGACGACGACCCCGCGCACCGCGTTCCCGTGCAGCGCGGCCAGCCGCAGCGCCAGGGTGCCGCCCATCGAAAGCCCGCAGACGAAGACCTGGTCACAGCGTTGGCTCAGCAGCCGCAGCTCCCGGTCCACGGTCGCGTACCAGTCCTCCCAGCTCGTCATCGCCATGTCTTCCCAGCGGGTGCCGTGCCCGGGGAGCAGCGGCAGGGAGACCGTCAGCCCGTGCCTGGCCAGGTCCTCGGCCCAGGGGCGCAGGCACTGCGGGGTCCCGGTGAAGCCGTGACAGAGCAGCACACCGGTCGCTGATCCGTCGCGGCGGAATGGCTCGGCTCCGGGGAGGATGGGCGGCACGGTGGGCCTCCAGAGGCTCAGCGGTCGGGGCTCGACAAGGCGTGCTGCCACCCTAATTCGTCGTCCGGTACTCCGGCAGTGTCCAGGGGCCCCACGGGGTCACCCCGCTCGGAGCGCGGACCCGGCCCTGCGGTAGTGCCCGGGCGACATGCCGTACTCCCGTTTGAACGCCTTGGCGAAGGCGAACTCCGAGGTGTAGCCCGTGCGTTCGGCGATGCTCCGCAGCGGCGCTTCCGTGGTGCGCAGCAGCCGGCCGGCGCAGGTCATCCGCCACCAGGTGAGATAGGCCAGCGGCGGACGGCCGACCAGCGTGGTGAACCGGCGGGCGAAGGCGGCCCGGGACAGCCCCGCCAGCGCGCCGAGCCCCTCGACGGTCCAGGGCCTGGCCGGGTCGTCGTGGAGGGCGTGCAGTACGGCGGCGACGCCGGGGTCGCCGAGCGCGCCCGCCCAGCCGGCGGGCTCCTCGCCCTGTTCGGCCAGCCACCAGGTGCGCAGCAGATACAGCAGGAGGGTGTCCAGCAGGGCCGGGACCACGGCGTCGGAGCCGGGCAGCGGTTCGGACAGCTCCGCGCCGAGCAGATCGACTGCGGAGCGCAGCCGGTCGTGCTTTCCCACCCGCGCCGGAAGGTGGATGTAGGGCGGCAGATCGGTCAGCAGCGGGTGGGCGCGTGACCTGTCGAGTCGGTAGGCGCCGCAGAGCATCAGGGTCTCGTCGCTCTGGGCGGGCCCGCGGTGGCGGAGCGAGGGCCAGCTGCCGTCGGGTTCCGGCACGGCGTCCTCCAGCGGGGTCCGGGGGTGGTCGGCGAGCCCGTGGCCGTAGCCATGGGCGAGGAAGACCACGTCTCCGGGGGCCAGCGCCACCGGCTCGGCGTCGTCCGGCGGCAGCAGCCAGGCCGAACCCTGGAGGACGACATGGAACCCGGCGCCGTCGGAGTCGGGGAACCGCACGCCCCAGGGCGCACGCTTGACGGTGCGGGAGGAGTGCGGCCGTCCGGTGCGCATGGCGGCGATGGCGTCGCTCAGTACGTCCATGCCCGCACGGTATCCCCTTGGTCTCTCGACGGCCCGCTGTTCCCCGCAGTGCGGGAGACGATGGGACATGAAGGAGAGTTTTTGGGATATTGGTCGTCGCTGCGGGGCTCTCTACGGTCATCGGTATGACATCAACCGCATCGCACACACCGACCACATCGGCCACTCGGTCCGCACCGACCTCCCTCCCCACCACGACCCGGGCGGTCGTCTTCCACGAACTCGGCGGGCCCGAGGTCCTGAAGGTCGAGGAGGTGCCGCTGCCGGCACCCGGCCCCGGCGAGGTCCTGCTCCGCGTCGAGGCGATCGGCCTCAACCGGGCTGAGGCACTGTTCCGCTCGGGCGGGTACTACTACCGGCCCACCCTGCCGGGCTCCCGGCTCGGTTACGAGGCGGCCGGAGTGGTGGAGGCGGTCGGCGAGGGCGTGACCGCGTTCGCACCCGGCGACCGCGTGCTGACCGCCGGCAACTTCGACTTCGGGGTGCACGGGGTGTACGGCGAGCGCATCGTGCTGCCGGAGAGCTCGCTGGTGCCCGGCCCGGCGGGCGCGGACCCGGTGAGCGCGGCGGCGCTGTGGCTGACGTACACCACCGCATACGGCGGCATGGTCGAGACCGGTGGGCTGGCGCCCGGCGACCAGGTGCTGATCACCGGCGCGTCCAGCGGCGTCGGTACGGCCGCCGTCCAGACGGCCCGGCGGGTGGGAGCCGTCCCGATCGTCACCACACGCGGCGTGGCCAAGCGGGAGCAGCTGCGGGAACTCGGCGCCGCGCATGTGATCAGCACGGACTCGGAGGACCTGGTCGAGGAGGTGAAGCGGTTCACCGGCGGGGCCGGTGTCCGGCTGGCCTTCGACGGCATCGGCGGCCCCGGCTTCGCCGCCGTCGGTGACGCGCTCACCGCCGGGGGCACCATCGTCGCCTACGGCTGGCTGGATCCGCGCCCCATCGTGCTGTCGATGAACTGGCCGCTGACCGTCCACACGTACGCGAACGGCCTGCTGGCCGACGACCCGGGCTTCCGCCGCCGCGCCGCCGCCTTCCTCGGCGCGGGGCTGGCGTCCGGCGAACTGGCTCCCGTGGTAGCGGAGGTCTTCGAGGGGCTGGAGGCGATGGGCGATGCCCACCGTCTGATGGAGTCGAACGAGCACATCGGAAAGATCGTTGTGAAGGTGTGAACGAGCCGGGACGGGCACCCCGCGGCCGGACGGTGGGCGGCGGGGGTCCGGCGGCGCGGTGGCGGGATAGGGTCGGTGCGTCCCACCAAGGAGGTCGAGGTTGTTCTACAGCGCGATGAAGCTGTCGGTCGGCAGCACGCTGAAGCTCGCGTTCCGGCCCTGGGTAGAGGGCCTGGAGAACGTGCCCGAGGAGGGGCCCGCCATCCTGGCGAGCAACCACCTCTCCTTCTCCGACTCCTTCTTCCTGCCCGCCGTCCTCGACCGCAAGGTCACCTTCATCGCGAAGGCCGAGTACTTCACCTCGCCCGGGGTCAAGGGCAAGCTGACGGCCGCGTTCTTCAAGGGCGTCGGCCAGCTCCCCGTCGACCGTTCCGGCGTGCGCGGCGCGGGTGAGGCGGCGATCAGGAGCGGGCTCGAAGTGCTGGAGCGCGGCGAGCTCTTCGGTATCTATCCGGAGGGCACGCGCTCGCCCGACGGCCGCCTCTACCGGGGCAAGCCCGGCGGCCTCGCCCGGGTCGCGCTGCGCTCGGGCGCGCCGGTGATCCCGGTGGCGATGATCGATACGGAGAAGATCCAGCCACCCGGCAAGGTCGTCCCCAAGCTGATGCGCCCGGGCATCCGGATCGGCACCCCGCTGGACTTCAGCCGGTACCAGGGCATGGACAACGACCGGTTCATCCAGCGCGCCGTCACCGACGAGGTGATGTACGCCATCCTGAAGCTCTCCGGCCAGGAGTACGTGGACATGTACGCGACGGCGGCCAAACGGCAGATCGCGGAGGCCGCCAAGGCCGCGAAGATCGCGGAGGCCGCCAAGAGGGAGGAAGCCGCGCAGGGGGAGGAAGCCGCGAAGAAGCGGGCCGGTCAGGATGACGCGGGCGGCAACAGGGCTGCCTAGTCCGGCCGTCTTCCGGCCAGCGGCGGGAAGATTCTTGGGGGAGCCATGGGTGCAAAGCTGATGTCCGTGGAGCAGCCGCTGTGGCGGGCGTTGACGGGCTACCGCATTCTTGCCGTCCTCTACGTCCTTGGCGTCTTCTTCTGGAGCTACCGGGAGTACAGCGCTCCGGTGCCGGGCGGGATCTACCTCCTGGTGCTCGCCTGCTGGACGTTCGGCACCCTGCGCAACCTCGGCTCGGCCGACCGCTGCACGCTGCGGTTCCTCGTCACGGACATCGTGCTGGGCGTCGTCGGCATCCTCCTCTCCCCGGTCGTGGACGGCCACGACCTGGTGGGACCGACCCTGCCGTCCATCTGGGTGGCGGGCCCCGTCCTCGCGTTCGCGCTCAAGGGCGGCTGGCGGTGGGCCGCGGGCGCCTCGGTGCTGGTGGGGATCGCCAACATCGTGGAGCGCGGCATGATCACCCGCTCCACCTTCCACAATGTGCTGCTCGTCTGTGTCGCGAGCGTCGCCATCGGCTACGTCATCGAGGTCGCCCGCGCCAGTGAACGCACCCTGGCGCGCGCCCTCCAGATCGAGGCCGCCACCCGGGAGCGGGAACGGCTGGCCCGCGACATCCACGACAGCGTGCTCCAGGTGCTGGCCATGGTGCAGCGCAGAGGCACGGCGCTGGGCGGCGAGGCGGCGGAGCTCGGCCGGATGGCGGGGGAACAGGAAGTGGCCCTGCGCGCCCTGGTCTCCAGCGGCGTGGTGCCCGAGCCTGGGCGCACCCTCACCGGTGCCCGCCGGCCCGCGCTCACCACGGACGGCGCCACCGGCACCGCCACCGGCTCGGTCGCCGAGGCCGGGATGCACGGCACGGACGGCACCGACGGCACCGACGGCACCGACGGCACCGACAGCACCGACGCCGCCCCCTGCGACGTCCGCGCGCTGCTCTCCTCCTACGCCGGGTCCCTGGTCACCTTCGTCGAGCCCGGGGCGCCGGTGCCGTTGCCCGCCCGGGTGGCCGCCGAACTGGCGGCGGCTGTCGGAGCCGCCCTGGACAATGTGGCCAAGCACGCCGGCGACGGGGCGGGGGGCGAGGCGCACGCGTGGATCCTGCTGGAGGACGAGCCGGACGTGGTGATCGTGACCGTACGGGACGACGGGCCCGGCATCCCCGAGGGACGGCTGGCGGACGCGGAGGCCGAGGGCCGGATGGGCGTCGCGCTCTCCATCCGGGGACGGTTGCGGGACCTGGGTGGCACGGCGGAGCTGGTGTCGGTGCCCGGCCAGGGAACGGAAGTGGAGATGAGGGTTCCGAAACATGACAACTGAGGCACAACCCGTCCGGGTGATGGTCGTCGACGACCATCCGATGTGGCGCGAGGCCGTCGCACGGGACCTGGCCGAGGCCGGGTTCGAGGTCGTGGCCACGGCGGGCGACGGCGAGCAGGCGGTCCGCCGGGCCCGCGCCACCTCCCCCGACGTGCTGGTGCTGGACCTGAACCTGCCGGGCAAGCCGGGCGTTGCGGTCTGCCGTGAGCTGGTCGGGCCCGAGTCGGCGCTGCGGGTGCTGGTGCTGTCGGCAAGCGGCGAGCACAGCGATGTGCTGGAGGCCGTCAAGTCCGGGGCCACGGGCTATCTGGTCAAGTCGGCGGGACCCGAAGAACTGCTGGACGCGGTACGCCGCACCGCGCTGGGCGACCCGGTCTTCACCCCGGGGCTGGCCGGGCTGGTGCTGGGCGAGTACCGCAGGCTGGCCGCCGACCCGGCTCCGGCCGCCGAGGACGCCCCGGGCGTGCCGAAGCTGACCGAGCGCGAGACGGAGGTGCTGCGCCTGGTCGCCAAGGGGCTCGGCTACAAGCAGATCGCCGAGCGGCTCGTCATCTCGCACCGCACTGTGCAGAACCATGTCCAGAACACCCTGGGCAAGCTCCAGTTGCACAACCGCGTCGAGCTGGTGCGGTACGCGATCGAGCGCGGGCTGGACGACTAGCGCCTGCCGACGAGGGCCGCGGAGTCGCCGCGTACGCCTGTCCTTCGTACGGGTGATTGCCCAAGCCTCAAATCCCGGATCTCCCAAGGAAATCCGCTGCTCGCCGCATCCCGTGTGACGTGGATCACCGCTAGCGTGACGGATGTTGCGCCGTGGGCTCACGGCGTCGCATCCAGGCGCGTCCATGCGGAGAAGGGAGATCCCATGCGGGTCGGAGTGCTGACCGGCGGCGGCGACTGCCCCGGTCTCAATGCGGTCATGCGGGCAGTCGTCCGTAAGGGAGTCCAGCAGTACGGCTACGAGTTCACCGGGTTCCGTGACGGCTGGCGGGGGCCGCTGGAGGGGGAGACGGTCCGGCTCGACATCCCGGCGGTGCGCGGCATGCTGCCGCGCGGCGGCACCATCCTCGGCTCCTCGCGCACCAACCCCTTCAAGGAGGACAACGGCGTCCGCCGGATCAAGGAGAACCTCGCCAAGTACGAGGTCGACGGGCTGATCGCGATCGGTGGCGAAGACACCCTGGGCGTGGCAGCGCGGCTGACGGACGAGTACGGCATCCGCTGCGTCGGCGTGCCCAAGACGATCGACAACGACCTCTCCGCCACTGACTACACCTTCGGCTTCAACACGGCGGTCACCGTCGCCACCGAGGCCATCGACCGGCTGCACACCACCGCCGAGTCCCATATGCGGGTGCTGGTGGTGGAGGTCATGGGACGGCACGCGGGCTGGATCGCCCTCCACTCGGGCCTGGCGGGCGGCGCCAACTGCATCCTGATCCCCGAGCAGCGGTTCGACGTCGACCAGGTCTGCGAGTGGGTCACCTCCCGCTTCAAGGCGAGCTACGCGCCGATCGTCGTCGTCGCGGAGGGGGCGATGCCCAAGGGCGGCGAGATGGTTCTCAAGGACGGCTCCACGGACTCCTTCGGGCACGTCAGACTGTCAGGCGTCGGCGAGTGGCTGGCCAAGGAGATCGAGTCCCGCACCGGCAAGGAGGCCCGCACCACCGTCCTCGGCCACGTCCAGCGCGGCGGCACCCCCACGCCCTTCGACCGCTGGCTGGCCACCCGCTTCGGCCTGCATGCCATCGATGCGGTGCGTGACGAGGAGTGGGGCAGCATGGTCGCCCTCCGCGGCACCGACATCGTCCGCGTCCCGCTCGCCAAGGCCACCGAGAAGCTGAAGACGGTGGACCCGGCGCTCTACGAGGAGGCCGGCGTCTTCTTCGGCTGACGCCGGCGTCTGATGACGGAGATCGGCTGACGACGGAGAAGGGAGCCCCCTCGGGGGCTCCGCCCGTCTCCTCTCCGTCGGCCCCTTCACGCCCGTCCCGCGCGCGCGGCTCCCTCGCTCGCCGCCGCCAGCAGCTGTGCGGTCACCGTCACCCCGTCCAGCGTCAGCACCGACTCCGGGTGGAACTGCACCCCCGCGAAGCCGGGCCCGCGCAGTGCGTGGACCTCGCCGCTTGCCGGGTCACGGCTCAGTTCGACGCCGTGCAGGGCCAGTTCGGCGGCGGCCTCGTCGTCGCAGCGTGCGGTGTAGGAGTTGTAGAAGCCCACCGTCTCCTGCCGCCCGAACAACTCGATCGTCTCCTGCGCGCCCTGATAGGGGTGCTGCTTGCGGACCAGCTCCAGACCCAGTTCCGCCGCGAGGAGTTCGTGCCCGAGGCAGACACCCAGCAGCGGCTGCCGCCGGGCGCGCACCAGTTCGGCGGCGAGACCGCGCAGCAGCCGCATCTTCGGGTCGCCCGCATCGCGCGGGTCACCGGGCCCGGGGCCCAGCACCACGGGCCCCTCGTGCCGCAGCGCTGCCTCGGCCAGCCCCGGCTCGTCGTAGCGCCGCACCCGCACCGGGTGCCCCGTCGAGCCCAGCAGATGCGCCAGCATCGAGGTGAAGGTGTCCTCGCCGTCCACGACCAGCACCTGTGCCGCGTCGGTCCGCTCCGGCCGCCCCACCCGCATCCGCAGCCAGAACGGCGCGAGAGAGGCCCGCCGCCCCTCCAGCGCGGCCCGCACCCGCGGATCGTCCGCCAGCCGCGGGCGCGGACCGCCCGGCGTACGGGCCGGCACCTCGCGCACCCCCAGCGCGGCCAGCACACCGGCCGCCTTGGCGTGTGTCTCCGCCACCTCGCTCGCCGGATCGGAGGCGCGCACCAGCGTGGCGCCGACCGGCACCCGCAGCCGACCGCTGGACGCGTCGATGTCGGCGGTACGGATGAGGATGGGGGAGTCCAGCGTCTGGGCGCCGCCCGCATGTTGACCGAGCAGCGCGAGCGCCCCCGCGTAGTAGCCGCGCCCGCCGGCCTCGTGCCGCTCGATGACGCGGCAGGCGTTCTCCACGGGCGAGCCGGTCACCGTCGCGGCGAACATCGTCTCGCGCAGCACCTCGCGCACATCCAGCGTGCTGCGTCCGCGCAGCTCGTACTCGGTGTGCGCCAGGTGCGCCATCTCCTTCAGCCGCGGCCCGACGACGACGCCTCCCTCGTCGCCGACGGTGCACATCATCTTCAGCTCCTCGTCGACGACCATGGACAGCTCCTCGCTCTCCTTGCGGTCGGCCAGGAAGTCCAGCAGCCCCGCCACGTCCGGGCCCTGCGGCGGATAGCGGTAGGTGCCACTGATGGGGTTCATCACCACCGTGCCCCCGCTCATCCGTACGTGGACCTCAGGGCTGGCGCCCACCAGTACCCGGTCGCCGGTGTGCACCACGAACGTCCAGTAGGCACCCTGCTCACCCCTCAGCAGCCGCCCGAAGAGGGCCAGCGCGTCCGCGCGGGAGAAGCCCGGAATGCGGGCCTCGTAGTCGCGCCGGATGACGAAGTTGGCGCCCTCACCGGCACCGATCTCGTCCGTGACCACCCGGCGCACGATCTCCTCGTATACGCCGTCGGCCACATCGAACGCGCCCTGCTCGACCCGCACCGGGTGGTCGGGCAGCGCGGCGAGCGTGTCGGTCAGCGGCAGCTCGTACCGCTCGTCGGGCAGCAGCACGGACAGCGGTGTGCCGTCGTCCCGTACGTCGAAGCCCCGCTCGCGGATCTGCCGGAACGGTACGAGCGCCAGCGCGCCCGCCTCCCCGTCCGGGCGCACGGGGAGGTCGGCGAGCCGTTCCACCTCCCGCACGCTGCCGGTGAGCACCTCGACGAGGTCGGTGTCCCGGCCGGGCGTACGCCTGCGCAACAGCGCGAACGGTGGCGCGTCAGCGCCGGTCAGCCGCTCGATGAGGGCGGCGGGTGCGGGTGCGGAAGCGGCGGTGGCGGTGCGGTGCATGCGGAGTCCCTTCGCGGTGTACGAGGTGTACGGGAGGAACGGCCGCGGAAATGCAAAAGGCCGCCCCTCGGGCGGCCTGGCACGTGACTGAGCTTGTTCAGTGCATACGCGCGTCGTGGCGGGCCGCCGTGCGGGCGGGCCACCACCAGTTCATGGTCGACAGCGCGTGCATGTCGCACACCATAGCGGACGAGCGGGCCGCGATGTCCTATGCGAGCCCGAGGTCCCTGCCGGGCGGTCCGACCAGGATGACCCGGCCGCAGGCGGAGCGGGCTGAGCAACCGACTTCAACAGAGGCGGACTTGAACACGACCTGGCAGTTCCTCGTCGAGCAGAACGAGCCCTCTCCCGACATCTTGCACCGCAGCATCGAAGTGCTCGGCGCCTGCACCGGCACCCGCGAGCAGGCCCTGGCCGCGCTGGAGGTGCAGGCCCGCGCCTATGAGCCCGAGCACCCATGGAATCCCCGGGGGGTGGAGTTCTACCAGGTCCCCGACGGCTTTGTGAGGATCACCGAGAGCCGGCGCAACGGTCGCCGCTGGACCTGCCGCTTCCTGCTGGCTGAGCTGCTCTACGACGGCCCGCTACCGGTGCCCCCGATACCGCAGCCGCCCACCGCTCCGCCCCGGCCGCCGTCCCCGCCCGGCGGCCCGTGATACCGGTCTCGTATGGCGGGCACCCGGACGGGTTCCCCGCAGAACACCGTAACCTTGGGTCCGTGACTGTGAACGCCCACACCGATGCCGGTGCCCACACCTGGCGAGACCTGCCCGCAGCACAGCAGCCCGACTGGCCGGACCACGAGGCTCTGCGTACCGTGCTCGCCGAGCTCGAGTCCTATCCGCCGCTCGTCTTCGCGGGCGAGTGCGACCAGCTGCGGGAGCGGCTGGGGTCGGTTGCGCGCGGTGAGGCGTTCCTGCTCCAGGGCGGCGACTGCGCCGAGGCGTTCGACCAGGTCAGCGCCGAGCACATCCGCAACAAGCTCAAGACGCTGCTGCAGATGGGAGCCGTCCTCACGTACGCGGGCTCGGTGCCCGTCGTCAAGGTCGGCCGGATCGCGGGCCAGTACAGCAAGCCCCGCTCCAAGGCGACCGAGACCCGCGACGGCGTGACACTGCCCTCCTACCGGGGCGACTCGGTCAACGGCTTCGAGTTCACCCCGCAGGCCCGCCGGCCCGACCCGGAGCGGCTGAAGCGGATGTACCACGCCTCGTCCGCCACGCTGAACCTGGTCCGCGCCTTCACCACCGGCGGCTACGCCGATCTGCGCCAGGTGCACGCCTGGAACCAGGACTTCGTCAAGTCCAGCCCTTCCGGGCAGCGGTACGAGGCGCTGGCGCGCGAGATCGACCAGGCCATGAAGTTCATGCACGCCTGTGGCACGGACCCCGAAGAGCTGAAGACGGTCGAGTTCTACTCCTCGCACGAGGCGCTGCTGCTCGACTACGAGTCGGCGCTCACCCGCGTCGACTCGCGCAGCGGCAACCTCTACGACGTGTCCGGGCACATGGTCTGGATCGGTGAGCGAACCCGGCAGCTGGACGGCGCGCACATCGAGTTCGCCTCCCGGGTGCGGAACCCGATCGGGGTGAAGCTGGGCCCCACGACGACCTCGGAAGAGGCGCTCGCCCTCATCGAGCGGCTCGACCCGGACCGTGAGCCGGGCCGCCTCACCTTCATCACCCGGATGGGGGCCGACAAGATCCGCGACCGGCTCCCCGAGCTGGTGGAGAAGGTCACCGCCTCCGGTGCCACCGTCGCCTGGGTCTGCGACCCGATGCACGGCAACACCTTCGAGGCGGCCAGCGGCCACAAGACGCGCCGCTTCGACGATGTGCTGGACGAGGTCAAGGGCTTCTTCGAGGTCCACAAGGGCCTGGGCACCCACCCCGGCGGCATCCACATGGAGCTGACCGGTGACGACGTCACCGAGTGTGTGGGCGGCGGCGACGAGATCTTCGTCGACGATCTGCACCAGCGCTACGAGACGGCCTGCGACCCCAGGCTCAATCGCAGCCAGTCGCTCGACCTGGCCTTCCTCGTCGCGGAGATGTACCGCGATCAGTGAGCCGCCGAGCCCACCGCCGCTGACCGATGGGGCCCGCGTCACCAGTGTGACGCGGGCCCCATCGGCGTATGTGGACAGGCCCAGAAGGGTAAGGTTAGGTTAACCTCAGCAAGTCTGAGTCTGACCGGATCGATCCGAGGCGGAGGTGACCGCGTGTACGTCTGCTCGTGCTTCGGTGTCACCGAAGAGCAGGTGCAAGAGCACGCGGCCGCGGGGGCGTGCACCCCGCGCCAGATAGCCTCCGCCAGCAAGGCGGGCACGGACTGCGGCTCCTGCGTCCGCAGTATCCAGGGCATCCTCGGCCGCGGCCAGTGCCCCCGCAGAGCGGCCCTGGACCGCGGCGAGTCCCCGCTCGCGGCACAGTCGTCCCCGACGGCAGTCACCCCGGAACCGGCGGAGGTCGCAGCGCTGACGGCACCGGCCGCCGCCGCACAAGCGGCATAGCCCGGCGGAAGACAACGCGGTCCGCAACCACAACACCCGACGTCAGACCTCAGGTTTCATTCGCGGCCTTCTGCTCGATCTGCCGGGAGAGGTACAGCGACTCGCCCAGCTTGTCGACCAGGTCGAGCTGGGTGTCCAGGTAGTCGATGTGGTGCTCCTCGTCCGCGAGGATGTCCTCGAAGATGTTGGCGGACGTGATGTCGCCCTTGTTCCGCATCAGGTCGATGCCGCGCTTCAGCCGGTCGATCGCCTCCACCTCGATCTGCCGGTCGGCCCGGAACATCTCGGTGACGGTCTGACCGACCCGCACATGGAAGAGCCGCTGGTAGTTCGGCAGCCCCTCCAGGAAGAGGATGCGGTCGGTGAGCCGCTCCGCGTGCCGCATCTCGTCGAAGGACTCGGCGCGGGTGTACTCGGCGAGCTTGGTCCAGCCGAAGTGCTCCTGCATCTTCGCGTGCAGGAAGTACTGGTTGATGGCGGTCAGCTCGGCGGTGAGCTGTTCGTTGAGGAACTCGATGACCTCGGGGTCGCCCTGCATGGTGGCGGGCTCCTTCCAGGGGCATGACGCATGTATCGGGCAGGTGCGCACGGGGCGCAGGATGCGCGGGCGCGCAATCGCGCATCCTGTCACCGCCCACCGGCTCGGTCCAGTAAGTGCACGCTTACCGAGTGTGCCCGTATTTGCTGTTGTGAGCTGTGACGGCGTCCCCGGCGAGTACCCGCTCGGGGGGTGGTCAAGACCAGGGGCCGGGGTCTGTCACCATGGGGGCATGGGTCAGCTGCAAAGCCGCGAAGGGGAGCAACCGGAGCTTCCGCCCGGGCAGCGGCTTCAGCGCGGGTGGCCGGTCACGCACTACGGCCCGGTACCCAAGTTCCGCCGGGAGCGGTGGGATTTCAGGGTCTTCGGCGCCACAGCGGACGGCGAGAAGCACTGCTGGAACCATGAGCAGTTCTCCGCGCTGCCGTACCGGACGGTGGTCGCCGATCTGCACTGCGTCGCGAAGTTCAGCATGCTGGGCGCCGAGTGGGGCGGCGTACTCGCCCGCACGATCCTCGAACTGGCGCCGCCCACGCCCGACGTCACCCATGTGATGGTGTGGGCGGAGTACGGCTTCAGCTCGAACCTGCGGCTGTCTGACTTCACATCCGAAAAGACGGTCTTCGCCACGCACCGGGCCGGTGAGCTGCTCACCGCGGAGCACGGCTTTCCCGTCCGTCTCATCGTGCCCCACCTGTACGCGTGGAAGGGCCCCAAGTGGGTCCGGGGCATCGAGTACATGACGGCGGACCGCCGGGGCTTCTGGGAGGAGCGCGGCTACCACAACATCGGCGACCCCTGGAAGGAACAGCGCTACTCCTACCAGGAGGAGCCGGGGGACGGTCCGGAGCTGTAGCCGCCCCGCCCCCCCGTCCCGTCAGTGGTACTGGTGCACCACCGCGTGGCCCTTGCCCGCGGCGATCAGCCGGCGGTTGACCGGCGTGGTGACCACGAAGGCGACGGCGAAGGCCACCGCGAGGGCGCCCCAGAACAGCCCCGTGTCCAGATGCGCGTCCATCGCGCCGGGGACCAGCAGGATGACGCCGTTGTCGACCAGTTCCATGACCAGGATGGAGACCGTGTCGGCGGCGAGGGCGACCTTGATCGCCGTACGCAGGTCGAGTCCGGCGCGTACGACCGCGTACATCGTGAAGCTGTAGCCGAAGGCGAACGCCAGGACGATGGCCAGCGCCATGGTGGGCGCGTTGTGCCAGGCCAGGGCCGTACCGATCACCATGCCCAGAATCTCGCCCAGCGCGCAGCCGACGAGGCAGTGCAGGGTGGCCTTGGCGGCCATGGCCCAGGAGGCGGGGTCGTGGCCACCGTGCAGGTGGGCTTCATGCCCGCCGGGGTGCTGGGCTTCATGCCCGCCGTGCTGCTGGGCTTCATGCCCGCCGTGCTGCTCGTGCTCGCGCTGGACGTGCTCGTGCTGCGCGTGGGCGGAGTCGTGCCGGCTGTGCTGGGTCATGGGGCACCTCTCGTTGTGAAGCAGAGCGGATAGCGCCTTCGCACATCCGTAACGCTATACCCCCAAGGGGTATTCCGCCAGCGCCCATGCGCGGTTCACCGGTGCCGGGTGCGCTTCAGCGGTCCCGCAGCTTCTTCAGCATCGCCACGTCCGCCGCGTGTCCCTCCTTGCGGCCCGGGGTCTCGATCACGAGCGGCACGCCCGCCGTCAGTGGATGGGCCAGCAGTTCGGCGAACGGCTCGGTTCCTATGTGGCCGGCGCCGATGTTCGCGTGCCGGTCCTTGTGTGCGCCGGCCACGTCCTTGGAGTCGTTGGCGTGGATCAGTCGCAGCCGTTCCGGGCCGGTCACCGACACCAGCTCCTCGAGGGTGCGCCCCACCCCGCCGGGCGCGGCCAGGTCGTGTCCCGCGGCGAAGACATGGCAGGTGTCGAGGCAGACGCCGAGCTTCGGATGGTGCTCCAGCGCCTCGAAGTACGGGCCCAGCTCGTGCACTTGGGAACAGAGCGAGGCGCCCTGCCCGGCGGTCGGCTCCAGCAGCAGCCAGGGGTCGTCGTCGTGGGTCAGCTCTTCCAGCAGCGGCATCATCAAGGTGCGCGCCTGGGCGAGCGCCACCGACCGGGACCGGCCACCGGTCGCCGCGCCGGTGTGGACGACGACGCCCAGCGCACCGATGGCCCGCCCGCGCCGCAGCGAATGCCGCAGCGAGAGCACGGACTTGGTGGCTGTTTCCTCGGTGTGCGAGCCGAAATTGATCAGATAAGGGGCGTGGACATAAGCGGGAAGTCCGCGCTCCGCGCATACGGTGCGGAATTCGGCGTCCTGGTCCGGATTTCCGGCCGACGTCGCCCAGCCGCGCGGATTCGCGACGAATACCTGAAGTGCTTCGGCGCCGATATCGGCGGCGTAGGAAATGCCGTTGGCGGCCAGGCCCCCGGCTACGGGAACATGGCCGCCAATGGGATTACGCAGGTGCTGCGTCTCGTTCGTGGTCACACCACTCAGTATGCCGAGTTGACGTTGTCCATCGAACCGTACCGGTCCGCCGCGTAGTTGCAGGCGGCGACGATGTTCGCGACCGGGTCGTACTGGTCGTACGCGGTCCCCTCGACGTGGTAGGCGTCGAAGGTCGGCTTGATCACCTGGAGCAGGCCCTTGGAGGGCACGCCGTTGATGGCGTTGATGTCCCAGTTGTTGATGGCGCGCGGGTTGCCGCCGGACTCGCGGATGATGTTGCGCTTGATGCCCTCGTAGGAGCCGGGGATGCCGTGCTTGGCCATGATGGCGCGGGCCTCACGGATCCAGCCGTCCAGGTTGTTCGGGTAGCTGGGCGCGGCGGCGCGCTGCTTGGAGCGGTTCGCCGCGGCCTGGGCCGCGCGCTCCTTCGCCGCTGCTGCCTCCGCCTTCTCCTGGGCCGCGGCCTTGGCGGCCCGCTTCTCGGCGTCCGCCTTGATCGCGGCAGCCGCCTCGTCGGTGCTGGTGAAGCTCTTGGCGGTGGTGGTGGCGTCCTTGACGCTGGCCACCTGCTCGGCCTCGGCGGGCACCTTCACCAGGGACTGCTGCTGGGCGGTGAGGTCCTTGCCCTGCTTGGGCAGCACGGAGGAGTGGGAGCTGAAGGCGACGCTCTCGGCGGTGACCTTCTTGGCGGCGGCCTGGCCGGAGTCGCCGTGGGCCGCCGTGCCCGGAAGAACCGTCGCGGCCAGGGTTGCGACGCCCGCGGCACCGAGACCGATGGCGGAGAACTTCTTGGCCTTGGGGCCGAGACTGAGGCTGGAGATGCTGGGCATGAGGATGTGCGGACCCTTTCATCGCTGGCGTCGTCGCAGAGGCGGGGAGCCGGGGGGAAACGCCGAGTGCTGTTTCGGCGCCGTGCGACGACCGCAATTGTTAAAGGGCTGGTTTTGCGAAATCAAAGGTGTGACGTACTACCCGAATTCGTTGCCGGGAGTCACACCGACCGCTGTTTTATGCGCTGCTTTCCAGGTCGAGCGGCGGATTCCTGGCCACTACTCCATTTCGTAGGTGATGTGCGTCCTATGGGTGGGCTCACATGCCACGAGGGCGGACACCACTGCCCGTGACGGGATATGCGCACCAAGTCGGACATCTGTCGCACGCGGGGTGAGCAGGCCGCTACATCGGAAGAAGCCCCGCGAGGGCCGGCGGACCGGCTCTCGCGGGGCTGGGCGCTGCAAGGGCGCAGGGGCAGAGACAGGGTCCGGCTCAGCGGAGCCAGATGGTGACCTCCGAGCCCCGGGGCGCCTTCTCGCCGCTGTCGGGGGACTGGTTGAAGACGGTGTCGCCGAAGAAGATGCGGCGTACGTTCACCTGGAAGCCCGCCTGCTCCAGCGTCGAGGTGGCCTCGTCCTCGCTGCTGTCCTCCACGTCCGGCACCTCGACCATGTCCGGGCCCTTGGAGACCGTGAGCGTCACCGTGTCGCCCTTCGCGGCCCTGGTGCCGTCGGTGGGGGACTGACGGGCGATGGTGCCCTTGTCGTGCTCGGAGTGGACCCGCTCGGAGGCTATACGGACCTTCAGGCCCGCCTCCTTCAGCTCGTCCGTGGCGTCGCTCTGGTCGTCACCGACCACATCGGGCACCTCCACGGGCGCGCCCTTGGAGACCGTGAGCGCCACCGCAGCGCCCGGCCTGCGCTTGCTGCCCGGCGCGGGGTCGGTGGCGATGACGGAGCCCTGGGCGGTCTCCTGGTCGAACCGTCGCTTGACCGTCCCCGGCTCCAGACCGGCGTCCTTGAGCTTGCGGCGGGCGTCCGAGAGCGGTGTGCCCTTCAGATCGGGGATCTTCACCACATGGGGACCGCGCGAGACGGTCAGTGTGACGCTGCCCGTCTTGCGGACGCGCTCGCCCGGCTTCGGGTCGCTGCTGATGACATGGCCGCGCTCGACCCGCTCGCTGTAGTCCTGCTCCACCTTGACGTCGAGCCCGGCGTCCGACAGCGTCTTCGTCGCCTCGGACTGCGGCTTGTCCAGCACGGCAGGCGTCCGGATGAACTGCCCGGAATTGACGTACCAGACGCCCGCGCCCACCAGCGCCACCAGCAGTACGCCCAGCGTCACCAGCACCCAGCGCGGCTGGAGCGCACGCCGCCGCGGGGCCCCGTCGGCCGGTACGCCCGCGCCGCCCGGCGGAGCCGTCTGCGGCTCCGCGGGGGAAGTGCTCAGCAGCGCCGTGCGGTCCATCGGCTCCGCGTCCGGCACCGGGCCGCTCGCCGCGGTCCCCACCGGGCGCGGGATCACATAGGTGTCGGCCTCGGTCTGCGAGGCGGCGCTCGCGCTCGCGGAGTGCGCTGCCGCGGCGACCTCCTCCGCGCTCTCCGCGGGAGCGATGCCGACCGGTCCGGCGCCGTCTTCCTTGGCCTGCGGCGGTACCGCGTCCAGCTCCGCGTCCGTCAGGCCGGCGCGGGCGGTCCGCACCTCCGAGAGCAGCGCGACCGCGTCCGCGGGGCGCTCCTCGGGCACCCGCGCCGTCGCCCGTGCGACCAGGGCGTCCAGCGCCGCCGCCATCCCCGGCACCGCCGCGGAGGGGGCCGGCATGTCCTTGTTCAGATGCTGGTAGAGCACCTGCGCGGGGGAGGCCCCCGAGTGCGGTTTGGCGCCGGTCAGCATCTCGTAGAGCATCACGCCGCACGAGTAGAGGTCGGTGCGTGTGGTGGCCGTGCCGTCCTCGATCTGCTCCGGCGCCAGATAGGAGACGGTGCCCAGGATGGAGTCCGTCGTCGCGGACGTCTGGCTGTCCACAGCGCGTACGAGCCCGAAGTCGGCGACCTTCACCCGGCCGTCGTCTCCTATCAGCACGTTCTCCGGCTTCACGTCCCGGTGCACGAGACCGGCACGGTGCGCGGCGCCCAGCGCGGCGAGGACGGGCTCCAGGATGTCGAGCGCGGCGCGGGGGCGCAGGGCGCCCCTGTCGCGCAGGACGTCGCGGAGTGTGCAGCCCTCCACGTACTCCATCGCGAGATAGACGTACGTGCCGTCCGTGCCCTGGTCGAAGACCCCGACCACATTGGGGTGCGCGAGGCGCGCCGCGGACTTGGCCTCCCTGATGAAACGGGTCACGAACGTGTCGTCCGCGGAGAGGGAGGTGTGCATCACCTTCAGGGCCAGCACGCGGTCCAGGCGGGTGTCCATGGCGCGGTACACCGTCGCCATGCCGCCGACGGCTACCCGGGCATCGACGCGGTACCGGCCATCGAGAACCTGACCGACCAGGGGGTCCTTGAGGGTGGTGTCCATTGCGCAGAGTGTACGAGGGGGCTGCGCCGGCTCGGTCGTGTGGTTGCGGGTTGCGGAGGATCTGGAGCCGAACGGTGACACGCCGTGCGCGGGGCCCTCAGCTAGCGAAAGGCGGGCCGCTCGGGGTCCAGTACGGGGACTCCCTCGCCGGGGGAGGACGCCTCCGCGAAGTGGCGGCGGGGTATGCGGCCCGCGCGGAAGGCGAGGCGCCCTGCCTCGACCGCACGGCGCATGCCCTCGGCCATGAGTACGGGTTCCTGGGCGCGGGTCACGGCGGAAGCCAGCATCACCGCGGCGCAGCCCAGCTCCATGGCGAGGGCCACATCGGAGGTCGTACCCGCACCCGCGTCCAGGATCACCGGCACCCCGGCCCGCTCGGTGATGAGCTGGAAGTTGTGCGGGTTGCGGATGCCGAGGCCGGAGCCGATGGGGGAGCCGAGCGGCATGATGGCGGCGCACCCCACGTCCTCCAGCTTCCGGGCGAGCACGGGGTCGTCGTTGGTGTACGGCAGCACGGTGAAGCCGTCGTCCACCAGCGTCTCGGCGGCGTCGAGCAGCTCCACGGGGTCGGGCAGCAGAGTGCGCTCGTCGGCGATGACCTCCAGCTTCACCCAGTCGGTGCCGAGGGCTTCGCGGGCGAGCCGCGCGGTGAGCACTGCCTCACCGGCGGTGTAGCACCCGGCGGTGTTCGGCAGCACGCGGATGCCGTGCTTGTCGAGTACGGAGAGTACGGAGCCGCTCACGGAGGGGTCCACCCGCCGCATGGCGACCGTTGTCAGCTCCGTGCCGGAGGCCAGCAGGGCGCGTTCCAGAATGTCGAGGCTGGGCGCGCCCCCGGTGCCCATGATCAGGCGCGCGGCGAAGGTGGTGTCGCCAATGGTCAGCGGGTCGTCGGCCATCGCTGTGCTCAGCCTCCCTGGACTGCGGTGAGAACTTCGACGCGGTCTCCCTCGCCGAGCGGGGTGGCGGCCCAGCGGCTCCGGGGGACGACGTCCTCGTTGAGGGCCGCGGCCACGCCCGCGGGTGCGGTGGTGAGGGTGGCCACGAGCTGGTCGAGGGTGAGCCCGGCGGTCACCTGGCGGGGCTCGCCGTTGACGGAGACGGTCAGCGTCCGGGTGGTGGAGGTCATACGGGCTGCTCCTGGAGCGCACGGGGGCGGGAGGAGGCGAAGCGCTGTGGGGTGAAGGGGCGGGCCGGCTCGGGCAGCGCGCCCGTGGTCAGCAGTTCGGCCAGCACCTCGCCGGTGACGGGCGTGAGGAGTACGCCGTGCCGGTAGTGGCCGGTGGCCAGCTGGAGCCCGGCCAGTGTGGTGGGGCCGAGCAGCGGCGCGTTGTCGGGGGAGCCGGGACGCAGCCCGGCGCGGGTCTCGGCCAGCGGCAGTTCGGTGACGCCGGGCACCAGTTCGTGCGCGTCCCGCAGCAGCTCGTAGACGCCGCCCGCGGTGACCGTGGTGTCCCAGCCGAGCTCCTCGCTGGTGGCGCCGACGACCAGCTCGCCGTCCTCGCGCGGCACCAGATAGAGGGGACCGCCGCGGACGACGGCGCGGACCGTACGGGAGAGGAAGGCGCCGTGCCGGGTGGCGGGCGGCATCCGCAGCCGCAGGACCTGGCCCTTCACCGGGCGGACCGGCGGTGCCACCTCCGGGGGCAGGCCCTCCAGCGTGCCGCTGCGGGAGCCGAGCGCGAGAACTGTCTGCCCCGCGTGCACTTCCGTGCCGTCCTCGAGGGTGGCCCCCAGGGCGCGGTCCCGCGAGGTGAGCAGCCGCAGCGCGCGGGAGCGGCGGAAGGCGACTCCCGCGCGTTCGCAGGCGTCCAGCAGCGCTGTCGCCAGTCGGCGAGGGTCGATCTGATGGTCGCCGTCCACCCGGGCTCCGCCGCGAACCGAAGGCGCCAGCATCGGCTCCAGGCGGCGGCACTCGCGGCCGGTCAGCCACTGGGACTCCAGCCCGCACCGCTGCTGAAGCGCGTGCAGCTCGCGCAGATGGGCGCGGTCGTCGGCGTCGAGCGCGACCGCGAGCGTGCCGCAGGCCCGGTAGCCGGTCTCCAGCCCTGTGGCGTCCTCCAGTTCGGCGACGAAGTCCGGATAGCGCGCCGCCGAGGCGAGGTTGAGCTCCAGCAGCGTCTCCTCGCCGTAGTGCAGCTCGGTGACGGCCGCGAGCATGCCCGCCGCCACCCGTGCGGCGCCGCCGCCGGGCTCCGGGTCGACGACGGTGACCGCCAGGCCGCGCCCGGCGGCGCGCCAGGCGGTGACCAGGCCGATGAGGCCGCCGCCGAGGACGAGTACATCGGGACTCGGGTGGACTGCTGCCGGAATTGCGGTGCCGCGCATGGGCGCTGCTGCTCCCTTCGCCGGAATGACCCGGATCAGGTTCGGACGGTCGGAGGCCGCCGCAGCCTCCCTCTCAGCCCGGTGCGTCCGGGCTCCCGCGTATGCCGTAACTACCGCACCCACCCTACTGCGGTGCGCGCGAGCCGGGTAAGGGCCGTCGGTGCGCTCGGGGACGCCCCACCGCCGGGCCTACGACCGGTGACCGATGGCCGCACGACTCGACCGGCATACAGTGATCGTGTGAGTGACAGTCAGAAGCAGCAGCGGATCGTGATCGTGGGCGCCGGGATGGCCGGCGTGCAGACCGCCGTGCAGCTGCGCGAACAGGGCTGGCCCGGTTCCGTGCGGCTCATCGGGGCCGAGCCGCATGCGCCGTACGACAGGCCGCCGCTGTCCAAGGCCGTGCTGCTCGGTACGGAGGCGGAGGCTCCGCTCTTCGAGATCGACTTCGCCGGGCTGGGCATCGAGTTGGAGCTCGGAAGAACCGTCACCGGTCTGAGCGGTGACGAACGGCTGCTGGTCACCGACGCCGGTCCCGTCCACTACGACCGGCTCGTGCTGGCGACCGGCGCCGAGCCGGTCACCCTGCCCGGCAGCGAGGGGGTGCCCGGCGTCCATCTGCTGCGCACCCTGGACGATGCGCGGCGGCTGCGCCCGGTGCTGGCCGAGCGGGGCCGGATCGTGGTGGTCGGCGCCGGCTGGATCGGCGCGGAGTTCGCGACGGCGGCGCGCGAGCGGGGCTGCGAGGTCACCGTCGTGGAAGCCGCTCGGACACCGCTGCCCGGCGCGCTCCCGGCGCAGGTCACCGAGCCGATGCGGACCTGGTACGCGGAGGCCGGGGCGACGCTGCGCACCGGGGTGGCCGTCGAGGCGGTCGAGCGCGGCGAGGTGCTGCTCGCCGACGGGACGCGGCTGCCGGCCGACGCGGTGCTGGTCGGGATCGGTGCCCGCCCGGCGACCGGCTGGCTGCGCGGCTCCGGCGTGGAACTCGCCCCCGACGGTTCCGTGGCCGCCGACGCCCGGCTGCGCGCCCCGGTCTCCGGCAGCCACGCGTCCGGCATCTACGCCGTGGGCGACTGCGCCTCCTTCCCGTCGGCCCGCTACGGCGAGCGGCTGCTGATCCACCACTGGGACAACGCGCTCCAGGGCCCCCGTACGGTCGCGGCCAACCTGCTGGCCGAGGGGCACGCCGACGGGGAGGCCGACAGCGTCGCCTACGACCCGGTGCCCTACTTCTGGTCCGAGCAGTTCGGCCGTTTCGTGCAGTACATCGGCCACCACGGTCCGGGCGACGAACTGGTGTGGCGCGGTTCGCCGGAGGGCGCCGCCTGGAGCGTGTGCTGGCTGCGCGGGGAGCGGCTGGCCGCGCTGCTGGCCGTCGGCCGTCCGCGCGATCTCACGCAGGGCCGCAAGCTGATTCAGCAGGGTACGGCCGTGAACCGGGCGCTGGTCCGCGACGCGGCCGTGGCGTTGAAGCAGGCGGCGCGGTAGTGGCCGCCGGTCCCAGATGGCAGTCTGGAACCCGTGACCGAGATTGACGCAAAGACCGATGCTCTCGTCCCCGCCTGGCTCACCCTTCCCGACGTCGCCGAGAAGCTCGGCGTCGAAGTGACCCGGGTACGGCAGCTCGTGAAGGAAGGCCAGCTGATCGCCGTGCGGCGGGAAGCGGAGTCCGGAAACAGGGTGCTCCAGGTTCCGGCCGCCTTCATCGGTGAGGGCCGGATCGTGAAGGGCCTGGCGGGCACCATCACGCTCCTGCAGGACGACGGCTTCAGCGACGAAGAGATGCTCGAATGGCTGTTCACCGAGGACGAGTCCCTGCCCGGCTCGCCCGTGACGGCCCTGCGGGAGAACCGGGGCACGGAGGTCAAGCGCCGCGCCCAGGCACTCGCCGTCTGACGCCGCCGCCCGGGTCCGGCCCCGGGCACAGCAGAAGAACCACCGCTGAAGAACACGACACCACCGGGTGCGTGGACCCGCTCTCGGGTCCCCACCCCCCCCCATGGGGGGAACCACCGCACCATGTCCCGCAGCACCACCACGCCCGCCGCATCCACCGGCTCCACCCCGTCCGCCGGAGCGCGGGAGCGGCTCGCCGGCGCACGGCTGTATCTGTGCACCGACGCCCGGAAGGAGCAGGGCGACCTGCCCGAGTTCCTGGACGCGGTCCTGGCGAACGGTGTGGACGTCGTCCAGCTGCGCGAAAAGGGCATGGAGGCGGCGGAGGAGCTGGCTCAGCTGGCCGTCTTCGCCGACGCCTGCCGCCGGCACGGCGCGCTGCTCGCCGTCAACGACCGCGCGGATGTGGCCCACGCCGCCGGCTCCGACGTGCTCCATCTCGGCCAGGGCGATCTGCCGGTCCCCGCAGCCCGCGCGCTGCTCGGTAACCTCGACAAACAGGTGCTGATCGGCCGCTCCACCCACTCCGCTGCCGAGGCGGACGCGGCGCTGGCCGAGCCCGGCGTCGACTACTTCTGTACCGGTCCGTGCTGGCCGACCCCCACGAAACCGGGCCGCCCGGCACCGGGGCTGGATCTCGTCCGTCACACCGCCGCCCGTACCGCCGCGAATCCGGCGGCACGGCCGTGGTTCGCCATCGGCGGGATCGACGCGGACAACCTGGACCAGGTGCTGGAGGCCGGGGCCCGCCGGGTGGTGGTGGTCCGCGCGCTCACCCGGGCCGACGACCCGGGGGCTGCCGCGGCCTCCCTCGCGCAACGGCTGCGGGAGGCGGCCGACGGCGACCCGCACCCCTGAGTGCAGTGACCCGGCCGTTCCCGTAGCACGGGGTGGCCGCCTGTCCAACAGGTGGACATCGGCCATCCGGGAACCGGACAGATCATCCCTTAACGTGTCAGTGTCGAGCCGCTCTACAGGTCAGGCCGCTAGCCTGCATCCATGGCCATCGGTATCTCAGCTCCCAGGACAGACCGTCCGCCGACTGTGCGTGATCTGCTCGCGAGCGGAGAGCAGTCCTTCTCCTTCGAATTCTTCGCGCCGAAGACCGAGAAGGGAGAGCGGACCCTGTGGGACGCGCTGCGGCGCATCGAGGCGGTGTCCCCGACCTTCGTGTCCGTCACCTACGGCGCGGGCGGCTCCTCGCGTGAGGGCACGGTCCGCAACACCGAGCGCATCGCCAACGAGACCACGCTGACCCCGGTCGCGCACCTCACCGCCGTCAACCACTCGCGGGCCGAGCTGCGCAACGTCATCGGGCAGTACGCGGACGCGGGCATCCGCAATGTGCTTGCGCTGCGCGGTGACCCGCCCGGCGACCCGCTGGGGGAGTGGGTCGAGCACCCCAACGGGATCAACTACGCCTCCGAACTCGTCGAGCTGATCAAGGAGTCCGGCGACTTCTGCGTCGGCGTCGCGGCCTTCCCCGAGATGCACCCGCGCTCCACCGACTGGGAAAGCGACGTCCGGCACTTCGTGAACAAGTGCAAAGCCGGTGCCGATTACGCGATCACCCAGATGTTCTTCCGGGCCGAGGACTATCTGCGGCTGCGCGACAAGGTCGCCGCGGCAGGCTGCCACACGCCCATCATCCCGGAGATCATGCCGGTCACGAACGTGAAGCAGATTGAGCGGTTCGCGCAGCTGAGCAACGCCACCCTGCCGACCGAGATGATCGAGCGACTCCACGCGGTCCAGGACGATCCGGCAGCGGTACGCTCGGTCGGAATCGAGTACGCCACAGACTTGTGTGCGAGGCTGATGGCCGAAGGCGTCCCGGGGCTGCACTTCATCACGCTCAACCACTCCACGGCGACGCTGGAGATCCACCAGAATCTCGGCCTTCGGGAGAGGGCTAACCTGGGCCTTCGCAAGGGGGCTTGAGCCACGGATCCGCCCATGGGGCGGCAGGAGCGGGAAGAGGGGCGTAGATGGGCTGGACGGTCCTCTATATCGCGTTCGGCGTTGTTGCGCTGTGGCTGCTGGGCGAGGTCCTGCTCCAGTACAAGGCCCGGCTGCGCTGGCGGGCGCTGGCCTTCGCCGGCTTCCTGGGCGTGGTGGGGGGCACCGTACTGCCGTCGGTCATCGTGATCGGCGTCGGCATCGCGGCCTTCGCCGTCGGCCAGACCTTCGTCACCCTCTCCGTGCGGAGCGGGTTCACCGCCGGGTGGTCGCTCGGCGGTGGCCCCGGCTCCAGCAGGCGCCGCCGGACAGGCGCCGCGCCCGGCCCGGACACCGCCTCGCTCCAGGTCTCCGACCTCCAGACCTACGGCCCCGGCACCGCCCCGGCCCCCGGCGCGGTTCCCATGCCGGACCCGGTCGACGACTACGGCCAGCAGGGTTACGGCCAGCAGGGCTACGGACAGCCAGAGCCCGCCGCCCAGTTCGGGGCGGGAAGCGGAACCGGTACCGATTACGCCTACGCCGGTTACCACACGTACGGCGGCACCGACGGCTACGAGGAAGAGTCCTCCCTCTTCGGCCAGTCCCCGGGCCCCATGCCGGCGTCGGCACCCGGGCCTGCGCCGGACCAGACCCAGGCGTTCGCCTACGGGGACGGGACCGGCGAGCAGTACGCCGGTCAGTACGCCGAATACCCGGACCCCTCCGGGGCCGTGGAATCCGCCGAGTATCAGAGCTACCCCGCCTACCAGGACTACCCGGACCCGTACGGCGGCTACGCCGGTTACGGCGAGGAGCAGGGCTACCCGGCACCGCCCCCCCAGCAGCCCTACTACCCCGATGTGCCGGAGACGCCTCCAGGCGGTGTCTGGGTTCCCCAGCAGCGGGACGCCGGCGCACCGCTGCCGCCGGCCGAGCCGCCCGCCCCGTACGGCTACGGGAACGAGTACGGCGACCAGTACGGCGACGACCCGGCCGCCCAGCCGCAGCCGCAGCCCCAGCCGTATCCGCAGCAGGCGCCGCAGTATCCGCAGGACTATTACGGCAGCGGCCAGTACTGAGTTCCGCAGGGACAGACGCGGGCGGCGAGGAGCAGAGCTGACCGGGGCAAGTCGGGGTGCAGGAGCTCAGACCGAGCCGCGCCACTCCGGGTCCTGCACCAGCCCCGCCACCATGGCGCCGCTCATGCCCGCCGCGGGCAGGCCGCCCCCGGGATGGGACCAGCCGCCCGCCGTGTAGAGGCCGGGCAGCCGGGTCTGGTTGGCGGGGTACAGGAAGGCACCGCCGGCGCCGGGCAGCGCGGGCGGCGGCACCCGGCCGCCCGGAGCGCCGGTCTCCGCCTCGTTGTCGGCGGGAGTGCGCACCTCGTGCCACAGCAGCCGCTCGCTCAGCCCCAGCCCCGCCGCGTCCGTCGCCGCCAGCAGCTGTTCGACGAGCCGCGTCGCCGCCGCGGCGTCGGCAGCGGAGCCCGGGGGCACCGGCAGCGTGAGTACCGCCGTCTCATGCGCGTCGTCCGGGCGCAGCGCCGGATCGTCCGGCCGCAGCACCGTCACCGGCTGCCCCGGCGCCTCGGCGCGATGCACCAGCGTGCGATGCGCTGTGCCTTCGGGGCGGGCGCCCCGCAGCGCGAGCAGCACGGTGAAGCGGGCCGCGCCCCGTTCGCCACCGCCCTCGCCACCGGGCGCGGTGGGACCGCCACCGGCGACCACCACGTCCGCGTCGGCCACCGAGCCGTCGGCCAGCTCCACCCCGGCCGCCCGCCCGTCCTTCTCCCGTACGCCGGTCACGGCGCTGTCGAAGCGGAAGACCACCCGCCGCTCCAGGCACCGCTCGTAGAGCGCGTCGGCGAGGGCACGCATGCCGCCGCGTACGTACCAGGTGCCGAAGGTGTCCTCGATGTAGGCGAGTACGGCGGCGCTCGCCGGAGCCGCCGCCGAGTCCAGGCCGTGCGCCCAGACGCAGCCGCACAGCATCGCAGCCAGCCGTGGATCGCGCAGTTCGTCCTGCGCGGCCTCGGCCAGCGTCGGCGTACGCCGGTGGAGCAGGCCCCTCTTCCGCAGTGCCGGATAGGCGCCGTCCCGGCTGAGCGCGCCCCTCGACGAGGGCTCGTCGCGCAGCGGCTCCTCCAACAGCGGGCGGCGCGTGGCCTCCCACGCCTCGCGGGCCCGGGTCAGCATCCCGGCCCAGCGCTCGCCCGCGCCTGTGTCCAGCGCCTCGTCCAGCGCGGCGATCACCTTGCCCCGGGAGGCGTTGGGCACCGACACGGCACCGCCATCGTCGGCGAACACATGGCGGGCGGTGACCGGCACCTGGACCAGCTCCACCCGGTCCTCCAGCCGCTCGCGGCCGGTCTTGACGAACAGGTCCCGGTAGACGGCCGGCAGATGCAGCAGCCCCGGCCCGGTGTCGAAGGTGAAGCCCTCGCGCGCGTACTGCCGTACGGCGCCCCCGTACGTCCCGCTCCGCTCGTACACCACGACGTCGTGCCCCGCGACGGCCAGCCGCGCCGCCGCCGCCATCCCGCCCATCCCGGCCCCGACCACCACAACCCGCACCATGCCCCCGACCTTATCGATCCCCACCGGGCAGCAAGCGGCGAGCCCGCCCGGGTGCGGGGAACTGCGCGTCCAGCCACGATGCACGCGCAGCCCGCAAGCTCCGGGCAGGGGCACCCCCTCGGAAAAACGGAGAGGCGGGGCGCAACCAGGCGTAGGTACCGGTACTCACCCGAGATCTTGAGTATCCGCACGGATGGGCCCCATCCGTGCGGGCGGCAGAGTGAGGCCCGACGGAAGGGCACGGGGCCGCACCGCTGACACGGGGCCGCGGAACGGTGCTCGGCGCCCCTTCCGGAAGCCACCCCCCGCACAGTGGGGCGGCCCCGCGCAGAGGGGGCCGTCCCGCACAGGGGCCGGTTCCGTGGTCAGCGGAGCCGGCTCCCTGCGACGCGCCCCTGGAGCAGCAGGGACAGCGCCCCGTGCACGTCCTCGATCGAGCGCTCCGGCTGGAACGCCTTCCAGTCCAGCGCGGCCACCAGCACCATCCCCACCAGCGCGGCGGCGGTGAGCTGGATGTCGATCTCCTCGCTGAGCTCTCCCTCCGCGACGCCGGCGCGCAGTACGCCCTCCACCACGGCGACCGCTTCCTTACGCACCATCAGCAGGGTGTCGTTCCAGGCCCGCCCGGTGCGCCACAGTTCGGCGACGTAGAGCTGGGTGAAGGCGGGGTAGTGGTCGATGAACTGCAACCCCGCGCGGACCATCGCATCGAGCGCATCCACCCGGCTGCCGCCCCGGCCCGCCGTCTCCTCCGCCGCCTGCCGCAGGTCGGCGGTGAGCAACTCCACCCCGTGCCGCAGCAGTTCCTCGAAGAGCTCGGTCTTGCTGGCGAAGTTGTAGTAGACCGTGCCCTTGGCCACCCCGGCCCGTTCGGCGATCTCCTCAACAGTGGTGGAGGAGAACCCCTGTTCGGCGATGAGGGTGACCGCCGCCTGGAAGAGCTTGTCCCTGGTGGCGCTGCGGCTGCGTGGCGTGGTGGTGCGGGCACTCGTCATGCGGCCATTCTCCTCTCGGAACGACCCCGCCCTCACAACGAGATCTCCGGACGCAGCCGGTCCAGCGTCCACACCTGCTTACGGCGCGCGGTGACGGCCGTCAGCACGAGGGCGCCCGCCGTGAAGGCCAGTAGCACCAGGCACGCCCGCCACACCGGCCACAGCTCCCCGCCGGTGATCAGATGCCGCAGCCCTTCCACCACGTAACTCATGGGCAGGAACGGGTGGAGTGCGTTGAAGAAGCCGGGGCTGGTCTGGATCGGGTACGTGCCGCCCGCCGAGGTCAGCTGGAGCATCAGCAGCGCCAGGACGAGGATCCGGCCCGCGGGTCCGAAGCGCGCGTTGAGGAACTGGACGACGGCCGTGAAGCACGCCGTCACCAGTGCCAGGAAGCCGACCGTCGCCAGGCCGCGCGCCATCTGCAGACCCAGGCCCCAGTGCAGCACGCTCATCAGCGCCGCCACCTGTGCCACCCCGATCGCGGCCACCGGCAGCCAGCCCGCCAGCGCGATCCGCCAGGCGGGCGCGCCGGCCGCCAGCGCCCGTTTGTTGAGCGGCTGGAGCAGCATGTAGGCGATCATCGCGCCGACCCAGAGGGAGAGCGGGATGAAGTACGGCGCGAAGCCGGTGCCGTAGTTGGGCGCCGTGTGGGCCTTGTGCGAGGCGAGGCCGACCGGGTCGGCCATCACGCCCGTACGGTCGTCGCGCTGCTTCTTGTCGTAGTCCGGAATCTGCTCGGCGCCGTCGTGCAGGCCGCCGGCCAGCTTTCCCGAGCCGTCGGCCAGCTTGAACAGACCGCCGTCGAGCGAGGCGGCACCGCCGGACAGTTTGCCGAGACCGGTGTCGAGTGTCGCGGCTCCGCTCTTGGCCGTACCGAGCCCGGAGTGCAGCTTTCCGGCGCCCTTGGCGACCTTGTGGGCGCCCTTGTTGAGCTTGTTGATCTGCCGTACGGCGCTGTCCATGTCCTGCTGGAGGTGCGGGGCCCGCTTGGCGACGCCGTTCGCGGCGCGGTTGAGGTCGTCGAGGTGGCGGCCGAGCTCGTCGAGGTTCTTCTCGTTCTTGACGTACCCATTGAGCTTCGCGGCGACCCGAGCCGACCGCTCGGCGGCGTCCGCGGCCTTCTTCAACTGCGGGCAGGAGCTTGGTGCGAGAGACGTGCCGGTGTTGCCGGCGTTGCCGGTGGTGCCGGTGGACGGCGAGGAGGGCGGGGACGGCTGCGGCGCCTCGGGGGACGCGTTGCCCGGCAGTGTTCCGCCAGGGCTGGGCGTGCCCGGAACGTCCTTGCCGGGAGCGCCCTTGCCGCAGCGTGCCTCGTAGAGCCTCGAGAGCGTGTCGGCGGCCTCGCGTGAGTCGGTCTGCGCGCGCTGTGCGGCGCCCGGCAGCTTGCCGAGGTTCTGCTTGAGCGTCTTGCTCGTACGGGCCACCCCGCGCGCGGCCTTGCCGATGTCGCCGCTGTGCGCCTTGAGGAACGGCCGCACCTCGCCTGCGGTGCCGTTCACCTTGTCGGCCAGCTTCTGGGTGCCCTCGGCGACCTGGCCCGCGCCGGTCTCCAGGGTGCCGGAGCCCTTGTGCAGCTTGGCCGTGCCGCTCTTGAGCCGGCCGCTGCCGTCCTCGGCGTCGCCGAGCCCGCTCTTCAGCTTGCCCGCGCCCTTCTTCGCCTTGCCGATGCCTGCGCCCAGGTCGTCGGCGCCCTTGGCGGCCTTCGCCGTCTTGCCGTGCAGGGTGGAGAAGGAGACGTAGATCTTGTCGAAGAAGCCGCGTGACACCTTGCTGGAGGCGCTGGCGCGGACCTCGGAGAAGACGGTGCGGGATATCTGCCCGACGATGTAGTTGTTCGCATCGTTGGTGCGCACCTTGAGCGCCCCCGTCTCGGGGGAGTCGCCCGAACTGGAGGAGACCCGCTTGCTGAAGTCGGCGGGCACCGTCAGCGACAGGTAGTACCGCCCGTCCTCGACCCCCTTGCGCGCGTCGGCCGCACTGGTCTCGTGCCAGTCGAACGAGTCGCTGTTGTGCAGGCCCTTGGCGATGTCGTCGCCCGCGTTCAGCTTCTCGCCCTTGACGGTGGCGCCCTGATCCTCGTTCACCAGCGCCACCGGCACCTTGTCCAGACGGTCGTACGGGTCCCAGAACGACCACAGGTACAGCGCGCCGTACAGCAGCGGAAGCAGCAGCATCGCGGCCATCGCGGCCCGCGGCAGCCGTCCCCTGCCGAACCGCTTCAGCTCAAGCGCGGCTAGCCTCGGCGAGCGCATCGTCCGCCCCCTCCTTCTCCCCGTCGTCGTCCCCGTCGTCCTGCGCGTCGCCCGGCCCTCCGGCGGCACCCGCCCCGGTCTTGCCCGTCTTCCGGCCGCCGCCCGCGAGGGCCTGCTCGGTACGGACCACCACCGCACCCTCGGCCGGCGGCTCGCTGCACACCGCGAGCACGGTGGTGCCCTGCTCCGCCACCGTCCGCAACAGCCCCCAGGCGTCCTTGCGTTCGCTCTCCGACAGCTTCAGATCCACGTCGTCGACGGCCAGCAGCCGTGGTTCGCCCAGCAGCGCCAGCGCCACCGAGAGCCGCAGCTCAGTGGGCCGGTCCAGATCCCGTACGACCGTGCGCCCGCCCCTGGGCAGGGCGTCCAGATCGAGACCCGCGGTCCCAAGGGCCGCCTCCAGCCGCGCCCGGCTCGCCGCGGCCCGCTCCTTGCGGGGGCGCAGCAGCGCACGCAGCGGGCTGTCGAACCGCCGCTGGAGCAGCACCCGCTCGCGCAGCTGCTCAGTGACGGTCAGCGCCGGGTCCAGGTCGTTGACGCCGGGTACCGGGCCCAGCGCGCTGATCCGGCGTACGGCCGCGAGCCGCTTGGGCAGCGGGTGCCCGGCCACCTTGGCGTGGCCGCTGCTCGCCTTCATCCGGCCGGTCAGCGCCAGCAGCAGGCAGGTGCGTCCCGAACCCGACGGGCCGGTCACCGCGATCAGTGAGCCCGCCTCCGCGCTGAAGCCCACCCCGCCGAAGACCGGGCCGCGCGGCCCGTCGAGCCCGAAGTCCTCCGCCGATACGGCGGCTCCCCGCAGCTGTGTCACAGCCCCTCCCGCTCCGTGTCGCCTACCGCGATGCCGGGTCTGCTGTCGCATCCGCTGCCCGCAGCTGCCGACCGTGCCGGCAGTCGCAGTCCCCGCTTCCGCTCTTGGTGCGCGCCGTGCCCGGTCCCCGGCGCCGGGCACGGCGCTTTTTGAACTGACTGGTCAGTTCAAAGTATGCAGCAGACAGTGGCCCGCACGCCAACCGGCGGCCGCTCTCCGCCGATCGCCTCCGACTCCGCGTTGCTCCTCGCGGCGTTTGCGCAGGTCAGAATGGATTGTCAGTGGCATGCGGCACGATGTGCCCATACGACCGGTTCTCGAACCGGCATCAGCCGACGGGAGGTTGATTCACGTGATGCGACCTTCTCCGGGAGCGCGACCCGTGCCCCCGCAGCCGACAGCGCCGCCCACCAGCCACCCCGATCCCACCCGCGACCCCCACGACATCCACCCCGTGCTCCGCAGGGCCACCGCCCCGCCCGCCGCACTCGACCTGCTCGCCCAGGCCCAGCACGGCCTGGACGAGGCGGTCGCCATGGAGACCGCCAACGAGCGGTACGCCACGGCCCACCTCGCCGCGCTGCGCACAGCCGCCGCCGTCCTCGCCGTCCGCGGCAGGCCGGAGCTGGAGCCGGCCCGCAAGCGCGGGGCCGGTCCGCGCCGGGTACGGCGCCCGGCCATCCGCAGCGCCTGGGAGGTGCTGCCCGAGGTCGCCCCCGAACTGGCCGAGTGGGCAGCCCTCTTCGCCTCCGGCGCCGCCCGCCGCGCCCGCGCCGAAGCCGGTATAGCCGGCGCCGCGAGCTGGCGGGACGCCGACGACCTTGTCCACTACGCCGGGATGTTCCTCCGCCTCGTGGAACGCATGCTGATCACCCAGCCCGCCCTGCCCCGGCCCCGCACAGCCGCCACCGACGAACCCCCCTCCCCGACCTGGGACCGGCGGGCGGGATGAACCACGGAATCGCGGGCGCGGGGAGGGGGCTGCCGTGCCGAGGCGTCATCCGTCAGGAAGCGAGAGGGCCGCCGGGCGGATCGGTCGGGGCCGGAGGCAATAGGGTGGGAACCGCCCGTCCCTGAGCCGAGGAGCAGCCGCATGTCCCGCCCCAGCGCAACCCTCCGGACCGCAGTGGTCTGGGACGTCCTCAGGGGAGCCCTCGACCAGCGCACCAAACTGGCGGACCGCGCCGAGCTCGAGGTGCTCGACACCGGAGGCGGCACCGGCAACTTCGCCGTGCCCGTCGCCCGGCTCGGCCACCGCGTCACGGTCGTCGACCCCAGCCCCGACGCCCTCTTCGCGCTGGAGCGCCGCGCCGCCGAGGCAGGCGTCGCCGACCGGGTACGCGGCGTCCAGGGCGATGTGCGCGGCCTCTTCGACGTGGCCGAGCGCGGAGCCTACGACGTGGTGCTCTGCCACGGCGTCCTGGAGTACGTCGACGACCCGGCCGAGGGCCTCGGCAACGCCGTCGCCGCGCTGCGTGAGGCAGGCGGCACCCTCAGTGTGCTGGCCTCGGGGCTGGGTGGAGCCGTGCTGGCGCGGGCGCTGGCCGGACACTTCACGGAGGCCCGGCACGCCCTCACCTCGCCCGGCGGACGCTGGGGCGAGAACGACCCCATGCCCCGCCGCTTCACCCCCGAGCAGCTCACCGCGCTGGTCTCCAGCACCGGGCTCGAGGTGATCTCCGTACACGGCGTACGGGTCTTCGCCGATCTGGTGCCCGGCGCGCTCGTGGACACCGAGCCGGACGCGCTGGAGGCCCTCGCCAGGCTGGAGGCGGCCGCCGCCGAGCTGCCCGACTTCCAGTCGGTCGCCAGTCAGCTGCACGTGCTCGCCGAGGTCCCGTCCCGGGGCGTCGGCCGCTGACGAGCGCCCGCGCTGCGTGGGCGGGCTCTGAACGGGGCTCTCTTCGCGACCGCCCGATCAACCGCTACGCGCCGTATGATCGAGGCACACCGTCCGGCATGGCGGAAAGGTGGTGCGGGAATGAACGGAACACGCCGTGGGCACCCCGTCCGTTATATCGGGTGTGGTGGGAGGAATTGGCGTAGAGGGGCGGGTTTCACGGGGGCGATTCCCTGCCTATCCTGAAAGAGTCGCATCCGGTCGCCCCCGCGACCGACGAGTAGGAGGACTCCGTGCCGCTCTCTGAGCACGAGCAGCGGATGCTCGAGCAGATGGAGCGAGCGCTGTACGCCGAAGATCCCAAGTTCGCGACAGCGCTCGAGGGAAGTGAGCTGCGCCGGTACACCCGTAAGCGGGTCTACCAAGCGGTTGCGGGCTTTCTGGTGGGTATCGCGCTCCTCATGGCCGGAATGGTCGCTCAGCAGATCTGGGTCAGCGTCGTCGGCTTCCTGGTGATGCTGGGCTGCGCGGTCCTCGCGGTGACAGGATGGCGAAAGGCCCCCAAGCAGGGCGAAGGGCAGGCCCAGGGCCAGTCCCCGCAGGGGTCGGGATCCGGTCGCCGGCAGCAGCCACGGAGCCGCAAGTCGATGATGGCCCGCATCGAGGAGCGGTGGCAGCGCCGCCGTGACGAGGGCCACGGCCACCACTGAGGCCGGGCCTTCCCGTCCCCCTCGCCCCGTTCGCCGCCCCTCCCACGGGGGCGAAGCGGGGCGACGGCCTCGTCTTTCCCGCCGGATTTCCCGCCGCGGAGCCTCCTTTTCCGCCGCCGCGCCTTCTTTCCCGCCGCAGCGGTGATCAGCCACTACGCAGCAGCCCGGCGGTGCCGGACTCTCCAGAAGAGGTGAGTTCGGCACCGCCGGGCTGTTTGCGCTTCGCCTCCCGCCGTCGGTAGGGCGGCCCCGCAAGAGCTACTTGGCGAGGCGGGGGCGGCTCAGGGCCCGAGTCCAGCGGGCGCGCAGCGCCCTGGCCCGGCGGGTGGCCGACCACAGCAGCCGGGCCGTCGAGGGCGGCAGGAGCAGGGCGCGGATCCGCACGGTGCGGGGAGCCGCGGCGCGGAGCCCGGCGCGGATGCGGCGGACCTCGTCCGCTACCCCGGCGGTCGCCCGCGGAACGGGTGCATACAGCACCTGCTCCACCGCGAGCGCGACCCGTTGCACCGCCTCGGCGTCGTCAGGCCCGAGCTGCCCGATCCGGGCCAGCCGCGCGGCGGCCGTGCGCGGGGTCGCGGAGTCGTCGGGGAGGATTCCGTAGTCCCACCCGGTGTCGATGAGCTCCTGCCAGGCGACGAGCACGGCTTCCGGGCTGCCGGCGCCCGGGGCGCGTAGCCGCCGGGAGCGTCTCCGCATCCGCAACAGCATCGGGAGCAGCAGCAACCCCAGCACGGCCAGCCCGGCCGAGCCGAAGGCGGCGATGGTGCCCAGGGGCGGGCCTTCGTCGGGGCTTCCCGAGCGGGGGAGCGGTGCCGCGGCCCCGCACTCGGGATCGGACTGCTTCTGCTGCGCGGAGCATTCCTCCGAGGGCGACGGGTCGGCCGAGGGCTGGTCGTCCTGGCTGCGGTCGGGCAGTTCCTCGCTGGGGTTCTGGTCGGTGTCCGGCGAGTCCGGCTGCGCGTAGGGCGGGGTGGTGCCCCGGGTGGGGGTGGGTTCGAAACGGGTCCAGCCCACACCTTCGAAGTACAGCTCGGGCCAGGCGTGCGCGTCCTGGAAGCCGACCTCCATCTTGCCGTCACCGCGCGCCGTGCCCGGGGTGAAGCCGACCGCTACCCGGGCCGGGATGCCCAGGGTGCGGGCCATCGAGGCCATGGCGAAGGAGAAGTGGACGCAGAAGCCCTCTTTCTGCTTCAGGAAGTCGGCGATGGCGTTGGCGCCGGTGCCGGCTGCCACCTCGGTGTCGTAGGTGAAGCCACCCTTGTCGGCGAACCAGTCCTGGAGCAGCACGGCGCGGTCGTAGTCGTCCTTCGCGCCGCGGGTGACCTTGCGTGCGGTCTTCGGTACGACGGCAGGCAGCGAGTCCGGGACGGCCGTGTACTCGCGTTTCAGCGCCGGCGGCGCCGCGGGGGCGTTCCGCAGTTGTTCGGCGGTGGGCTGGACGCGGAGGCTGTCGACGCTGTAGCGGAGGCCGCGGGTGGTCTGTTTGTCATAGCCGACGAGGGTGCGGCCCTCGGGCTCGAAGCGCCATTTGCCGTCGACCTGCACCCGGCTCGCGGGGTACGGCATCGGCAGCCAGTCCTGTGCGTACGCGTCGCTGGCCTGGATGGTGCTGCTGACCGTGCGGGTCCGTACGTCCGGTCCCAGGCCCCGTGGGCTGGGCAGCGGGTCGGGGATCTCGCCGATGCGCCGTTCGGAAGGCTTCCACTGGGCGCCGTCGAACTTGTCGAGCGCGACGATCCGCAGGTAGAGGTCCTTCTCGTCGCTGTCCGTCGAGTAGGTGAGTGCGGTGCGGTTCTGTGGCTGGTTGAGGCTGTTCTTGAGGGCGACGACCGGGTTGACGGCGGAGACCGTGCCGCCGCCCTTGTTGCCGCCGCCCCCGCCACCGGTGCCCACGTTGTCGAGCAGTCCGCCGCTCAGCGAGGGCAGTGCGGCGGGTACCACCAGCGAGATGCCCAGCGCCAGCACGCCGATCCGCCGCCCGGTGCGTACCGGCGCCATGGCGAGGCCACCGACACTGCCGGGCTGGTGCGGTGCCGCGCCCGGTCGTGAGCGGTCGGCGAAGACGCGGCCCCACTGCGACAGCCGCTCGCGCCCCTCCGCCAGCAGGAGCAGCAGATAGCCGCCCGCGGCGCACAGGAACCACAGCCAGCGGGCGCCGCCCTGGGAGAGCCCGGCGGCCACCGAGTAGAGGGCCAGCAGCGGCAGCCCGGCGGGCGCTGCGCTGCGGTACGTCACGGCGACCGTGTCCACCAGCAGGCCGATGACGAGTACGCCGCCGACGAGCATCAGCCGGATGCCGTCGGTGAGGGGCGCCGGTATCGCGTACCGGCTCACGTCCTGGATGCCCTGGTCGAACAGCGTGCCGAAGTGTGCGAACCCCGCCGGGCTGGGCAGGAAACCGGCCGGTGCGTGCTCCCGCGCGAAGACGACGGTGAGCAGCAGCAGGGAGATGACGGCCTGCGTCAGCACGGTCACCGGCCGGGCCAGCGGCACCCGGCGGGTGGCCGCTCCCACCCCGGCCTGTACAGCTGTCAGCAGCGCGGCCTGGAGCAGCCAGGTCGCCGGGTCCACCAGCGGCAGCAGCGCACAGGACGCGGCCAGGGTCGCCAGCACGGCGCAGATTGCGAGCCGTCCCCGTCCGCTCATCGTTCCAGCCCCCTCATACCGGCGTTGTCGGCCTCTTGCCACAGCGTGGCCAGCGGCGTTCCGGGCCCGCCGGGCAGTGCCGTCCACCCGGCCTCGCGCAGTGCGCGCTCCGGCGTTTCCTCGGTCCTGGGCACGGTCGGCGGCGCGGCGCCACCCGCGTGCTGGGCCCCTGTGGGCACCGCGAGGAAGGCGATGGCGCGGTTGGAGCGCTGCCGCATCCGGCCGACCGTGAGTGCCTGTTCCTCGTCCAGCGCTCCGAGGAAGGCGACCAGCAGTCCCTCGTGCCCCGTCGTTCCGCCGCGCAGCGCGTCATAGGCGCCGGACAGCCCTTGCTCGTACGAGTGTTCGACGACGGCGAGGGTGTCGAGGAGCAGCCCCGCCGTGTCCGAGGTCTCCGAGAGGAAGCCCCCGCTCTCCGGCCCCGGCGCTGCGGCCCCGGTGTCGGTCAGCAGCCGTACGGAATAGCCCCGCTCCAGCAGATGCATACAGACCGACGCGGCAGCCGCCACCGCCCACTCGAAGGGGGAGTCGGGCCCCGAGCCGGGGTAGGCGGCGCGGCGGGTGTCCAGCAGTACGGTACAGCGGGCCTGCTGCGGCTGCTCCTCGCGGCGGACCATCAGCTCGCCGTAGCGCGCCGTCGACCGCCAGTGCACCCGCCGCAGGTCGTCGCCGTGCCGGTAGCCGCGCGGGATCACATCGTCGTCCCCCGACAGCGCCAGGGCACGCTGCCGCCCCTCGCCGTAACCGGTGGTCTCACCGGCCGGCCGCGTTGCCGGCAGCGCCTCGATGGGCGGAACGACGGTGAGGGTGTCGTACGTACTGAAGGAGCGGGTCAGCTCGCACATTCCGAACGGGTCCGTCAGCCGCAGCTGGAGGGGGCCCAGCGGATAGCGTCCGCGCAGATCGGAGCGGACCCGGTAGGAGACCTCGCGCCGCCCGCCCGGCTCCACCCTGTCCAGTACGAACCGGGGGCGCGGGCCGAGCACGTAGGGGACCCGGTCCTGGAGCATCAGCAGCCCGGTGGGCAGCCGCGAGACGTTGTCGATCCGCAGATGCACACGGGCCTCCGAGCGGACCGGCACCCGGGAGGGCGACAGTCTGCGGTAGCCCGCCACGCGGTAGCGGGTGCGGTGCAGTACCAGTACGCACACCAGCGGAAGTGCCGCCAGCAGCGCGCCCACGCGCAGCAGTTCGTCCTGGCCCAGCACGTAAGCGCACAGCGCCGCCGCCACACCGGCCGCCAGGAACGAGCGGCCGCGGGTGGTGAGCCCGCCGAACGCCAGCCGCAGCGAACCCCGGCTCTCCTCCCGGCCCCGGCCGCCCTCCGCGCCGCCGCCCGGACGGCCCGGACCACCGGCCGTTCCCGCACCGCCATCGAGCCGGGCGCCGTACGGCCCCGTACCGCCGTGCGGCCCCGCGCCGGGGGCCGGCGGTGCGCTGGGGGCCGGTCCGTAGGCCATCAGTAGCCCCGGGGCTGCCCGGTGTGCGGCCGGCCCGGCGGGGGCTGCTGTCCGGGTGGCTGGGGCTGCCCGTAGGGACCCGGCATACCGGGCCCGCCCGGTGCCGCTCCGGGCACGGCGGGGCCGGGGCCGACGGCGGGCACGGGCACCCGCCCCAGGATCTCGCTCACCACCTGCTCGGCCGTACGGCGGTTCAACTGCGCCTGTGCGGTGGGCAGCAGGCGGTGCGCCAGCACCGGGACCGCCAGCGACTGCACATCGTCGGGCAGCGCGAACTCGCGCCCGGCCAGCGCCGCCGACGCCTTGGAGGCCCGCAGCAGATGCAGCGTCGCGCGCGGCGAGGCCCCCAGCCGCAGATCGGAGTGCGCCCGGGTGGCAGCCACCAGTTCGACCGCGTACCGCCGTACCGCGTCCGAGACGTGCACGCCCCGTACGGTCTCGATCAGCTTGGCTATGTCGTGCGCGTGCGCCACCGGCTGGAGATCGTCCAGCGGGGAGGCGCCGCCGTGCACATCGAGCATCTCCAGCTCGGCGGCCGGGCTCGGATAGCCGATGGAGACGCGCACCATGAACCGGTCCCGCTGCGCCTCGGGCAGCGGGTAGGTGCCCTCCATCTCCACCGGGTTCTGGGTGGCGACCACCATGAACGGATCGGGCAGCTCATACGTCTGCCCGTCGATGGTGACCTGGCGCTCCTCCATGGACTCCAGCAGTGCGGACTGGGTCTTGGGGGAGGCGCGGTTGATCTCGTCGCCGATCACGATCTGCGCGAATACGGCGCCGGGCTTGAACTCGAAGTCCTTGCGCTGCTGGTCGTAGACGCTGACCCCGGTGATGTCGGAGGGCAGCAGATCGGGCGTGAACTGGATACGGCGTACCGAGCAGTCGATGGCCTTGGCCAGCGCCTTGGCGAGCATCGTCTTGCCGACGCCCGGCACGTCCTCGATCAGCAGGTGCCCCTCCGCAAGCAGCACCGTCAGCGAAAGCCGGACGACTTCGGGTTTTCCCTCGATCACCGACTCGACACAGCGGCGCACCTCGCCCGCCGTGGCGCTCAGATCGCTCAGGTTCGCCCGCTCGTCATAGGTCGTCACCGGCCCTCCTCGGCCCCATCCCCGTTTGCCCGTTCGTACGTGCCCGCCGCGTACGCCCCCGCGTCCGCTCCACCGGGCCCTGCAGTGTGCGCTGTTGCGTATTCTTCACGGCGACAGGGCCTCCCGTCACTCTCCCGGCTGTTCCGGGCAGCGGCCCCCCCGAGAGCCGACCGGCTCGGTCCGGGTTCAGGCCGGGGCGATCTCGCGCAGCAGACCCGTCGTCACGTCGAAGACGAAGCCGCGTACATCGTCCCGGTAGGGCAGGAACGGTGAGGTCCGTACGCGCTCGATCGACTGACGCACGTCCTGGTCCAGGTCCTTGAAGGACTCGACAGCCCAGGACGGCCGCTGGCCCACTTCCAGTTCCAGCTCGTGCCGGAAATCTTCGGTGAGGTTGAGCAGTCCGCAGCCGGTGTGGTGGATGAGCACCACGGAACGGGTGCCCAGCGCGCGCTGGCTGATGGTGAGGGAGCGGATGATGTCGTCGGTGACGACGCCGCCCGCGTTGCGGATGGTGTGACAGTCACCGAGCTCCAGGCCGAGCGCGGCGTGCAGATCCAGTCGGGCGTCCATGCAGGCGACAACCGCCACGTTGCGGACCGGGCGGGCGTCCATCCCGGGGTCGCTGAACTCACGCGCGTAATCCAGGTTCGCTGCGACGAGCTCGTCGATCACGGACGGTGCGGGCTGGGGCCGGGGCGCGGATATCGACATGTGTACGACGTTAGACGCTCCCGCGGCGGGCGGCCCGTCCGGAGAGTGGCCAAAACGGGCGGCTCGCCGTGGTGTGAGGTAACCCACAGGACCCTCACCCGTCTCCCTCGTCCGGCGCACATCGCGGTCACGAAGCAGGTGTCAGCCGCTGTCAGGATGCGCCTGATCCCGTAGGTGGACGCGCCTGGTCCCGTAGTTGACCGAGGGGACGAGTGGACTAAAGTGACGCGAAGTGGGAGGCGACGAACGCTCCCCAAGGACCCCGATTCCCCTCGCGTGTGCGGGCGCGCACGTGCGGCTCGGCCTCCTCCCGCTCCCGGCTTCCGGCGCCCGTTCGGCGCGGGGGGCCGCTCCCCTTCGAGCGGGCGGGGACCAAGGAGCATGTGCAGTGCCCGCCAGATCTGAGAGGGCACAGTGACCACCAACGAGCGGCCCATCGGCGAACTCCACAGCCCGGTGATGCTCCGGCGCACCCTGGACCTGCTCGCCCCCGCCCTCGCCGAGCCCGGAGCGACAGTCGTCGACTGCACCCTCGGCCTCGGCGGCCACAGCGAGGCGCTGCTGGCCACCTTCCCCTCGGCCCGCCTCATCGGCCTGGACCGGGACACTGCCGCGCTCGAACTCGCGGGTGAACGGCTGGCCCCCTACGCGGACCGGGCCACGCTGGTGCACGCCGTCTACGACGAGCTGCCGCAGGTGCTGGCCCGGCTGAACGTCCCCCGTGTCCAGGGCATCCTGTTCGATCTCGGCGTCTCCTCGCTCCAGCTGGACGAGGCCGACCGCGGCTTCGCCTACGCACAGGACGCCCCGCTGGACATGCGCATGGACCAGACGAGGGGGCTCAGCGCCGCCGAGGTCCTCAACACCTACCCGCCCGGCGACCTGGTGCGCATCCTGCGTTCCTACGGCGAGGAGAAGCAGGCCCGCCGCATCGTCGAGGCCATCGTCAGGGAACGCGCGAAGGAACCGTTCACCCGCAGCGCCCGGCTGGTCGAGGTGATCCGCGAAGCCCTGCCGCAGGCCGCCAAGCGCACCGGCGGCAACCCGGCCAAACGGACCTTCCAGGCGCTCCGCATCGAGGTCAACGGGGAGCTGGCGGTGCTGGAGCAGGCGTTGCCCGACGCGCTGGACCTGCTCGCCGTCGGCGGCCGGATGGTGGTCCTCGCGTACCACTCGCTGGAGGACCGGCTGGTCAAACAGCTGTTCGCCACCGGTTCCCGTAACTCGGCCCCGCCCGGGCTGCCGGTCGTACCCGAGCAGTACCAGCCCCGGCTGCAGCTGCTGACCCGCGGTGCCGAGCTGCCGACCGACGAGGAGATCGCCGAGAACCGCCGAGCCGCACCGGCCAGACTGCGGGCCGTCCAGCGCATCAGGGAGGCGACATGACCGCCCGCCGCACGAGGGAGGCGACATGACCGCACAGCAGCGCATCGCACGGCTGGCCAGACTGATGCCCGCCGGGAACACCCCGGCGGCACGCGCCCCGTTCGTCCTGCTCGTCGTCCTGCTGCTGGGCAGCGGGCTGCTGGCTCTGCTGCTGCTGAATGCCTCCCTCAACAAAGGCTCCTTCCAGCTGGACCGGCTCGAGAAGGAGACCGAGGAACTGACGGACCAGCAGCAGGCCCTCCAGCAGGAGGTGGACGGCTACTCGGCCCCCGACCAGCTGGCCAAGCGCGCCCGCGAGCAGGGCCTGGTCCCCAGCGGCAACCCCGTCTTCCTCCACCCGGACGGCACCGTACGCGGCAAACCGGACAGCGCGTCCGCCGGGGACACCGAGCAGGTGGGCCCGTGACCGAGCGCCCCCGCGAGCCGGGCCGCGGCGCCCGCCAGACCCCCCGCCGGGCGCCGGACCAGCGCGGGACCCCTCGCCGGGCGCCGGACCAGGGCCGCAGCGCCGAGCGCGGCCAGGAGGACACCCCGCGCCGCGTCCCCCGCCCCATCCGCCCGGCCGCCCCCTCCTCCCGTACGACATCGGGTACACCGGCGGCGCGGCGTGGTGGTGGCGGGGGGCGTCCCCCGCAGGGCGGCGGGTCGGCGCCACTGCGGCTGGTGAACCCGCGGCCCCGGCTGCGGCTGATCGCCGTCGGGCTGACGCTGGTCATCCTGGCCTTCACCGTTCGGCTGCTCCAGGTGCAGGCCATCGATGCGAGCGCGTTCGCGGACAAGGCCGCGGTCAACCGCTACATCACCGTCCCGCTCGCCGCCGAGCGCGGCGCCATCACGGCCCGGGACGGCTCCGCGCTGGCGAGCACCGTGGACGCCTACGACATCACCGCCGACCCGTATCTGTTCAGCCCCAAGCAGACGAAGATCAAGGACGCCCCCGAGCGGGCCGCCAAGATCCTGGCCCCCCTGCTGGACAAGGACCGCGCGGAGCTGGCCGAGAAGCTCTCCCGGCCGGGCACCCGCTATGTGCTGCTCGCCCGCCAGCAGACCCCGCAGACCTGGCGGAAGATCAAGAAGCTCAAGGCACGGCTCGCCGCCGAGGCGAGCGGCGCACCCAAGGGCGAGAAGCCCAATGTGCTGGCCGGGATCTACCAGGAGAAGCACGCCAAGCGCGTCTACCCGAACAAGGACCTGGCCGCAGGCGTACTCGGCTTCGTCAGCTCCGAGGGCAAGGGCGGTGCCGGGCTGGAGGCGATGCTGAACGACAAGCTGGTGGGCGAGAACGGCAAGATCACCTACGCCCAGTCCGGCGGCCGCCAGGTCCCCACGGCTGGAGTCCGCGAGCAGGCGGCCAGGCCGGGCTCCGACATAGAGCTCACGCTGGACCGGGACATCCAGTGGTCCGCGCAGCGGGCCATCTCCGACCAGGTGGCCAAGTCGCACGCCGACAGCGGCTACGTCATCGTCCAGGACACCAGGACCGGCCAGCTGCTCGGCATGGCCAGTGCGCCCGGGTTCGACCCGAACGACCTCCGCAGCGCGAAAGTGGACTCCTTCGGCAACCCCGCGGTCCAGGACGTCTACGAGCCCGGCTCCACCAGCAAGGTCATGTCGATGGCCGCCGTTCTGGAGGAGGGCAAGGCCACCCCCACCACGGCCGTCACCGTCCCGAACCGGCTCAAGCGTGCCGACCGTGCCTTCGCCGACGACGTCGACCACCCCACCTGGCATCTGACCCTCAACGGTGTCCTGGCCAAGTCCAGCAACATCGGCACCATCCTCGCCACCGAGCAGCTCGGCAAGTCCCAGCGGCAGGCCAACCAGGTCCTCCACCGCTATCTGCGGAAGTTCGGCATCGGCCGGCCCACCGGGCTGGGCTTCCCCGGCGAGACGGACGGCCTGCTGGCGAATCCCGGCAAGTGGAGCGCCTCCCAGCAGTACACGATCCCCTTCGGCCAGGGCCTCTCCCTCAACGCCGTCCAGGCCGCCTCCATCTACTCCACCATCGCCAACGGCGGCGAACGGATCGAACCCACGGTCGTACGCGGCACCACGGGCCCCGACGGGCGTTACGAGCCCGCCGAGGAACCTCAGAAGCGCCGGGTCGTCAGCGAGAAGACCGCCAGGACTCTCGCCAGGATGCTGGAGTCGGTGGTGGCCGACATGGAGGGCACCGGAACCACGGCCAAGATCCCCGGCTACCGCGTCGCGGGGAAGACCGGTACGGCCAACCGGGTGGACCCGAAAACCGGCCGTTACCACGGCTACACCGCCTCCTTCGCCGGGTTCGCGCCCGCCGACAAGCCGCGGATCACCGTCTACTGCGCTGTCCAGAACCCGAAGAAGGGCAGCTACTTCGGCAGCGACGTATGCGGTCCCGTCTACAAGAAGGTCATGAAGTTCTCCCTCAAGAGCCTCCAGATCCCCCCGACCGGGGCCGAGCCCGCGCGGCTCCCCGTGCTCGCGGGGAAGGGCCGGAACGGCTGAGTCATGCACCACGTGAGAACGATCACTGACAGTCCGTACAACCCCGCGGGCTCAGCGCCGCCGCGCCCCTCGCTTCGCGGCGCGACCGTCCCGCCCGGTACGCTCACCGCCGTGCCACAAGCTGATCAGACCTCCACCGAGTCCTTCCCCGGGCCGCCCCGCCCCGCGCGGGTCGTGCCCGTCCCGCTCGCGGAGCTGGCCCGACTGCTGGATGCCGACGAGCCCGGCGCTCCGGCGTCCGGCGCCGGCGACGCACCCGAGGCCGATGCGTCCGTCACCGGCATCACCCACGACTCGCGTGCCGTGCGCCCCGGCGACATCTACGCCGCGCTGCCCGGCGCCCGGCTGCATGGTGCGGACTTCGTGGAGCAGGCGCAGAGCCTGGGCGCCGTCGCCGTACTGACCGACCCGGGCGGCACCGAGCGCGCCGCGGCCACCGGGCTGCCGGTGCTGACCGTGCCCGACCCGCGCGGCCGGATGGGACAGCTGGCCGCCACCATTTACGGGACCCCCGGCGAGGACCTGCTCCAGATCGGCATCACCGGCACCTCCGGCAAGACGACGACCGCCTACCTGGTCGACGGCGGACTGCGCAAGGCAGCAGAGAAGGACGGGGTACTGACCGGGCTGATCGGCACCGTCGAGTCGCGGATCGGTGACGAGCGGATCAAGTCCGAGCGGACCACGCCGGAAGCCACCGACCTCCAGGCGCTCTTCGCGGTGATGCGCGAGCGCGGTGTCAGCTCGGTGACGATGGAGGTCTCCAGCCACGCACTGGTCCTCGGCCGGGTCGACGGCTGCGTCTTCGACGTCGCGGTGTTCAACAACCTCAGCCCCGAACACCTCGACTTCCACCCCGACATGGAGGACTACTTCCAGGCCAAGCGGCAGCTCTTCACCCCGGAGCGCTCGCGGGCCGCAGTGGTCAACTTCGACGACGAGTACGGCTTCCGGCTGCTGGGCGAGCTGACGGAAGAAGGTTTCCCCGTCACCAGCTTCTCCGCCGAGGGCCACCCCGACGCGGACTGGCGAGCCGAGGACGTGGAGGTCGGCCCGCTCGGCTCGACGTTCACGGCCGTGGGACCCGGCGGCCGGGAGGTGCTTGCCAGTGCTCCGATCGCCGGGCCCTTCAACGTCGCCAACGCGCTGGCCGCGCTCACCGCGCTGGTCGCCGCCGGCCTCGACCCGGACACGGCGGCCGAGGGTATCGGCGCCGTCCCCGGCGTCCCCGGCCGGCTGCAGCGGGTGGACGCGGGTCAGGACTACCTCGCCATCGTCGACTACGCGCACAAACCGGACGCCGTGGAGTCCGTGCTCTACGCCGTCCGCAAGGTCACCGAGGGCTCCGTGCACGCGGTCCTGGGCTGCGGCGGAGACCGCGACCCGCACAAACGCCCCGCCATGGGCGCCGCGCTCGCCCGGCTGTCCGACACGGCCGTGCTCACCTCGGACAACCCGCGCTCCGAGGACCCCCTCGCGATCCTCGCCACCATGCTCGGCGGCGCCGCCGAGGTCCCGGCCTATGAGCGAGGCACCGTGATCCTGGAGGAGGACCGGGCCGCCGCCATCCGGGCCGCCGTCGCCCGCGCCGAACCCGGCGACACCATCCTCGTCCTGGGCAAGGGCCACGAACAGGGCCAGGACATCGCCGGTGTGGTGCGCCCCTTCGACGACGTCCAGGTCCTGCACGACGCCATCCGCGCCCGGGCCGCCGAGCACCCAGCGGCGAGTAACACGCACCCCCAGGCTTCCACCGCGTCCGCCGCACCGGCGGCACCCTCCCCTTCCTCTCCCTCCTACTCCTCGACCTCTTCCGCCCCCCTCTCCACGAATCACCGGACAGACAACCAGAACCGATGATCCCCCTCTCCCTCGCAGAGATCGCCGCCCTCACCGGCGGACGGCAGCACGACATAACCGACCCGGAAGCGCGGATCACCGGGCCGGTGGTGATCGACTCCCGGGAGGCGGGCCCCGGCACGCTCTTCGCGGCGTTCGCCGGTGAGCGTGCCGACGGCCATGAATTCGCCGCCTCCGCCGTCGCCTCCGGTTCCGTCGCCGTGCTCGCCACCCGTCCCGTCGGCGTCCCGGCGATCGTCGTCGACGACGTCACCCGCGCCCTGGGCGCCCTGGCCCGGCACGCCGTGCGAAAGCTCGGCACCCAGGTCGTGGCGCTGACCGGGTCCAGCGGCAAGACCAGCACCAAGGACCTCATCGCCCAGCTGCTGGGACGGCTGGGCCCCACGGTGTGGCCGGAAGGCTCGCAGAACAACGAGATCGGCCTGCCCCTGACGGCCCTCCGCGCCGACGAGACCACCCGGCACCTGGTGCTGGAGATGGGCGCCCGCGGCATCGGCCACATCCGCTACCTCACCGAGCTGACACCGCCGCGGATCGGCGTCGTCCTCAACGTCGGCACGGCGCACATCGGCGAGTTCGGCGGCCGTGAGCAGATCGCGCAGGCCAAGGGCGAAATGGTGGAGACGCTTCCGGCGGCGGACGACGGGGGAGTGGCGGTGCTCAACGCCGACGACCCGTACGTCCGCGCCATGGCCGCGCGTACCGAGGCCAGGGTGCTGTTCTTCGGCGAGGCCCCGGAATCGGACGTACGGGCCGATAACGTGCGTTTGACGGAACGCGGCACACCAGCTTTCACCCTTCACACACCTACCGGGTGCGGCGATGTGACCATGCGCCTGTACGGTGAGCATCACGTGTCGAACGCGCTCGCCGCGGCGGCCGTCGCCCACCAACTGGGCATGCCCGCTGGGGACATCGCCGACGCGCTCTCCTCCGCGAGCACGCTCTCCCGTTGGCGGATGGAGGTCACCGAGCGCGCCGACGGCGTCATGGTCGTCAACGACGCCTACAACGCCAACCCCGACTCCATGCGGGCCGCGCTCCGTGCGCTGTCGGCCATGGGGGAGGCGGCGAAGGCCCGGGGGGGCCGGACCTGGGCGGTGCTGGGCGAGATGGCCGAGCTCGGCGACGAAGCGCTCGCCGAGCACGACGCGATCGGACGGCTCGCCGTCCGGCTCAACGTCAGCAAGCTCGTGGCAGTCGGAGGCCGGGAGGCCGCCTGGCTCGACATGGGTGCCAAGAACGAGGGTTCGTGGGGTGAGGAGTCGGTGCATGTGTCCGGCACTGAGGCGGCCGTCGACCTGCTGCGCGGTCAGCTGCGCGCGGGGGATGTCGTACTGGTGAAGGCTTCCCGGTCGGTGGGCCTGGAGAAGGTTGCGGCCGCTCTCCTCGAGGACGGGACCAGGGAGGGTGAGGGCTCCGCCCGATGACGATGAAGCAGATCCTCTTCTCCGGGGTCATCGGACTCTTCCTGTCCCTGATCGGGACCCCCCTGCTGATCAAACTGCTCGCCTCGCGCGGCTACGGCCAGTTCATCCGCGACGACGGCCCGCAGAACCACCACAGCAAGCGCGGCACCCCCACCATGGGCGGTATCGCCTTCATCTTGGCCACCGTGCTCGCCTATGTGCTGACCAAGCTGATCACGGGCGAGCAGCCGTCGTTCTCCGGTGTGCTGGTGCTCTTCCTGTTCGCAGGTATGGGCCTGGTGGGCTTTCTGGACGACTACATCAAGATCGTCAAGCAGCGAAGTCTGGGTCTGCGCGCCAAGGCGAAGATGGCCGGCCAGCTGATCGTCGGTATCGCCTTCGCCCTCCTTGCGCTCAGCTTCGAGGACGCGCGTCAGCTCACGCCCGCCTCCACCAAGCTCTCCTTCACCCAGGACTTCGGCTGGGCGCTGCCGCCCGTGCTGTTCGTGGTCTGGGCGCTGTTCATGATCCTGGCCATGTCCAACGGTGTGAACCTCACCGACGGCCTCGACGGTCTGGCGACCGGCGCCTCGGTGATGGTCTTTGGCGCCTATGTGTTCATCTGCGTATGGGAGTACCAGGAGTCCTGCGCGCACATCGCCACCGCAGGACCCGGCTGTTACGAAGTACGAGATCCGCTCGACCTGGCTGTCGTCGCCGCCGCGCTGATGGGCGCCTGCTTCGGCTTCCTGTGGTGGAACACCTCGCCCGCGAAGATCTTCATGGGCGACACCGGCTCCCTCGCCCTCGGCGGGGCGCTGGCGGGGCTGGCCATCTGCTCGCGCACCGAACTGCTGCTGGCGATCCTCGGCGGACTGTTCGTGCTGATCACCATGTCCGTCGTGATCCAGGTCGGCTCCTTCCGGCTCACCGGGAAGCGGGTCTTCAAGATGGCCCCGCTCCAGCACCACTTCGAGCTGAAGGGGTGGTCCGAGGTCCTTGTGGTGGTCCGGTTCTGGATCATCCAGGGCATGTGCGCCATCGTCGGCGTCGGCATCTTCTACGCGGGCTGGGCGGCGAGCAAGTGACCTCCGACAACAGGGCGGACCGGACGAACCTGACAGAGCTTTCCGAGGAGCTGTCCGGCAAGCACGTCACCGTCGCCGGGCTCGGCGTCAGCGGCATGCCGGCGGCCAAGGTGCTGCACCGTCTGGGAGCCCGCGTCACGGCCGTCAACGGCGGTGACGGCGAGGGCCCGCGCCGCCAGGCCGCCGAACTGGAGGCGCTCGGGGTGACGGTCCGGCTCGGGGATGACCGTACGCTCCCCGAGAACACCGAGCTGATCGTCACCACCCCCGGTTTCAAGCCCACCAGCCCCCTCTTCCGCGCGGCGGCCGAGGCGGGCGTGCCGGTGTGGGGCGATGTGGAGCTGGCCTGGCGGCTGCGCGGCCCCGACGCCGCGCCGTGGCTCGCCGTCACCGGCACCAACGGCAAGACGACCACCGTCCAGATGCTCGCCAGTATTCTGCGCGCGGCGGGGCTGCGGACGGCCGCGGTCGGCAATATCGGCGTCTCCCTCATCGACGTCGTCCTGGAACAGGAGCCCTACGGCCACCTCGATGTGCTCGCCGTCGAGCTGTCCAGCTACCAGCTGCACTGGGCCCCGAGCCTGCGCCCGCACTCCGCCGCCGTGCTCAACCTCGCCCCCGACCACCTCGACTGGCACGGCTCGATGGAGGCGTACGCCGCCGCCAAGGGCCGGATCTACGAGGGCAACCAGGTCGCCTGCGTCTACAACGCCGATGACACGCCTGACGAGAGCAAGCCCCGCACCGAGGACCTGGTGCGGGCCGCCGATGTGGTCGAGGGCTGCCGCGCCATCGGTTTCACCCTCGGCACCCCGGCACCCTCCCAACTCGGCGTGGTCGAAGGCGTGCTGGTCGACCGGGCCTTCGTCCCCGACCGGCAGCAGCAGGCGCAGGAACTCGCCGAGACCGGCGACATCAATCCCCCGGCGCCGCACAACATCGCCAACGCGCTCGCCGCAGCGGCCCTCGCCCGTGCCTTCGGCGTACCGCCCGCGGCCGTACGCGACGGACTGCGCGCCTTCAGCCCGGACGCCCATCGCATCACCCACGTCGCCGAGGTGGGCGGCGTTTCCTACGTCGACGACTCCAAGGCCACCAACACCCACGCGGCCGAGGCGTCGCTGGCCGCCTACGAGTCGATCGTGTGGATCGCGGGCGGACTGGCCAAGGGCGCGACGTTCGGCGAACTGGTCGCCAAATCCGCCCCCCGGCTGCGCGGCGTCGTGCTGCTGGGCGCCGACCGGCAGCTGATCGGCGAAGCGCTGGCGCGACACGCGCCCGATGTTCCCGTGGCCGACATCGAACGCACGGACACTGGGGCGATGGCGGAGGCCGTCCGCCGAGCGACGTCGCTGGCGCAGCCCGGCGATACCGTACTTCTGGCCCCCGCGTGCGCCTCGATGGACATGTTCGTCAACTACAACGCACGCGGCGACGCGTTCGCCGAGGCGGTCAGGGCCCTCGCCGCCGCCGCAGGCCACAGCGAGCACTGACCCCGCTCCCCGCCAGCCGAGGACGCGGGCGAGACGGAGGGGATACGGATGACGGCGCGATCCGCCAAACCGCCCACGCCCCGGCGCGCGAGCCGTCGGCCCGCGCCCATGCGTCTGCCGAGGCACCCCGGCACACCTGAGGGCACCTCGGCACCGCAACGGCTCTACGCCCGCGCCAAGCGGGCCTGGGACCGGCCGCTCACGGCGTACTACCTGATTTTGGGCGGCAGTCTGCTCATCACCGTCCTCGGCCTGGTGATGGTCTTCTCCGCCTCGCAGATCCAGGCCCTCCAGTCCGGACTGGCCTCCACCTACTTCTTCCGCAAGCAGTTGGTGGCCGCGGCGCTCGGCGCGGTGCTGCTGCTGGCCGCCTCCCGGATGCCGGTACGGCTGCACCGGGCGCTGGCCTATCCGCTGCTCCTCGTCTCCGTCTTCCTGATGATCCTGGTGCAGGTCCCCGGGGTGGGGCAGGAGGTGAACGGCAACCAGAACTGGATCTATCTGGGCGGCCCGTTCCAGCTCCAGCCCAGCGAGTTCGCCAAGCTGGCCCTCGTTCTGTGGGGCGCCGACCTGCTCGCGCGCAAGGGCGAGCGGAAGATGCTCACCCAGTGGAAGCACCTGCTGGTACCACTGGTGCCCGGGGCGCTGCTGCTGCTCGCGCTCATCATGCTCGGCGGCGACATGGGCACCGCGCTCATCCTCGCCGCCGTGCTGTTCGGACTGCTGTGGCTGGCGGGCGCGCCGACCCGGCTGTTCACCGGCGTACTCGTGGCCGGGCTCACCGCCGCCGCGCTGCTGGTCACCTCAAGCCCCAACCGGATGTCCCGGCTCGGCTGCATCGGTGCCACCGATCCCGGGGCCGACGACCAGTGCTGGCAGGCCGTGCACGGAATCTATGCGCTGGCCTCCGGCGGATGGTTCGGCTCCGGGCTGGGGGCGAGTGTGGAAAAATGGGGGCAACTCCCCGAACCCCATACCGACTTCATCTTCGCCGTGACCGGGGAGGAACTCGGACTGGCGGGGACGCTGTCGGTACTCGCACTCTTCGCGGCTCTAGGCTATGCGGGTATCCGCGTGGCCGGACGCACGGAGGAACCCTTCGTCAGGTATGCCGCGGGAGGAGTGACGACGTGGATCATCGCGCAGGCGGTGATCAACGTGGGTGCGGTGCTCGGTCTGCTGCCCATCGCCGGAGTCCCTCTTCCGCTGTTCTCCTATGGTGGGTCCGCCCTGCTGCCGACGATGTTCGCCGTCGGACTGCTGATCGCCTTCGCGCGCAGCGACCCGGCAGCACGCGCTGCCCTGGCCGTGCGGCAGCCCGCCCTGTGGCAGCGCACGTCCCGGGGAGGGCTGGCAGGGGTGTTGCGCTCGCGGAGCACCCCCGGCCGGAAGAGAGAGAAGACGATGAGACGGCGCGCCGCAAGGCCGCCGTCCGGAGAGCGGTGAAACAGCGTGCACGTCGTACTCGCCGGTGGGGGGACCGCCGGCCATATCGAGCCCGCGCTCGCCCTCGCGGACGCCCTGCGCAGGCAGGACCCGACCGTGGGGATCACGGCCCTCGGTACCGAGCGCGGCCTGGAAACGCGGCTCGTGCCGGAGCGCGGTTACCAACTCGAGCTGATTCCGGCCGTTCCGCTGCCGCGTAAACCCACGCCTGAGCTGATCACCGTGCCCGGGCGGCTGCGCGGCACCATCAAGGCCGCCGAGCAGATCCTGGAGCACACCAAGGCCGACTGCGTGGTGGGCTTCGGCGGCTATGTGGCGCTGCCCGGCTATCTGGCCGCCAAGCGCGCCGGTGTGCCGATCGTCGTGCACGAGGCCAACGCCCGCCCGGGACTCGCCAACAAGATCGGCTCCCGTTACGCGCACGGTGTCGCCGTCTCCACGCCCGACAGCAAGCTGCGCGGCGCCCGCTACGTCGGTATCCCGCTGCGCCGCTCCATCGCGACCCTCGACCGCGCTGCCGTACGGCCCGAGGCGCGCGCCTCGTTCGGGCTGTCTCCCAACCTGCCGACGCTGCTGGTCTCCGGCGGCTCGCAGGGCGCCCGCCGGCTCAACGAGGTCGTCCAGCAGGTCGTTCCGCACCTCCAGCGCGCCGGCATCCAGGTCCTGCACGCGGTCGGCCCCAAGAACGAACTCCCCCACGCGGACCACATGCCCGGAATGCCGCCCTATGTGCCGGTACCGTATGTGGACCGGATGGACCTCGCGTACGCCGCGGCCGACATGATGCTCTGCCGCGCGGGCGCGATGACCGTAGCGGAGCTGTCGGCCGTCGGGCTGCCCGCCGCCTACGTCCCCCTGCCGATCGGCAACGGCGAACAGCGGCTCAACGCCCAGCCGGTCGTCAAGGCGGGGGGCGGACTCCTCGTCGACGACGCGGAGCTGACCCCGGAGTGGATCCAGAGCACTGTGCTCCCGGTCCTCGCCGACCCGCAGCGCCTCACCGCCATGTCGCGCGCGGCAGCCGAGTTCGGCCGTCCGGACGCCGATGAACTGCTTGTCGGCATGGTGTACGAGGCGATCGCCGCGCGCCGCCAGGGCTGATAGGCGCGGCGCGGAAGCGGCGGCTCACAGAAAGCAGGGTGGTCCTTGTGGTCAGAGCTGCCAAAGCCGTCAAGGCGACCAAGAAGCCGAAGGCGTCCAAGATGCCCAAGGCGTCCAGGGAGTCCGAGGCATCCGACGAAGCGGGTGCCCCGCGCCCACGGAGCCGGGGCGCCGAACAGCGCGGGCGCCCCGGCCCCGGCGTCGGCGCCCGCTCCGGCGCCGGCCCCGGAGCGCGCGCCGGGACCGGCGACCGCGCCCGGGAGAACCCGCCGCGCCCGGGAGCGCTCAGGACGCGACTGCGATGGCGGCGCATCCTGGTCCTGCTGCTCGCCCTCGCCGTTCCACTGGGCGGCTTCGGCAGTTGGGTCCTGTACGGCTCACCGTGGCTGCGCGTCGAGAGCGTCTCCGTCACCGGCACCCGGGTGCTGAGCGACTCCGCGGTCTCCCGCGCGGCTGCGGTTCCCACCGGCGCGCCGCTCATCACCGTCGACAAGGCGGCCGTGCAGCAACGCGTACGCCAGGCGCTGCCGCGCGTACGGGAGGTGACGGCCGAACGGTCCTGGCCGCACGGCGTCACGCTCACCGTGACCGAAAGGCGCCCGGAACTGCTCCTGGAGAGCGCCGGCAAATACCGGGAAGTGGACTCCGAAGGCGTGCGATTCGCCACAGTCGGCAAACCGCCGAAAGGCGTTCCGCTTCTTGTGCTGGAACCGAAGGAACCGGAGGGCGAGCGGTACTTCTCAGCGGCGCGGCTACGCCGTGAAGCGGCACGGGTCACGCACTCACTCCCCGATTCCGTCCACCGCGCTGTCCGCACCGTAACGGTCCGCTCCTACGACGACATCTCTCTGGAGCTGACGGAGGGTCGCACGGTGCGGTGGGGAAGCGCGGAGCGCGGCGCGGCGAAGGCCAAGGCGCTGGCGGCCCTGATGAAAGCCGCCAAGAACGCCACCCACTTCGACGTCACAGCCCCCAGCGCCCCCGCCGCGTCGGAAAGTTGACCACCCCCGGCGCGAATTTCCATGCGGGGGAGGGGCTGCCCCTGCCTGACGTTCGCAGGCTGCGGGTGTGTGGTGCCTGGGCGCGCAGTTCCCCGCGCCCCTTCGGGGAGCAGCCCCTTGCCGGGTACGCGAGATCCGCAGGACAAGCCCTAACCCCCGTACCTCCAGCCGGGTTCGGCGAACGGTTGGACTCCGCCGCTCCGTGGCCGTGTCAGTTGACCCGAGCTGCCACACATGATCAGGCTGATGTCCTCACCGGGAGCCACCTGTCCCAGTTGACGGACATTGCTGCTGGTGAGCACCCTGGATGGCTACTGCTCGGTCTGATCACATAGGGTGAAAAGAAAAACGGGAGGTTCGGCGTGTTCGTTGAACACCCAGCACTTGTCGACTTAGTGTCCGTTGCGAAGAGTCCAAGTAAGACAGGCACTGGTAACCCTAAACTTCACACTTAGGGTTCGGGTCGGCGTTCGAACCGCCCTACAGGGATACGTAACTCGAGGCGAGAGGCCTTCGACGTGGCAGCACCGCAGAACTACCTCGCAGTCATCAAGGTCGTCGGTATTGGCGGCGGTGGCGTGAACGCCATCAACCGGATGATCGAGGTCGGTCTCAAGGGCGTCGAGTTCATCGCGATCAACACTGACGCGCAAGCCCTGTTGATGAGCGACGCCGACGTCAAGCTCGATGTGGGCCGCGAGCTGACTCGCGGCCTCGGCGCCGGCGCCAACCCGGACGTCGGCCGCAAGGCCGCCGAGGACCACCGCGAGGAGATCGAGGAGGTCCTCAAGGGGGCCGACATGGTCTTCGTGACCGCGGGCGAGGGCGGCGGCACCGGCACCGGTGGCGCGCCCGTCGTGGCGAACATCGCCCGCTCGCTCGGCGCCCTCACCATCGGTGTCGTCACCCGTCCCTTCACCTTCGAGGGCCGTCGCCGGGCCAACCAGGCCGAGGACGGTATCGCGGGGCTGCGCGACGAGGTCGACACCCTGATCGTCATTCCGAACGACCGGCTGCTGTCCATCTCGGACCGTCAGGTCAGCGTGCTGGACGCCTTCAAGTCGGCGGACCAGGTGCTGCTCTCCGGTGTCCAGGGCATCACCGACCTCATCACCACGCCGGGCCTGATCAACCTCGACTTCGCGGACGTCAAGTCCGTGATGTCCGAGGCCGGGTCGGCGCTCATGGGTATCGGCTCGGCCCGCGGCGACGACCGCGCGGTGGCCGCCGCGGAGATGGCCATCTCCTCGCCGCTGCTGGAGGCGTCCATCGACGGGGCGCGCGGGGTGCTGCTCTCCATCTCCGGCGGCTCGGACCTCGGTCTGTTCGAGATCAACGAGGCCGCCCAGTTGGTGAGCGAGGCGGCCCACCCCGAGGCGAACATCATCTTCGGCGCCGTCATCGACGACGCGCTCGGCGACGAGGTGCGGGTCACCGTCATCGCCGCCGGGTTCGACGGCGGTCAGCCGCCCTCCAAGAAGGGGGAGAAGGCGCTCGGCCAGTCGTCGTCCGCCGCCTCCTCCGCTCCGTCCTCGTACAAGGACGAGCCGTCCGCCACCTCCGCGGACCCGGAGCCCGAGCGCCCCTCGTTCAGCGGTCTCGGCTCGGTCGCCCCGCCGCGCGAGGAGGAGGCCCCGCCCCGCCCCGAGCCCGCGCCGGTGAGCGAGGTGCCGCCGCCTCCGGCCGCCACCCCGCAGGTGCCGCCGGCCCGCCCGTACCACGACAGTCAGGCGGAAGAGCTGGATGTGCCGGACTTCCTGAAGTGATAGCTGCGCAAGAGACGGTCAGCGGCGCGCATTTCGCTTTCACCGACAGGTGGGGCGGGGTGAGCGCCGCTCCGTATGAGGAGCTCAATCTCGGCGGCGCGGTCGGTGACGACCCGGAGGCGGTACGGACCAACCGGGAGCGGGCCGCGCGGGTGCTCGGACTGTCGCCCGACGAGGTGGTCTGGATGCATCAGGTGCACGGGCGCGACGTCGCCGTCGTGGACCGCCCGTTCGGTGAGGACGCGCCACCCGTGGACGGGGTGGTGACCGCGCGCCGGGGACTTGCGCTCGCGGTGCTGACCGCGGACTGCACTCCGGTGCTGCTGGCCGACCCGGTCGCGGGAGTCGCGGGCGCGGCGCACGCGGGGCGGCCCGGCGTACTGGCGGGTGTGGTGGGTGCGACGGTCGAGGCGATGGCCGGGCTCGGCGCGGAGCCGGGACGCATCGTCGCCCGCACCGGTCCCGCTGTCTGCGGCCGGTGCTACGAGGTGCCCGACGAGATGCGTGCCGAGCTAGCGGCGGCCGTCCCCGAGACGTACGCGACGACCCGGCAGGGAACGCCCGCCGTCGATATGGCCGCCGGGGTACGGGCGCAGCTCGCCCGGGCCGGGGTCACCCGGTGCGAACAGTCTTCCGTATGCACGCTCGAGTCTGCTGATCATTTCTCGTACCGCCGGGACAAGACGACGGGAAGGCTTGCGAGTTATGTCTGGATCGAGGCGAGCTGAGAAGTGACGGCAGAGATGTTCCCTGAGCCTCCCGAGTCCCCGGTGTCCGGTGAGTCCAGTGTGTCCGCAGAGTCCGCTGCTGGACCCTCTGAGGCTTCTGGGCGGTCCGAGGCTCCAGAGTCCCAGGGGTCGCCAGAATCCGCTGAGACGGCGCGCAGGGCCGAGCTGGCCGCGAACCTCGCCCGGGTGGAGGAGCGCATCGCAGGCGCTTGTTTCGCGGCGGGGCGTAAGCGCGAGGACGTCACTCTTGTCGTCGTCACCAAGACCTATCCCGCCGGCGATGCGCGGCTGCTGGCCGAGCTGGGGGTCCGGGATGTCGCGGAGAACCGCGACCAGGAAGCCGCGCCGAAGGCGGCTGCATGTGCGGACACCGGGCTCAGCTGGCACTTCGTCGGCCAGTTGCAGACCAACAAGGCGCGGTCCGTTGCCGGTTATGCCGACTTTGTCCACTCCGTGGACCGTGCCCGGCTCGTCACCGCGCTCTCCAACGCCGCCGTGCGTACGGAGCGAGAGATCGGATGTCTGATCCAGGTCGCCTTTGACGCAGAGTCAGGCTCGCTGGGGGAGCGCGGCGGTGTGGCGCCCGACGGTGTGACGGATCTCGCGGAGACGGTGGCAGCTGCCCAAGGTCTGCGGCTCGACGGAGTGATGACCGTTGCACCGCTGACCGGACCGCTGGCCGGGCGGCCGCGGGCGGCTTTCGACCGGCTGTGGGAAATCTCAACCGCCCTGCGAGCGGCGCATCCTGCTGCAACGATGGTGTCGGCGGGAATGAGTTCGGATCTCGAAGAGGCGGTGCTTGCCGGTGCGACACATGTGCGCGTCGGCAGTGCGGTACTCGGAGACCGACCCCGGCTCCGGTAACGTCGCGAAGCGAGTTGGGCCACAGCAGAATATATGGTCATTTCCGCCGGAAAAGGCCGGTCGGAGAGGCTGCGTGGATCATCCCAGGGCCACCGGTGACGGGGGCGGAGTCGATCCACCACAGAGCGGAGGACGCAGAGAATGGCCGGCGCGATGCGCAAGATGGCGGTCTACCTCGGCCTCGTGGAGGACGATGGGTACGACGGCCGGGGATTCGACCCTGACGACGAGTTCGAGCCCGAGCCCGAGCCCGAACGTGACCGTCGGCGGTACGAGTCGGAACAATCACACCATTCCCTCCAAAAGACCGAACCTGAGGAGCCGGTGAGGGTTGCTCACCCCCCGGCGCAGCGGGAGCGGGAGTCGGAGTCGCCCCCTCCGGTTGCCGCAGAAAGCGGACGAGCCGGGAGAATTGCTCCGGTGTCATCCATCACACCTGAACGCCAGAATGTCGAGAAGAGTGCCCCGGTGATCATGCCCAAGGTCGTGTCCGAACGTGAGCCGTACCGGATCACCACGTTGCACCCTCGGACCTACAACGAAGCCCGTACCATCGGGGAACACTTCCGTGAGGGCACTCCGGTGATCATGAATCTGACGGAGATGGACGATACCGATGCGAAGCGACTTGTCGACTTTGCGGCTGGTCTGGTCTTCGGTCTGCACGGCAGTATCGAGCGAGTGACGCAGAAGGTGTTCCTGCTGTCTCCTGCTAACGTCGATGTCACGGCGGAGGACAAGGCCCGCATCGCAGAGGGCGGGTTCTTCAACCAGAGCTGAGACGCAGGATCCAGGAACAGGCCGCCAAGGCCGCACGAGAGCCCCAGGGGAGAGGGACGCGCAGATGAGAACCGCACTGGACGTGGTGCAAATCGCGCTGTACTGCTTCCTGCTCGTGCTGATCTTCCGGCTGGTGATGGACTACGTCTTCCAGTTCGCCCGCTCATGGCAACCCGGCAAGGCGATGGTGGTCGTTCTGGAGGCCGCCTACACTGTCACCGATCCGCCACTCAAGCTTTTGCGGCGGTTCATCCCACCGCTGCGCTTCGGGGGCGTGGCGCTCGACCTGTCCTTCTTCGTACTCATGATCATCGTCTACATCCTGATCAACGTCGTGGCCAGGCTGTGAACGATCGGAATGGTCTTGCCGATATGCCGACGACTTACGTTGAGGTGAAGAGATGCCCCTGACCCCCGAGGACGTGCGGAACAAGCAGTTCACGACCGTCCGTCTGCGTGAAGGCTATGACGAGGACGAGGTCGATGCCTTCCTCGATGAGGTCGAAGCCGAGCTGACCCGGCTGCTGCGCGAGAACGAGGACCTGCGCGCCAAGCTGGCTGCGGCCACACGCGCGGCCGCGCAGAACCAGCAACAGCAACAGGGCGGCATGCGAAAGCCTCCTGAACCTCAGGACAGGCAGCAGCAGCAAGGCGGGGCCCCTGTGCCCGCCGCCATATCCGGACCGCAGCCCGTCCCGCCCCAGCAGCAGGGCATGGGCGGCCCGCCGCAGCTTCCCGGCGGACAGGCACAGCTCCCCGCGGGCCCCGGCGGCCCCGGCGGCCCCGGTGGACACGGCGGTCCCGGTGGCCCGGGTCCGCAGGGCGGTCCGATGGGTCCCGGTGGCCCCGGCCCGCAGCAGGGCGGCCCCATGGGTCCCGGTGGCCCGCAGGGCGGCCCGCAGATGCCCGGCGGCGGCCAGAACAACGACAGCGCGGCCCGCGTGCTGTCGCTGGCACAGCAGACCGCGGACCAGGCGATCGCGGAGGCCCGTTCCGAGGCCAACAAGATCGTCGGCGAGGCACGCAGCCGCGCCGAGGGCCTGGAGCGGGACGCGCGCGCCAAGGCCGACGCGCTGGAGCGGGACGCGCAGGAGAAGCACCGCGTGGCCATGGGCTCGCTGGAGTCCGCCCGCGCCACGCTGGAGCGCAAGGTCGAGGATCTGCGCGGCTTCGAACGCGAGTACCGCACGCGGCTGAAGTCGTACCTGGAGAGCCAGCTGCGACAGCTGGAGAACCAGGCCGACGACTCGCTCGCGCCGCCGCGGACGCCGGCGACCGCATCGCTGCCCGCGCCCACGCCGTCGATGGCGTCGGCCGGGGCCGGTGCCCCCGCCGGAGCGGCCACCAGCGGTGGCGGCTCCATGGGCGGGCACCAGTCGATGGGCGGCAACGGACACTCCATGGGCGGCCACGGTGCTGGCCCCGGCGGTGGACCGCACACCCAGGGCGGTGCCGGGCAGTCCTACGGCGGGCAGCAGCAGATGTCGCCTGCCATGACGCAGCCGATGGCGCCGGTGCGGCCGCAGGGTGGGCCGCAGGCGGCCCAGCAGGCGCCCTCACCGATGCGGGGCTTCCTCATCGACGAGGACGAAAGCTGATCCGCACGAGCTGAGCGCCCCCTTGTGGGGCACCTCCCGGACGGAGTCCGGGGCAGGGCCGGGCCCGAGAGCATCCACCGCTCTCGGGCCCGGCCCATTCGTTTCGCCTGTTCCAACGGACGCCCTCTTTCGTGAGCACCCGTAAACCCGACAAATAAGGGCACCCCCACCCGGACAGGTGGGGGTGCCCCGACGAGTGGCCCGCTCTCGCGGGGAGCGCTCAGCGCTTGCGGAGGCGGAACTTCAGGTTCAGAGCCTCGTCTTCGAAGTCCGGGCCCTCGATCTCGTTCGGGTCGCCCTGGGCGAACTCCTCGGCGAGGACCTCTTCCGCGATCAGGAAGGTGTGCTCGGCGAGGGCACGCGCCACGTCCTCGTCACCGGACTGCCAGCGCAGCTCGATCCGGTCGGCGACATCGAGCCCGGAGTTCTTGCGGGCCTCCTGGATGAGCCGGATGGCGTCGCGGGCCAGCCCGGTCCGCCGGAGCTCGGGGCTGATCTCCAGGTCCAGCGCGACGGTGGCTCCGGAGTCGGAGGCCACCGACCAGCCCTCACGGGGGGTCTCGGTGATGATGACCTCCTCGGGGCTGAGGGCGACGGTCTCGCCGTTCAGCTGCACGGTGGCCGTGCCCTGGCGCAGGGCCACCGACAGCGTGGCGGCGTCGGCCTCGGCGATGGCCTTGGCGACGGTCTGGGTCTCCTTGCCGAAGCGGCGGCCCAGGGCCCGGAAGTTGGCCTTGGCCGTGGTGTCGACGAGCGAGCCGCCGACCTCCGAGAGGGAGGCGAGCTGCTCGACGTTCAGCTCCTCCGTGATCTGGGTGCGCATCTCGGGGGAGAGGGTCTCGAAGCCCTGCGCCGCGATGAGTGCGCGGGACAGCGGCTGCCGGGTCTTGACTCCGGACTCGGCGCGCGAGGCGCGGCCCAGCTCCACCAGCCGGCGGACCAGCAGCATGTCCTGGGACAGCTCCGGGTCGATCCGGCTGAGGTCGGCCTGCGGCCAGGAGGCCAGGTGGACCGAGTCGGGGGCCCCGGGGCTGACCGGGACGACGAGGTCCTGCCAGACGCGTTCGGTCAGGAACGGGGTGATCGGCGCCATCAGCTTGGTGACCGTCTCGACCACGTCATGCAGCGTACGCAGCGCTGCGGCGTCGCCCTGCCAGAAGCGGCGGCGGGAGCGGCGCACGTACCAGTTGGACAGGTCGTCGACGAAGGTGGACAGCAGCTTGCCCGCGCGCTGGGTGTCGTAGCTGTCCATGGCGAGGGTGACCTGGTCGATCAGTGCGTGCAGCTCGCTCAGCAGCCAGCGGTCCAGCAGCGGGCGCAGGTTCGGCGTCGGGTCGGACTCGGAGGGCGCCCAGGCGGCCGTACGGGCGTAGAGGGCCTGGAAGGCGACGGTGTTCCAGAACGTCAGCAGCGTCTTGCGGACGACTTCCTGGATGGTGCCGTGGCCGACCCGGCGGGCCGCCCAGGGGGAGCCGCCTGCGGCCATGAACCAGCGCACCGCGTCCGCGCCGTGCTGTTCCATCAGCGGGATGGGTTCGAGAGTGTTGCCCAGGTGCTTGGACATCTTGCGGCCGTCCTCGGCGAGGATGTGGCCGAGGCAGACGACGTTCTCGTACGACGACTTGTCGAAGACGAGGGTGCCGACGGCCATCAGCGTGTAGAACCAGCCGCGGGTCTGGTCGATGGCCTCCGAGATGAACTGCGCCGGGTAGCGCTTCTCGAACAGCTCCTTGTTCTTGTACGGGTAGCCCCACTGTGCGAAAGGCATGGAGCCCGAGTCGTACCAGGCGTCGATGACCTCAGGAACGCGGGCCGCCTCCAGGGTGCAGCCCTCGGCGGGGCAGCCGAAGGTGACCGCGTCGATGTAGGGGCGGTGCGGGTCGAGGCGCGACTGGTCGCTGCCGGACAGCTCGCTCAGCTCGGCCAGCGAGCCGACGCAGGTGAGGTGGCCTTCCTCGCAGCGCCAGATGGGCAGCGGGGTGCCCCAGTAGCGGTTGCGGGACAGCGCCCAGTCCACGTTGTTGTCCAGCCAGTCGCCGAAGCGGCCGTGCTTGACCGAGTCGGGGAACCAGTTGGTCGCCGCGTTCTCCCGCAGCAGGGCTTCCTTGATCTGCGTCGTACGGATGTACCAGGACGGCTGGGGGTAGTAGATGAGGGCCGTGTGGCAGCGCCAGCAGTGGGGGTAGCTGTGCTCGTAGGCCACGTGCCGGAACAGCAGGCCGCGGGTGTCCAGGTCGGCGACCAGGGCTTCGTCGGCCTTCTTGAAGAACTGGCCGCCGACCAGGTCCACGTCCGGCTCGAACGTGCCGTCGGCGCGGACGGGCACGACCGGCTCGATGCCGTTGGCACGGGCCACCCGGAAGTCGTCCTCACCGAAGGGCGCCAGGTGCACCATGCCGGTGCCGTCCTCGGTGGTGACGTAGGTGTCGTTGACGACGAAGTGGGCGCCCGGGATGTCCACCAGCTCGAAGGGGCGCTGGTAGTGCCAGCCGTTCATCTCGCGGCCCGTGTAGCGCTCGCCGGTGATGTGCCAGCCCTCGCCGAGCGCCGTGTCCAGCAGCGGCTCGGCGACGATGATCTTGTCCTTGCCGTCGGAGGCGACGACGTAGGTGACGTCCGGATGTGTGGCCACGGCCAGGTTGGCGACCAGCGTCCAGGGGGTGGTCGTCCACGCCATCAGGGACGCCTCGCCGGCCAGCGGTCCTGAGGTGAGCGGCATCCGGACGTAGACCGAGGGGTCCACCACCGTCTCGTAGCCCTGCGCGAGCTCGTGGTCGGACAGGCCGGTGCCGCAGCGGGGGCACCAGGGGGCGACGCGGTGGTCCTGGACCAGCAGGCCCTTGGTGAAGATCTGCTTCAGCGACCACCAGACCGACTCGATGTACTCGGGGTTCATCGTGCGGTACGCGTCGTCCAGGTCGACCCAGTAGCCCATCCGGGTCGTCAGCTCGGCGAAGGCGTCGGTGTGACGGGTCACCGACTCGCGGCACTTGGCGTTGAACTCGGCGATGCCGTAGTCCTCGATGTCCTGCTTGCCGTTGAAGCCCAGCTCCTTCTCGACGGCCAGCTCGACGGGCAGGCCGTGGCAGTCCCAGCCGGCCTTACGGGCCACGTGGTAGCCGCGCATGGTGCGGAAGCGGGGGAAGACGTCCTTGAAGACGCGAGCCTCGATGTGGTGCGCTCCCGGCATGCCGTTCGCCGTGGGCGGGCCCTCGTAGAAGACCCATTCGGGGCGGCCCTCGGACATCTCGAGGCTGCGGGCGAACACCTTGCTCTCGCGCCAGAAGTCGAGCACGGCGCGCTCCAGCGCGGGCAGGTCGACCTGGGCGGGCACCTGGTTGTATTGCATCGGCGGGTCTTCTTCCTCCGGCGGATATCGGGAAGATGCTGCGCGTCTTCACTTCCGTCGGAGGGACGAGCTCGCCTGCCTGGTCGGCGGCGGACCCGCGGTACCACCCTCCTTGACGGCGGGCCGTGCCCACCGTCCCCTCATTGGGGCAGCGCTGCCGGTTCTACTCGCCCGGAAGCCTCTTCTTCCGGGTTTTCTTCCGACGGCTCCGGGGTGATCTTCACGCCGCGCTCGCCTCCGGGCTCCCACCGTCCCCGGATCGCTCTGGGCCGCTCACGGACGCTACTCGTCCCCATCAACGCCTTTCGCCGCCCCTAGTGTACGGGGATTCACCCGCGGGTACGGAGCGGTTTTCGAGCGCCCGGGCGGGGCACAAAGGTTGCAGACCGGCGTGCCCCGTTGCCGTGTGCTTGAAGTCGATTTATCGTTCCGGTCACGTTTCGCGAGCAAGATCACAAAATGTGAAGGGGCCGCGGTCATGGTGGCGGAGGAGAGCGCCGCGAAGAAGACGGCAGCATCGAAGAAGGCCACAGACGCCGGGGACAGGGCCGCGGCAGCGAAGAAGGTTCCCGGTAAGGGGGCACCGGCGAAGAAGTCGGCCGCCAAGAAGGTACCGGCGAAGAAGACATCGGCGAAGAATGCGGGGGCGAAGAAGGCACCGGCGAAGAAGGCTCCGGCGAAGAAGGCCGCGGCGAAGAGGACCGCGGGGGAACGGGCGGGGGCCGAAGCGGCCGCCGCGGAAGTGACGGCGGCCGAAGCGGCAGCGGACCGCCGGGAGGGCGCCGCACCGGCGCCCGCCGGGCAGTCCGCACAGACGACGACGGGAGCAGGGACGGTGGCTGCGAAGAAGACTCCGGCAGTGACGGAGGCCGAGGCAGTGCCCTCGGCGCGGAACGGGGAGGGCGCTGCGGCCCCCGGCGAACTGCCGGTACGCCCCGACGAGGACCCCTGGTCCCCGGAAGAGGTTGAAGAGGCACGCTCCGGGCTGCGGAGCGAGGCAGAGCGGCTGCGGCAGGAGATCACCTCCGCGGAGGAGGCGCTCAACGGGCTGATGCGGGACTCGGGCGACGGCGCCGGTGACGACGACGCCGACACCGGGACCAAGAACATCACCCGCGAGCACGAGATGGCGCTGGCCGCCAACGCGCGCGAGATGCTCTACCAGAGCGAGCGGGCGCTGGAACGGCTGGACGCGGGGACGTACGGGCTGTGCGAGAACTGCGGCAAGCCGATCGGGAAGGCCAGGATGCAGGCGTTCCCGCGGGCCACGCTGTGCGTGGAGTGCAAGCAGAAGCAGGAGCGCCGCTGACCGCCGGAGAACGCCGTGAACGCCGCCGTCCGCGCGTGTCGTACCCTCAAAGCGTGACTGAGGTGGAGCGGCCTGTCGATGGCCCCGACGATGGCGCGGCCGGCGGCGGCGAACACGAGCGCACGGAAGGGGAGCGTGCGGAAGGGGAGCGCCCCGAGGGGGAGTCAGCCGCTTCCGCTGGGCGCAGGCGCCGGATCGGTGTGCTGATCGGGGTGGCCGGTCTTGCTTTCGCGCTGGATCTGGTCAGCAAGCTGGCCGTGGTCGCCAAGCTGGAGAACCACGCGCCGATCGAGCTGCTCGGCTCCTGGCTCCAGCTGAACGTCATCCGTAACGCGGGCGCCGCCTTCGGGATCGGGGAGGCGCTGACCATCCTGCTGACGGCGATCGCGGTGGCCGTCGTGGTGGTGATCGCCCGGATCGCCCGGAAGCTCTACAGCACCCCGTGGGCGATCGCGCTCGGCCTGCTGCTGGGCGGCGCGTGCGGAAACCTGACCGACCGGATCTTCCGTTCTCCGGGTGTGTTCCAGGGCGCCGTCGTGGACTTCATCGCGCCCAAACACTTCGCCGTCTTCAACCTCGCCGACTCGGCCATCGTGTGCGGCGGCATCCTGATCGTGCTGCTCTCCTTCCGCGGTCTGGATCCGGACGGGACCGTCCATCGGGACTGAGCCCCGCTTCTGCCGCCGGCCGCGGCCCTCAGCCGCTGTCGTTCGGTACGTGGACGCGGAGGCCGTAGCCGCCGTGGCCGGTGGTCCTGGTGACGGTGAACCGTATTCCGCCGCGGAAGGTGTGGCTCTCGCCCGGGGTGAAGGGCGCGTCCGACATCTCGGCCAGCTCGGTCGGCAGCCGGTCGGCGCAGGCGGCGCCGCCGCCGCTGTGCGGCCGGGAGTCGACGACGCGGACGGGGCCCTCGCCGGTGGGTCTGCCGGAGTCGACGGTGTAGAGCAGCACGCCCTCCGCACAGATGTCCCGGTCCAGCCCGTGGCGGGTGCGTGCCTCGGCGACTATCGCGCTGTGCTGCCCCGTCCGTACGACGGCCAAGCCCGCGTCGGCGGTGCTGACCGGGGAGAGGGTGTGCTCGGTGGTGCCTGCGGAGGTGACGCAGCCGACCCGGGAGCGGGGCAGCCAGCCGAACTTCCACTTGTGCCAGCCCAGCAGGTCGGAGATCCCCGCCATGCTCATGGTGTCCCAGCCGCCCGCGTACTCGACGGAGGCGTTCTCGGCGACGTTGTAGAGGTCGGGCAGGCCGTAGAGGTGGTGCGCCTCGTGCACGAAGTTGCCGCGCTGCCACAGCGCCGCGTCGGTGGCGCGGCCGAAGATGAGGGCCGCGCCGTGCACCCGGGTCCCTGCCGCCCTGAGCCCGTCGAAGGTGTGCGCCTGGGAGACGGTCGGTGCGGCGGGCAGATTGCTGTCGGCGACGATGAAGACCAGGTCGGCACCGTGCACATCGGTGCCCTGGCGCTGTGCGGCCTCCAGCGCGTCCTGGACGTAGCCGCGCATCAGGCCGGTCGGTATGCCGCGGGTGATCCCGTAGGAGGACCAGGGACGCGGCATGCGTATCCAGTCGGAGCTGGTGTCGGTCTCCAGGCGGTACTTCCCGAAGGAGGCGCGGTCCCAGAACCGGTCGCCGTACCGGGAGAAGAAGCGGGCGCGCTCGTGGGCCGGGGTCGCCGCCGGGTGGTCGCTGAAGTCGACCATCAGCATCAGCGCCCGCTTGTGGCCGTGGGGGCGTACGTAGGCAGGGTTGAGCGGGCCCTCGTCGGTGCCGCTGCCCGGCGCTATGGCGCAGGGGCCCGCGATGCCCTGGGCTGCCGCGGCCTCGACCGGCGCCAGGGTGAGGGCTGCCGTGGCCATGGCGGTGGCCACCGCCATGGCGCGGCGATGTACTGGGCTGCGGCGTATGCCAGGCTCCGTGCCGGTGCCCGGCGCGGAGTGCTTCGGTGTCCTGCGCGGCGTCATCGGGCGTTCCCTCCACGGGTGCTCGACGGTGTCCCGAGGCTCACTTGACACCGTCGGCCGCGGAGGGGGGCGCCGCACCTTGGGCGGAGCCGCGCGAGTGAGGGAGAGGGGAACCGGAAAGGGGTCCGCTACCGCGCGGAGGGGACCGCATCAAGGCGGCATACGGCCGTATGCCGGCGTCCGGCATACTCGATCAGGTGAGCACGCTTCCTGAAACCCGCACCCTGCCCGTACCCGACGGCCTGGAGGGCGAGCGCGTCGATGCGGCGCTCGCCCGGATGTTCGGCTTCTCGCGGACCAAGGCGGCGGAGCTGGCCGCCGGCGGGAAGGTGCTGCTGGACGGGGCGCCGGCGGGCAAGTCGGACCGGGTGCAGGGCGGGGCGTGGATCGAGGTCGAGATGCCCCGGCAGGCGCAGCCGGTGCAGATCGTCGCCGAGCCGGTCGAGGGCATGGAGATCATCCACGATGACGACGACATCGTGGTGATCGTCAAGCCGGTCGGTGTCGCGGCCCACCCCAGCCCCGGCTGGAGCGGTCCCACCGTCATCGGCGGGCTGGCCGCCGCCGGTTACACCATCGCCACCTCCGGCGCCGCCGAGCGGCAGGGCATCGTGCACCGGCTGGACGTGGGCACCTCGGGGCTGATGGCCGTCGCCAAGTCCGAGCGGGCGTACACGCTGCTCAAGCGGCAGTTCAAGGAGCGCACCGTCGACAAGCGCTACCACGCGCTGGTCCAGGGCCACCCCGACCCGCTCAGCGGCACCATCGACGCGCCCATCGGCCGCCATCCGCAGCACGACTACAAGTGGGCGGTCACCTCCGACGGCAAGCCCTCGGTGACCCACTACGACCTGATCGAGGCGTTCCGCGCCGCCAGCCTGCTGGACATCAAGCTGGAGACCGGCCGTACCCACCAGATCCGGGTGCACATGGCGGCACACCGGCACCCCTGCGTCGGCGATCTCACCTACGGGGCCGACCCGACGCTGGCCAAACGGCTCCGGCTGGAGCGGCAGTGGCTGCACGCGGTACGGCTCGGCTTCGAACACCCCGGTGACGGGGGCTGGGTCGAGTACGAGAGCGCCTACCCGGCAGACCTCCAGGCCGCACTGGACAAGGTGCGGGCCGAGAGCTCCTGATATATGGATCAGCTCGCCCTCTTCTTCGCACTGCTGCTCGCCGCCGTCCTCATGGTCCCGCTGGGAGACAAGCTGGGCCTGCCCTCGCCGGTGCTGATGACGATCTTCGGCGGAGTGCTGGCGCTGATCCCCTCCATCCCGAATGTCTCCCTGCCGCCCGAGTTCATCCTGCCGCTGGTGCTGCCGCCGCTGATCTACGCCGCGGCCCAGCGCACGTCCTGGCGGCAGTTCGCGGCGAACAAGCGGCCGATCTTCCTGATGGCGGTCGCGCTGGTCTTCGTCACCACCGCCGCGGTGGCCGCCGTGGCCAACGCGCTGGTGCCCGGGCTCGGCGTCGCGGGGGCTGTGGCGCTGGGTGCGCTGGTGGCGCCGCCCGACCCGGTCGCCGCCACCGCTGTCGCGGGCAACGTGGGACTGCCGCGGCGGCTGGTCTCCGCGCTGGAGGGCGAGGGCCTGTTCAACGATGTGACGGCGATCACCCTCTATCACGTGGCGATCGCCGCCGCCGTGACCGGCACGTTCTCGCTGCCCGTCGCCGCCGGCGAACTGGTGCTCTCCGGAGTGGTGGCCCTCGCCGTCGGGCTCGCCCTGGGCTGGCTCGCCAACAAGCTCATGAGCTACCTGGGGGACGCCACGCTCCAGACCGGGCTGACGCTGCTGGTGCCGTTCGCCTCCTACGTGCTCGCCGAGGAGCTGATGGGCTCGGGCGTGCTGGCCGTACTGACGACGGCGCTCTACCTGGCCTCCGGGCATGCCGTGGATGCGGACGACGTCCAGGGCAGGCTGGCGGGGCAGACGTTCTGGCAGATCGTGGACATGCTGGTGACCGGGATCGCCTTCGGGCTGATCGGGCTGGAACTGCACACCATCTTCGACACCGTCCAGGAGGACTGGCGGCAGCTGCTGCCCGCGGCTCTGGCGGTCGTCGGCGTCGTCGTCATCCTGCGGCTGCTGTGGCTGCTGCCCTCCGCGTGGCTGGCGCAGCGGCTGCACCGGCGCAAGGACCTGGACGAGGACATCCCGCGCAACTGGCGGGAGACCGTCGTCGTGTGGTGGGCCGGAATGCGCGGGGTGGCCTCGGTCGCGCTGGCGCTGGCCGTCCCGCTGTCCGTCGAGCCGGAGGCCGGGGGCGGTGCGTTCCCCGGCCGGGAGGCGATCATCTTCATCGCCTTCGCGGTGGTGATCGTCACCCTGATCTTCCAGGGGCTGACCCTGCCCCGGCTGGTGACGCGGCTCAACGTGCAGTCCGACAGCGCCGCCGAGCGGGAACTGGAGCGGCAGCTGGCGCTGCGCGTCGCCAAGGCGGCCCGCAAGCGGCTCAAGGAGATCGAAGAGGTCGAGGAGCTGCCGGAAGAGGTCTCCGAGGCGCTGCTGCGGAGGGCCTGGGACGTGGGCGCGCGGATCTCCCCCGAGATCGTCGGCGAGGAGCGCCGGGCCGCGCACAGCAAGCGCGTGGCCCGGGCGCAGAAGATGCGGCGGCTCCAGGGTGAGCTGCTGTCCGCCGCGCGGCACGAGGTGATTGCCGCGCGCGGCGAGGCAGGTGTCGATCCGGAGGTCGTGGACCGGGTGCTGCACCAGTTGGACGTCCGCAGTTTCCGGGGGCTGTGAGGCGGGGCGGTGCCTCGGGGTGCCCCTGCCCGACGTCCGCAGGCTGCGGGTCTGTTGTGGTTGATCGCGCCCACGCGGCGGAGCCGCATATGAGCACAGCCCCGCGCCCCTTCGGGGCGCGGCCTCAGACCAGCTTCTCCTGCTGGATGTACCGGATGCCCGGCAGCGCCTCCGGGTGGTAGGTCTTCAGCCAGGCGATCAGCTCCTCGCGGAGCGAGCAGCGCAGCGTCCACAGATCGTCCGAGGAGCGTGCCGTCACCGCGACCCGCACCTCGATGGTGGTGGGCGTGCTGTCGGTGACCACCAGGCTCCAGCTGCGCCCGTCCCACTCGTCGCTGGCCCGCACCAGCTCCTCCGCCCTGGCGCGCAGCTCGGCGATCGGCGCCGAGTGGTCGAGCTGGAGGAAGACGGTGCCGGTCTGCTGGGGGCCGCCGCGCGACCAGTTCTCGAACGGCTTGCTGGTGAAGTACGAGACCGGCATCGTGATCCGCCGCTCGTCCCAGGTGAGGATCACCAGATACGAGACGGTGATCTCCTCGACCGTGCCCATCTCGCCATCCACGACGACCTCGTCGCCGATCCGCACCATGTCGCCGAAGGCGATCGACAGCCCGGCGAACAGGTTGCCCAGCGTCGACTGGGCCGCGATACCGACGACGATTCCCAGCACACCGGCCGAGGCCAGCATCGAGGTGCCGAACGTCTTCATGCCCGGGAACTGGAGCAGCACCGCCGCTACCGCGATCACCGTCACCACGGCGGTGATCAACCGCCGGATCAGCGTGAGCTGGGTGCGCACCCGGCGACCGCGCGCCGGGTCGTGGGTGGCGCCCACGTACCGGGTGGCAATCGTCTCCGTGATCGCGGCGACGATCCGCAGGATCAGCCAGGCCGAGGCCGCGATCAGGACTATGGTCAGCCACCGGTCGACACCGCTTCTGTGGTCCCTGGCCAGCTGCGTGCTGTCGAAGAAGGCGCTGACCAGCGCGACGAACAGCACCGCCTGGAACGGGAAGCGACCGCTGCGCAGCAGCCCCCACATCGGGGTCTCCGGGTGGCGGACGTCGAGGCGTACCATCAGCCGGTCGACGGCCCAGGCGAGGACGTACGAGAGCACGAGCGCGCCACCGAAGACGATGACGGGCCGGAGCACGTTCTCCATGGTCGCCTTTCTCCTAGGTCTCCTGGCGAAGGCCCCGGTCGCGGCACCGGGGAGGGTGGCCGCGCGGCGGCTGCGACCGCCCGGGGACCACCGACGACCGTACCTGGCACCATGTGGAGTACCCGGCTCCAGGGCTCTCACCGGGGGCTCTTTGTGAAGGAAGTGACATCTGTGGCACCCGTACCGATCGTTCTCCTGCACTCCGTGTGCGGGCTCACCGCGGATGTGCACGCCGCGGCGGAGCGGCTCCGCACCGCGGGGCACGAGGTGATCACCCCGGACCTCTTCGACGGGCGGACCGCCCCCTCGGTCGAGGAAGGGATGCGGATGCGCGAGGAGGAGGGCAGTCCCGACCGCGACGAGCTGCTGCGGCGGGCCGTGACCGCCACCGCACCCCACTCCGACAAGGGCCTGGTCTACGCGGGCTTCTCGATGGGCGGCTCCATCGCCCAGACCCTCGCACTGGCCGACGAGAAGGCGCGCGGCCTGGTGCTGTTCTCCGGGACGTCGGACATCCCCGAGGACGCAGCGGTGGACGAGCTGCCCGTGCAGCTGCATGTCGGGGACCCCGACGCCTTCGAGCCGCACGACTGGCTGACCGCCTGGTATCTGCGGATGCAGCGGGCCGGCGCCGACGTGGAGGTGCACAGATACCCGGGTGCCGGGCACCTGTACACCCACGCCGGACTGGAGGACTACGAGGAGGAGGCCGCGGAGCGCACCTGGCGGTCGGTGCTGGGGTTCCTGGAGACGCTGTAGGACGGGTCCTCAGCGCTCGCAGCGCCCCGTGCCCCGGTTCTTGTCCGGGGCGCAGACGTAGCGGCGGTCGGCGGCGTCGTCGCTGACATAGCGGCCCACACACCGGCTCGACGACGTCAGGCCGCGCGCGACGCACCAGTCCGTCACCTCCAGGCCGCTCCGGAAGCCGCCGGAGGGGCCGGGGGTGTAGAACATCCAGTAGCCCGGACGCAGCGAGGCATAGCGGTCGCTGTCCACATAGCGCACCCCCCAACCATGGCGGCCCAGCGCAGCCTGCATCTTGTCGCGCTCGCCGGTGCCGTCCGACTTGGCGACCGAGCCGAGCTGGGCGACCCAGGTGTCGGCGAGGGAGCCCGGACCGGCCGGGGAGCCGGTCGCATCTGCGGCCGGGCTCTTGCTCCGCTCCGGCTGCGGGCTCTCCTTCTCCTTCGGCGAGGGATTCCGGGAGCGGTCCGCGTCCGTCACGGTGGGCCGCGCGCTCTGCTTGCCCTCGCCTGCGTCGGCGGACTTCCCGTCCGGCCGCGTCAGCAGGAACACACCACCGGCAACGAGGGCGCCAGCCACCACAGCTGCGAGGACAGCGAACGGGGCGCGGCCACGGCGCCGGCCCGAAGCAACCTGGTGGGTGGACACCGGGGCGGGCGCCCCGGACGGTGGCGGCGCCGCAGCGGGCCCGCGTACCGGCATCGCCGTCTCGGTCGGCAGATACGGTGTCGCTTCCCGCCCCTCCGCGACATCCGTCAGCATCCGTTCCAGCTCTGCTGCGCCGGGCCGGGCCGCGGGGTCGCTGACGAGTACGGCCTCCAGCACCGGCCCCAGGGCGCCGCTGCGTACCGGCGGCGGAACAGGGTCGTCGAGCACCGCGGCGATGGTGGCCAGCGTGGTGGCGCGGCGCAGCGGACTGTGGCCCTCCGTGCACACGTACAGCGTCAGCCCCAGGGACCACAGATCGCTCGCCGGGTCGTCGTCGATGCCCCGGATCCGCTCCGGGGCGATGAACTCCGGCGAGCCCATGAACTCGCCCGTCGCCGTCACCGTGGCCGAGCCCTGGAGCGCGGCGATGCCGAAGTCGGTGAGCACTGCCGAACCGTCCTCGCGCAGCAGCACGTTGCCGGGCTTCACATCGCGGTGCTGGATACCCGCCGCATGTGCGGTGCGCAGCGCGGAGAGCACTTCCCGGCCGAGCCGCGCCGCCTCGCGCGGCGCCAACGGGCCCTGGCCGAGCCGCCGTTCGAGCGACGGCCCGGCAACCAGCTCCATCACCAGCCAGGGGTAGGGCCCCCCGTCCACGATGTGATGGATCGTCACCACGTGCGGATGGCTGAGCCGGGCCAGAGCACGGGCCTCCCGCAGCACCCGCTCGCGCAGCGCCCGGGATCCCGCCGAATCCTCCGGTGCCGCGTCCGGGTCGTCCGGCTCGGCCGGGGGCCGGACTTCTTTCAGCGCCACCTCGCGGTGCAGGGTGATATCCCGCGCCCGCCACACGGTGCCCATGCCCCCGGCCCCAAGTCGCTCCAGCAACTCGAAACGCCCGTCGACCAGCTGTCCGCGCTGCCCGCGCTCTCCCCCTGTCATGGGGATCAGCGTACGGGTGAAGGGCGGCTCAGCGTATGGGCTGATACGTGCGCTCGACGCGCTGTGAGCCGGAGGCGGTGCGGTAGGAGCGGCGCAGCGAGGCGGTAGCGAACTTGTCGGCCTTGTCCGACAGGACGAAGTAGTCCAGCTGTGCCCGCGCCGCGTCCACGTCCAGCACCCCGAAGCCGTGCGAGTCCATGTCCACCCAGCGCACATGGCGGTTGGCGGCGCGGACGGCCGTCTCGGCGACGCCCGAGAGGGTGTCGGGGGCGACGTGCAGGGTGTCGTCGAGGTTGTCGGAGGTGACGGAGGTGATGACGAACTCCGTGGCGACCGGGGCCTCCTCGGGGTAGTCGGCGGCGCGCAGCGGTACCTCGTTGGCCCAGTTCGTATGGATGTCACCGGTCAGGAAGACGGCGTCGGTGACCCGGTTGTCGCGCAAGTGCGTGAGGAGTTCGCGCCGGTCGTCCGCGTAGCCGTCCCACTGGTCGGTGTTGACGGCCAGCCCTTCCTCGGGCACGCCCAGGCACTCGGCGAGCGGGCCGAGGAACTTGGCGGGGACGGAGCCGAAGGCCACCTGGGAGATCATTACCGGGTTGCCGACCAGCTTCCAGCGGGCGGGGGAGTCCGCCAGGCCCTTCTTCAGCCAGTCCAGCTGCTTGCGCCCGGTCAGCGTCCGGGCCGGATCGTCGATGTCCTTGCCGTCGCCCACCTTTGCCTGTGCGTCGCGGAACGAGCGCAGATCCAGCAGATGCAGCTCGGCCAGCCGCCCGAAGCGCAGCGTGCGGAAGGTGGTGCCCGCGGTGGAGGGCCGCACCGGAAGCCACTCGAAGTACGCCTGCTTCGCCGCGGCTATTCGCCTCGCCCAGTCGCCCTCGGCGGCCGGATCGTGATTGGCGGCACCGCCCGACCAGGCGTTGTCGGCGAACTCGTGGTCGTCCCAGATGGCGACGAGCGGATGCGCCGCGTGCATGGCCTGCAGATCGGGGTCGGACTTGTAATGGCCGTGCCGGACCCGGTAGTCGGCGATCGAGACGATCTCGTGCGGGGGCTGCACGGTCCGTACGACGGCGTCCCCCGCGGGGTACTCGCCGTGCCCGTACTCGTAGATGTAGTCGCCCAGGTGCAGCACCGCGTGCAGGTCGGAACGGGCCGCCAGATGCCGGTACGAGGCGAAGTAGCCGCCCTCGTAGTTGGCGCAGGAGACCAGCCCGAGACGCAGGTTGGAGACCTCGGCGCTCTCGGCGGGCGCGGTACGGGTGCGGCCGGTGGGGGAGTGGACACCCCCGGCCGTGAAGCGGAAGTAGTACGTGGTGGCCGGGCGCAGTCCGCGCACATCCGCCTTCACGGTGTGGTCGGCGGCGGCCTCCGCCTTCACGGTGCCGTGCGCCACGGCGGTGGTGAACCCGCGGTCCTCGGCCACCTCCCAGGCCACCTCGACCGGTGCGCCCTTGCCCGAGCCGGGGACGGCGCCGGGCTCCGGGGTGACCCGGGTCCACAGCAGCACCCCGTCCGGGAGGGGGTCACCCGAGGCCACACCGTGCACGAACGCGGGACCGGCGTCGGCCGCGCTCGCGGCGGGCAGCGCGCCCGCGAGCGGCAGCAGCGCGGCACCGGCCGCGCCGGCGGCGACCACGGCGCGGCGCCGTGGCGCGGGCACCGGTCCCTTGGCTCTTCCGGGCAGGACTTGTTCGGTTCTCGTGGAGTCGGTAGAAGTCACGAGCGGCCATGTTACGCATCAGTAAGGGCGAGGGGCAGACCGCAGATTGCGGTCTGCCCCTCGTCGCGCAGGGCTCTGCGTCGGCTACTTCTTCTTCTCCTTGCCCGACTTCAGGTCCACGCCCATGTCCTTGAGCTTGGCGGGCACGTCCTGCGGCTCCACCTGCTTACCGTCGATCTTGATGGTGGGGGTGCTCTGGACCTCGGCGCCGTTGAAGCTGGCGATCATGTCCTTGGCCCACTTGTTGTACTTCTTCTTGCTCTTGACGGCCTTCTCGAACGCCTTGTTGTCCTTCAGCTCCGGGACCGTGTCCGAGACCTTGAGCAGGTAGTTGTTGTCGGCGAACTTGTCGGGCCCCTGCTCGCTCGGGTGCCACTTGGCCGAGTACAGCTGCTGCTTGTAGTCCGCGAACGCCTTGGGGCTCACGGCCTTGGCGGCACCCAGGGCGCGGGCGGCGTTCTTGGAGCCGGAGCCGCCCATGTTGCCGTCGATGATCGCGCCGAGGTGGATACGCAGCTTGTACTTGCCCTCCTCGGCACCCTTCTGGAGCGGCTCGCCCACCGCCTGCTCGAAGCTGGCGCAGGCCGGGCAGCGCAGGTCCTCGTAGACGTCGATGGTCTTCTCGGCCTTGGCACCTCCGGTGGTGACGGCCATGTCGTCGCCGCTGGAGTCCTGGTCGTTCAGCTTGGCGATGAAGACGCCGATACCGGCCACCACGGCCAGCACCCCGACCACCGAGAGCGCGACCAGCAACTGCCGCCGCGTCCGCTCCTTCTTGGCCTGCTTCTCCCGCTCGATACGCAGCCGCTCGCGGGCGGCGCGCTTGGCTTCCGAACTGTTGCGCTTGCTCATGACTGTTCTTCTCCGTATGTCCGTACGCGAAAGGAAACCTGCTCAGACCGCCGGTGCGGCGGTGGCGAGCGCAGGCGGCCCGCGACGGTGTACGGAGTGGGTCAGCAGCGGCAGCGCGCGGGGCTCACCAGGCTCCGGCGTACGCCGGAGCAGGGCCGGGCCGCCGCCGCGGAAGGTACGGCGGACGGCCACCGCGAGCTGCAGCGGGCGGAAGGCAGTGGCCGCCACGGCGCGCAGCAGCCCGGCGAGGGCCGCCTCGCCGCGCCGCAGCCACAGCGCTGCCAGCAGGCCCACGGCTACATGCGCGGCCAGCAGCAGCCAGGGCAGCGCCGCGCCCGGCACACCATGGACGCCCAACGGGTACGCGCCGGCCTCGCCGCCCCGCGCGGCCATCCGCGCCAGCGGCGTGCCGACGCTGCCGCCACCGCAGAGCAGCTCGACGCCTACCGAGCGCAGCGGCCCGGTCACCGGCCCGCCGGCCTGCCCGTAGCAGGCGTGCTGGCCGGTGGTGAAGACGGTGTCCGCCGCCAGCTCAAGCGGGATCAGCAGCGCCGCGATCCGCACGAAGCTCCGCTCCCGCCCTGCCAGCGCAAAGGCGAGGGCGAAGATCACCGCCGAGACCACGAGGAACGGGCGCAGCGGGACGGGGGAGCCGGAGAGCAGCACATGGGCGCCGGAGGACAGGGTGACGCACAGGGCCGTGAAAAGCCCCGCACGTGCTGTCCTTACCCCTGCTGCTCCCATGGTGACCGAGTGTGCCATGGGATCGCGTAAGCGGTCTCTAAAGGGCCGGATCCGGGGGCCCGGCAATTCCCGGAGCCCCCCTGCGACCGTGCTCAGACCCCCGGAATACGCCCATTGCGGAAGAGGTCCACGAAGATCTGGTGATCGCGGCGTGCCTGCGCGCCGTATGTGTGGGCGAAGTCGACCAGCATCGCGCGGAAGCCGTCCTCGTCCGCCGAGATCGCTGCGTCGATGGCGCGCTCCGTGGAGAACGGCACCAGACTGTGGCCGCTCTCCGCCTCGTCCGCCGCCCCGTGCATGGTCGCTGTCGCGCGGGCGAGATCGGCGGTGACCTGCGCGATCTCGTCCGGGTCCGACAGCTCCGACCAGTCCAGGTCCACCGCGTAGGGCGAGACCTCGGCCACCAGCTGGCCCGCGCCGTTCAGCTCCGTCCAGCCCAGCCACGGGTCGGCGTGCGACTGGAGGGCACGCTGCGAGATGACGGTGCGGTGCCCCTCGTGCTGGAAGTAGTCGCGTACGGCCTGGTCGGTGATGTGCCGCGAGACGGCCGGGGTCTGCGCCTGCTTCATATAGATGACCAGGTCGTTCTCAAGGGCGTCGCTGTGGCCCTCCAGCAGGATGTTGTACGAGGGCAGCCCCGCGCTGCCGATGCCGATGCCGCGGCGGCCCACCACGTCCTTGACGCGGTGGGCGCCGTGCCGCTCGCGGCCCTCGTGCGGCGGGAGGGTGTGCAGGTAGGCGCCGAACGCCTCCAGGACCGCGTCCCGCGTCTCCTTGTCCAGCTCGATGGACCCGCCGCCCGGGCTGAAGCCGCGCTCCCAGTCGCGGATCTCGGTCATGGTGCCCAGCAGCCCGAAGCGGGTGTTGGCACGGGCTGCGCGCAGCGCGTCCAGCACGGGGCCGCGTGCGGTCTCCAGGGTGAGGGTGGGCGGCTCGCTCTCGGCGGTGCCGGAGGCCATGACGCGGATGCGGTCCCGGTAGGCGTCGGCGTAGGTGGTCACCAGCGCGGTGATCTGCTCGTCACTGAGCGCTTTGCTGTAGCCCAGCAGCGCCACGGAGGCCGCGAAGCGCTTGAGGTCCCAGGTGAAGGGGCCTACGTACGCCTCGTCGAAGTCGTTGACGTTGAACAGCAGGCGGCCGTTGGCGTTCATGTACGTGCCGAAGTTCTCGGCGTGCAGGTCGCCGTGGATCCACACCCGGCTGGTGCGCTCGTCCAGGAACGGGCCGCCGTCCCGCTCTTCGTGAAGATCGGCGTAGAAGAGGCAGGCCGTGCCGCGGTAGAAGGCGAAGGCGGAGGACGCCATCTTGCGGAACTTCGTACGGAAGGCCGCCGGGTCGGCGGCGAGGAGGTCGCCGAAAGCGGTGTCGAAGACCCGCAGGATGGTCTCGCCGCGCTCTGCTGCCTGGCCTGCCGTGGTCATGGGTGCGCTCCGTAAGGCGGTAGGGGACTGAAGCGGTGTAGGACGAATCGAGTGTCCAACGTACGGCGACGGGGCATGGTGCCCGGTCGGTTCCACAGCGGGCCGTCGGCCCGGACGGACCTTCAGCGGTTGTCAGTGGCGGGTCGTAGACTCCTAGGCCGCCCCAGAAGACCCGCGCCCGGAGGTGGCCTTCGTCGTGACCGACAAGCCCTTCACACATCTGCACGTGCACACGCAGTACTCACTCCTCGACGGCGCAGCCCGGCTGAAGGACATGTTCAACGCCTGCAACGAGATGGGCATGTCGCATATCGCGATGACCGACCACGGGAACCTGCACGGGGCCTACGACTTCTTCCACTCCGCAAAGGACGCCGGGGTCACACCGATCATCGGCATCGAGGCGTATCTGGCACCCGACCACCGCAGGAACACCCGCCCGGTCAAGTGGGGCACCCCGCACCAGAAGCGGGACGACGTGTCGGGTAACGGTGCCTACACCCATATGACGATGTGGGCCAGGAACGCCACGGGGCTGCACAATCTCTTCCGCGCCCAGTCGCGCGCCAGCCTGGAGGGCTTCTTCCGCAAGCCCAGGATGGACCGCGAACTGCTCGCCGAGTACGCCGAGGGCCTGATGGCGACCACCGGCTGCCCCTCCGGGGAGGTGAGCACCAAGATCCGCCTCGACATGGAGGACGAGGCCCTGAAGGCCGCCGGGGAGTACCAGGACATCTTCGGCAAGGAGAACTTCTTCGTCGAGCTGATGGACCACGGCATCGACATCGACAAGCGCGCCAGGGACGGTCTGGAGCGCATCGCGAGGAAGATCAACGCGCCCTTCGTCGTCACCAACGACTCGCACTACACCTACGAGCACGAGGCGGCGGCGCACGACACCCTGCTGTGCATCCAGACGGGCAGCAACCTCTCCGACCCGGACCGCTTCAGCTTCGACGGCGCCGGCTACTACATCAAGTCCGCGGAGGAGATGTATGCCATCGACTCCTCGGACGCCTGGCAGTCGGGCTGCCGCAACTCCCAGCTGCTGATCGCGGAACGCATCGAGACCGAGGGCATGTTCGAGCCCAAGAACCTGATGCCGAAGTTCGATGTGCCTGAGGGGTACGACGAGATCTCCTGGTTCCGCGAGGAGGTGCGGCGCGGCATGGCCCGCCGCTACCCGGACGGCGTTCCCCAGGACCGCCAGGAGCTGGCGGACTACGAGATGAAGGTCATCATCGACATGGGCTTCCCGGGGTACTTCCTCGTGGTCGCCGACTTCATCAACTGGGCCAAGGACAACGGCATCGCGGTCGGCCCGGGACGTGGCTCTGCGGCGGGCTCCATCGTCTCGTACGCCATGGGCATCACCGACCTCGATCCGGTGACCCACGGGCTGATCTTCGAGCGGTTCCTCAATCCCGAGCGCGTCACCATGCCCGACGTCGACATCGACTTCGACGAGCGCAGGCGCGGCGATGTGATCCGTTATGTGACGGACAAGTACGGCGCCGACAAGGTCGCCATGATCGGCACCTACGGCACCATCAAGGCCAAGGCCGCCATCAAGGACGCCTCCCGCGTGCTGGGCTACCCGTACGCGATGGGCGACCGCATCACCAAGGCGATGCCCGCCGATGTGCTCGGCAAGGGCATCCCGCTCTCCGGCATCACCGACCCCAAACACCCCCGCTACAGCGAGGCGGGCGAGGTCCGGTCGATGTACGAGAACGAGCCGGATGTCAAGAAGGTCATCGACGCAGCCATGGGCATCGAGGGCCTGGTACGGCAGATGGGCATGCACGCGGCGGGCGTGATCATGTCCAGCGAGCCGGTCATCGACCACGCGCCGATCTTTTCGCCGAAGAACGACGGCACGGTCGTCACGCAGTGGGACTACCCCAGCTGTGAGGCGCTGGGCCTGCTGAAGATGGACTTCCTGGGGCTGCGCAACCTCACCATCATGGACGACGCGGTCAAGATGATCCGCAAGAACAAGGGCGTCGACCTCAAGCTTCTGGACCTGCCGCTGGACGACCCCAAGACCTTCGAGCTGCTGTGCCGCGGTGACACGCTGGGCGTCTTCCAGTTCGACGGCGGCCCCATGCGCTCCCTGCTGCGCATGATGAAGCCCGACCACTTCGAGGACATTTCCGCCGTCTCGGCGCTGTACCGCCCCGGCCCGATGGGGATGAACTCCCACATCAACTACGCGCTGCGGAAGAACGGCCAGCAGGAGATCACTCCGATCCACCCGGAGCTGGAGGAGCCTCTCAAGGAGGTCCTCGACATCACCTACGGCCTGATCGTCTACCAGGAGCAGGTACAGAAGGCAGCCCAGGTCCTGGCCGGTTACTCGCTCGGACAGGCCGACCTGCTGCGCCGGGCCATGGGCAAGAAGAAGAAGGAGGTTCTCGACAAGGAGTTCGTGAACTTCCAGAAGGGCATGCGGGACAACGGCTACTCCGACGCCGCCGTCCAGGCCGTCTGGGACGTGCTGGTGCCGTTCGCCGGATACGCGTTCAACAAGGCGCACTCCTCCGCCTATGGGCTGGTCACCTACTGGACGGCGTATCTGAAGGCCAACTACCCGGCCGAATACATGTCCGCGCTGCTCACCTCGGTGCGGGACGACAAGGACAAGTCGGCGGTCTACCTCAACGAGTGCCGCAAGATGGGCATCAAAGTGCTCCCGCCGAACGTCAACGAGTCGGAGGCGAACTTCACCTCGAAGGACGACTCCACCATTGTTTTCGGTCTTACGGCCGTCAGGAATGTGGGCCAGAATGTGGTGGACTCGATCGTCAAATGCCGAAAGGCCAAGGGGAAGTACTCCTCTTTCCCTGATTTCCTCGACAAGGTTGAGGCCGTCGTCTGCAACAAGCGCACCGTCGAGTCGCTGATCAAGGCCGGTGCCTTTGATGAGATGGGGCACACGCGTAAAGGGCTGACCGCGCAGTTCGAGCCGATGATCGACAACGTGGTGCAGGTGAAGCGGAAGGAGGCCGAGGGGCAGTTCGATCTCTTCGGTGATCTGGGCGGCGAAGCCGATGACTCAGGCCCCGGCTTCGGGCTGGATGTGCAGTTCTCCGAAGATGAGTGGGACAAGACGTATCTGCTCGCGCAGGAGCGGGAGATGCTGGGACTCTATGTCTCCGACCATCCGCTCTTCGGGCTGGAACATGTGCTGAACGACAAGGCCGACGCCGCCATTGCGCAGTTGACCGGCGGTGACTATTCGGACGGCTCGATCGTGACCATCGGGGGGATCATCTCCGGGCTCCAGCGGAAGATGACCAAGCAGGGGAATGCGTGGGCGATTGCCACCGTGGAGGACCTGGCGGGTTCCATCGACTGCATGTTCTTCCCCGCTACGTATCAGTTGGTCTCCACGCAGTTGGTGGAGGACGCGATCGTTTTCGTCAAGGGGCGGCTCGACAAGCGGGAGGATGTGCCACGGCTGGTCGCGATGGAGTTGCAGGTTCCGGATCTGAGTGAGGCGTCGGCGTCCGCGCCGGTCACCATTACGATTCCGACCGTGAAGGTGACGCCGCCGCTGGTGGAAAAACTCGGGTATGTGCTTACCCAGCATCGTGGGTCCAGTGAGGTGCGGGTTCGGTTGGAGGGGGCGCGGAAGACGACGGTGCTGCGGCTTGATAGGCACCGCGTTACCCCGGACCCCGCGCTCTTTGGTGACCTCAAGGAATTGCTGGGCCCCTCCTGCCTCGCGGGGTGACCCTCTGCGGGTCCCTTGCCGTCGCTTGAGGGGGCACCCACGTGAGGGCCGTCGCTTGTGGGGGGCACCCACGTGAGGGCCGTTGCTTGAGGGGGCACGCCTCGTTTCGTTTTCGGCTGCCTGCCGGTGCTTGTGGGGGCACGCCTCGTTGCGTTTTCGGCTGCCGCCGACAGGTCGTGTCGGGGGGCTCCGCCCCCCAACGGCCCCCCGCCAGGTGGGCTTCGCCCCCCTAGAACCCCCCTTCCGCAATCCCGCTTCCTATTGACGTGAGGGATCTCCGCCAGCAGTTGCTGCCTTTTGTCTGCACGTGGCGCCCATATCTGGGGTGGGTGAGAGCGCCCATGCTCCAACCT